>JBHBMT010000173.1:0-13236 GCA_041773075.1 Moraxella sp.
CAGTATGGTGGGTAATGCCACCAGTAAGGGGGTTGTTATGATGGCTAAAGGTATCGGTGTCAAAGAAGCGTGATGGCACTGGGTCATATCAAAAGCCTTTTTACAACATATACATATGGGTTAGGGGGTGCATTGTTGGTTAGTGGTGAAATCGCCTGTCGCACCTATGTCTACTGGGGCGGTATTGCTATAAGCGCCTGCACCTAGTATTCCAAGAGCAGCCAAAATAGCGAGCCATTCTTGATAGGAGCGCTTAGCACCACCTACCTGACCTGCGCCATTTTCAGGGTCATTCATCAAAATAGAGATAATTTGTTCTACAGTCATACTTTCATAGCCCTCGGGCAAACGAATACCTCCCAAGTCAGGCATTGGTCTATCTGAACCAATTGGTGTGGTACCTCTTGGTGGATTGTAGGCAGTGGTACGCAAGCCATTTTCAACCGCAGGGCTAAGCATTTGGGCGGTGACATCCACCGTGATGGGAATACGATCCGCTTTTAGTAAGTGCAAAGCAAAAGCATCCTCTGTACTTGCTAGTATATTTTGAATAGAAATGAACATATTTTTTGCAAGAGGTATCTTTGGCTTGTAACCATAGGTAATGCGTAATTTTAGGGTATTAGCCTCATGGATGGTAGCGCCCGAGGCGGATCCCACCCTACCCTCAACTGCCTGTATGTCCTTGCTTGCATTAGGAATCACTTTTTGCCCCTGACTAATAACACCTTCAGCCAACAACCTTGCTGCTAATTCAGCATTGTGAAAATCGTCAAAGGCAGCCTGACTAGGGCTAATAATTTCCACCTTCATAAAAGGCGCTTCATTAAGTTTGATTTTTTCAATCTGCGCTTGCGCCGCCAGTGTATTATCTCCACTCCTAGCCTCGCCTGTTGCACTCATATAAGGCAACAAACCCTTAAGTAGTCCTTCTTGGATTTGGATAGGATCAGCATGATGAATTGCTCCCGCCCTTGCTGCTTCATAAGAGGCGTAGCTTAGATTGCTTTTGGCATTGTACATGAGTGCATACTGTATACCAATCAAGCCAAGCAGGACAATAAGTGGTAATGCCACAAGCAATTCAGTCATGGTAGCTCCTGTTTGCGCAGCGATTTTCATAAACACCTCTTGTCAGTCCTATCTAAAAAAATATTTGCCCAATCAAACCATCATCTATATTTGGTGTCTGCACAGACAGTTCCACAATGCATTTTGTACCTCTTGGCGCAACCAATAGACGATTTGGTGCAAGAAACTTTACCACTTTGAGTACTTGATGCTTGTCATTCAAACAAATGACTGCCAAAGGAATTTGCATACCCAATGTATGTATACTGCCACAAGGACTAAGCACCATACCATAACCAGCAGGCAAACAACGCACCCCCAACAACCCCCTAAGGCGCAACCAAAATCCATCAGCCAATACCAAAGAAAGTGTGCCAATGGCGGTGTCCATAGGTATCATTTGATGTTTTATCATCTTGGCAGAGTTTGACATTTCAATCCTCAAGTATTTTTTATCCAAACGCTTCCATCATCATGACATACACAGGGAAACCAATCACAATAAAAGTGCATGGAAAAATAAATACCACCAAAGGAAACAGTAGTTTAACTGGTGCTTCCATTGCCATCTTTTCAGCTTTCAAAAAACGCTCCACGCGCCTCTGTTCCGCCTGCGCTCTTAAGATAGGACCCAAATTCATCCCCATTTTCTCAGCCTGAATGATAGAGGATGTCAGGCTTTTGATGGATTGGTCATCAATGCGCTGCCCCATCTTGCGAATCGCATCACTACGACTAATCCCAGTCTTGATATCCCTAAGCACCTTTTCAAACTCTGTTCGCACCACTCCTGCTGGACCCTTTTGTACCGCTTGCTTGATGGCACCATTTAGATTCAGACCTGATTCAATACTTAGAGTAATCATGTCTAAGAAGAATGGCATATTTTTTGAGATGGCATTATTGCGTTTGATTTTAGTTTCTTTTAGCCACATATCAGGATAATGAAACCCAAATAGTAAGATGGGTAATACCAACCAAGCTGATTGCCCTGCCCATAACAAGCCAAGTAAAAATACTAGACCCAACACCGCCGCCCCAACAATCTTGCTTGCAATAATATGCTCTGACTTGAATTGATATTCTACACCAGCGTACAAAATTGCCGCTTCATATTTCTGACGAGTCTCTTCTTTGATTAATGGGGTAATATAAAACGCAACGACAGCAATTGGAATGCTAAGCACGCGATAAGCAAGTGGTGGTTTGTCCAAATATTGACGGTTATCATCAGGTACACGCAATATAATATAAAAAAGATACCAAAATAGACCTGTCAAGATAATCACAATGCATAAGATGAGCAAATAAATCAGCCAATCTGTCGTCATACCACATCCTATATATCAATACTGACAATCTTTCTGATAAACAGAATTCCCAATACCTCAAAAATAATAATTGCCGCCAATGCCATATAGCCTATATTGGTGCTCCATAGCTGACTCATAGCAGCAGGCTCCATCTTGCTAAGCACAATAATCAGTAGCACAGGCATCAAACCCACTACCCACGCCTGCATCTTACCTTGAGCGGTTAGCGCCCTAATCTTGCCTTCCGCTTGCTCAATATTTCTAAGAGTCTTAGCAATATTTTTCAGCGCATCAGACAGCTCACCTCCTGTCTCAATGGATGTGCGAATCACTGAGGTAGTTAAAATGACTGAATTATAAGGCATTCTGCGAGCAAAGTTTTGTAGAGATTCATCCATACTTACGCCCAACTTCTGCTCTCTGACCATCAGCCCAATCTCATCGGATAGAGGTTTTGGAAACTCTTCGGCAATCAAAGCAAGTGCCCCTACAAGACTACTGCCAGAGCGCAAAGACCCTGCCATCAAATCAATAGCATCAGGTAGCTGTTTTTCAAACAATGCCAACCGCCTCTTTTTTAGAATATTTAGCATGACAAAAGGAAATGCAAGCATCGCCGCCAACACTATCGCGCCAACAAGTAAGTTGACTGACAAAAAAAACAGCACAATCAACACAGTCATCATCAACAAAACATAGGCAAGCACATGTTTTTTATCACTGATATCAATATAGATTTCATCAAACCCTGCAACAATACCCTCCATTACCTTAGGTTTTTTATAAAAATCCAAGGCTTGTATGTTATCCTTAAGCACCAAAAGGTAGATTGCATAAAACAAGATTGCTAGCACTACTGTAAACAACAAGAATAATCCCACCGCGCCCCCCTATAGACTAAAGTAGTCTGTGCGCAGCATAATGCCACTATCCATCAAATCTTGATAAAAACTAGGAATGGCATCCTGAGGAATAAAGCCACCTTGCACCTTACCCAAATCATCATACCCTGTCTTTTTGTACAAAAACAAATCTTGGAGTTGAATGGTATTACCCTCCATTCCTGTCACCTCCGTAATATGTGTAATCTTTCTTGAGCCGCAATTAAAACGGGTTTGCTGCACAATAATATCAATAGCAGAGGCTATTTGCTCACGAATTGCTGCTAATGGCAAATCCATACCCGCCATCAACACCATTGTTTCTAAGCGTGACAAGGCATCCCTTGGTGTATTGGCATGGAGAGTCGTCAAAGAACCTTCATGCCCCGTATTCATCGCTTGTAACATATCCAAGGCTTCAGCACCACGGCACTCCCCCACAACAATACGATCAGGTCTCATGCGTAGTGAATTTTTAACCAAATCACGAATAGTCACCGCACCCTTACCCTCGGCATTGCTAGGTCTAGACTCCAAGGAAATAAGATGATCATGGTCAAGCTTAAGTTCGGCTGCATCCTCTATCGTAATAACTCGCTCACCATAAGGAATAAAGTTAGACAGCACATTGAGCAATGTTGTTTTACCCGAGCCCGTTCCCCCTGATATCAACACGTTCTTTTTGTGCTTAACACAGATTTCAAGAAAATCTGCCATATTTTTTGATAAACTATACAACTCCACCAAATCAGTGACTGACAGGCGTTTCTCTGGAAATTTACGGATGGTAATGGTAGGTCCTTTGATTGCCAAAGGTGGAATAATAGCATTGACTCGCGAACCATCTTTTAGACGAGCATCCACCATCGGTGATGACTCATCAATTCGCCGACCAATAGGTGAAACGATACGTTCAATAATATCCAAAACCGCCTGATCACTACTAAACATTAGAGGGCTTAGATGAATTTTTCCATAGCGCTCTACATAAATTTCTGTTGCCGAATTCACCATAATCTCCGAAACACTTTTATCAGACAACAAGCGCTCTAAAGGACCTAAGCCAACTGCCTCATCTAATACACTTTGTTTTATTCTCTCAATATTTTTCTTGTCAATGGTAAAGTCACTATCAATGATTTGATCAAGGCAGGCTAACGTCTCTTGATACAATTCCTCATCGCTCATTTTTGATACATTTGTACGGCGTAAATCCATTAAAGAAATCAGCTTTTGGTGCAATTCTTTCATCAGCTGAATGTCATGTTGCCGATCAGCATGATTTGCTTCACTCACAATTAAACTACTATCAATAACAACACCTTGGCGCTCCTTAACATCTGTCTGCTGAAACAGCGTCTGTTGATGAGTAGTATTTTTTGTGTTTTGTGCAAACTCAGCACCAACCTCAAACTCGGTATGCTTGTCCAAAAATTCCTTATCATCCATCTCAATAATTTTAAAAGCATATCTGCCAATATGAATGACATCGTTTAGCTGCAAAGGTCCATAAATGTCAATTTTTTTGCCATTGACACTGGTGCCATTCGCCCCTCTATCCAAATCTTCAATCACATAGCCTGCGGGCAGCTTTTTAATAACCGCATGTTTTTGCGCTATCAACCAACCTTTGATCTGCAAATGCGCGCTCGTATCTTTACCAATATAAATAGCATCAGTATCAAAACGAGCAACAGAAGACTCTCCTCGGCACACAACTTGGATACTAATCATGCTCTACTTCCACTTGATCAAAATAGATACGATTGTCTTCGCTAAAAAAGAAGTCGCTTGGTAGCAATATATTATTCTGATTACTCTTCTCAACAGCCTGACTACCTACATCAATCATTGAGTCTAGCATGACTTCTGATGCAGAGTTCTCGCTATAAATAATGGGTGTTACCATAAATAATAGCTCCGTCTGCTTATCTATAGTGCTTGTATTTTTAAACAACCTACCAAGCACAGGCACCTTGCTGATACCAGGAACTTTGGCATCACTGCTTGAATTGCTGGTAGAATTAAGCCCACTCAACACCAAAGTTTCTGTGGATTTAAGACTAAACTCGGTTTGTGTTTTACGCGTTAGCAGACCTGGCACATTATCAACACTAACGGCAGGATCTAGCTCACTAACTTCGGCTGTAATCTTAGCAACGATAGAACCATCGGTCTGAATAACAGGCGAAACATCCAATTTAATGCCATAATCTTTGAACTCCATAGAAGGGGTGCCTGTCGCAGAAGAGGATTGATAGGGTACCTGCCCACCCGACAAAAAGCTTGCCGTCCCCCCATTTTTGCAAGAAAGCACAGGGTGAGCAACCAACCTTGCCAATCCTTGTGACTGCATTAGGTTGATTCTGCTAGTCAGTGCGGAGGCAATACCTGCATAGGTTGCAAACGGAGATATCCTTGCTCCACTTGATACATTGTCAATAGAAACACCGTTGTTTTGGATGACAGCACTTTTTTTAAAATCTCCTGCAATACCAAGCGTCACTCCATTCATACCCGTCTCCCACTGAATGCCGATATTATCCATATTATTACGCGACATCTCTACGATCTTGATATCAAAGTAAATCATACGCTGATCATTGGGGTCGGGTGCCAAGCTACGTTCAGAGGTTAGATTGGTAACGTGCTGAAACTGAGATAAGAACGTGTCTATTTTGACTTTATCCACCTTATCTAGATTGTCCCCCTCCACCACAATTTTATCCCCCAGAATGCTTGCAGTAACATTTGGATATTTACCAATAAATTGTTTAATGTCATGCATCATTTTCATAAAGTTGGCTGGATATACATGGGTATTAATGGTTTGTAAAGAATTTCCTCGCCATACTTTGATGGTTGTATCCCCAGACTTCATACCTGTGATTAATACACCTTTGTTGCCTACAGCAACTGCATTCAAAATCTCATCACTGCCCACAGCAATATTGGTAATCGTGTCATCACCAATAAATTCAGATTGCCCTACATAGAGTGTCATAGGCTGATAACGAATGTCCGAAGCACTGCTCACAAAAGGTATAGATATCATCATTGTGATAGCTAATGCACAATACTTTTTCTTCAGAAGTTTCATGTGTTGTCCTTATTCTTTTGAGCTGTGATTACCATATATAATATTGATGGTGGATTTGGGAGTATGTTGAGGTTTGGGTTCAGGAAGTACAGTCGCTTCAGGCATGGGGGCATTTTGATTGGCTTGCATTATTCTAAGTTGCTCTTCATAAAGAGCCGCCCAATCAGGATCGGGATGACTGGTATCTTGACGATTGTTAATCGTTCTAAGACGTAATTCTTGTTGTAAGGTTTCAAGACTAATGACTTTATCTGTATGGCTTAGGTCTTCAGGATTTCTCAATACCGCCGACATTCGCCCCAAGTCCATTGCCATAGTTACCCTAGAGACATCCTCAATGGACAAATCAAGGGTGATATTGGTGTAATAGTTGCTATCACTCTCACTGTACATGCTATTTTCTCCAACATTATCTCCCGTTGCAATAACACGCACATTTTGTAGTAGCGGTGCTGCCACCACAATACCCTCCTTGTCATAAGACAAAATAAGATCAATGCGATCGTTGGGCTTTAACATGGATGAAATGGAGCTTTGTGCATCTACAGGAATGGTCAGCGCTCGCCTTCCAGGTAGCAAGCGATTGGCAAGTTGTTTTCTTTCATCCGTGTCAATCATCTGCCACGTTAGGATATCTCCTCGTTTCATATCCGCCAACAGCAATGCCCCCGCAATAGCATCTGCCTGATCGGGAGTAATTGCATTGGACTGCGCCAAGTCGGCAGGAATGTCACTACGCACCGCAAAGGCGCTGCTGTCAAAGGGATCAACCAATATACCATTAGTCAAGTCTGCATTCGCCACAATATAGCTGACAGTCTCTCGTTGTAGTGAATCAGATATCTTTTTATCCACAAGCATTTTCAATAAAAATGCAACAATCAATGCCAATATTATTGCAATAACCAATGCTATAAGGTTTTTGTTAATCTTCTTCACTGTCTTTCCCTAGCCTTGTTTTTCGCCACATCAACACTATCCAAATTGCTTATACTCTTGCTATAATTATTATGACTGGTTTGGAAAGCAGCTTGTAATTCTTGCCAAAGCGTCTTGTCATTAATTTTCACGCCAAAAACAAGTGCAACTATCACGGTTGTTGCTAATACATACTCCACCAGTCCTGAACCCATCTGTATTGACTTTTTCATTTTTTTGTCTCCACAATCAGCATAAATCCCCCACTTTTATCTAAAGCACTCAATCTAACAGTCAAAGGTTTGCCATTCTTTACAACATCATAACGACTAAATCCCACCTCAAAAACCACTTTATTTGACTGCTGCGTAATCTCATTTTTTAGATAATGATACTCACTGATGCTATATCCAGAAAAAGTCAAGCTGCGAGAAATAATGCCATCATCCTCTGTCTGTAAATCCATCACGACTTTTTGGAGATTGTATTTGACAGGTAGGGCAATATAGGCTCGTTTGGCTTGTGTTGAGCATGTAAGGTAGCCACTAACAACCCCCTCTTTAATACTCTCTATTGTCAATGTAGCAACACTACTCTTGTTGTAAACTGAAATATTGTTAGCAGAAAGAGTGTATTCTAAATTGCGTTCATTGAATGCGTTAAACAAACAGTATAAATCGCACCGACTTCTAAAAACATGATAATCAATGGGCTTTCCATTAATAATGGCATTCTCAAACAAGGTAGTGACATATACCTCTTTGATGGATTTTACTTTATTGCAAACATGGGCACTTGCTATTTGTACACCAAGCACCCACACCAGAATCATACCAAAGCACTTCATCTACGATACTCTGCCAAGCGGTCTTGAGGAATCGCCTTATCAGTCACTGTAACATCAGCAAGTTTATGCTCGCCTGTGATTGGTCGCCACACAGAAATAACTTTGTTTAATAAGCCAGCAGCTTTTTTTTGATTACCTGTATTATAAGGAATGATTGTAGCACTCATATTTGACAGACGCTCTTGAGAATGCCGTGCATCCTTAGCAGCCAAAGTTTCATTGCTAACATACAAGCTTTTTTTAATAACAAGGGAATCGGATAGTTCAGGAAACAGATTGGTATTTTGCAAAGGTGTTGTGATGGTCAATATACCCGCCCCCTCTTTGTAAGGCAGTCTGTATGCATCCGTGAGTCTAATTTCATTGTAGGCAGTGGTATTTTGGTATTGCACCAAAATACCCTCCCTATTGTAGATGGCTTGACCTTCTCTTCCTGATCCCAACACCGCTCCTGAATTAATAATTTCTTCATCATCAACAATCAGTGCTGTCTCACCAAAATATCTATCCTTAATCTCTCTGGTCAATGAGTCGTTATTGGTATTGCCTGCACGAGCACGCCATGCTGCATAGTCTAGCGCCTGAATGCTTAGAATATTAACATTAGCAATCTTCGCCACTAAGGGAATGCCAAGCAAAAAAACCACCAACAACATGACACCAATAGCAAATTCAATGACAGATTGTCCTTGTGAAGCCTTTGCATTCATCTTGTTGCCACCTCTGCAATCACTGGGGCAGGATTGTCCACCAATCTGACTTGCCAATAAGGATTGAATAAACTTGCTTTTTCATGCTTACCACTATTGAGATAATGGCTATTACCCGCTCTATCCTGCGCTGGTCGCTCAAAGTACACCTGCGCTGTAGAGATGGCGGTTAGTTTATTATTAGTTTTGATATCCACCGTCTCCCCCACCCGAAATGATGACATGCCCGATGTTGTATCCATATTAGCTGGCTGCTTAGTCACAAAGATGGAAAACTCTTGCATTGGATCTGCTTGACCAAGTTTATCCTGACTTAAATCCCAATATTCAGGCACACCATACTCACCTATTGGCATACGATGGTTGCGAGCATCCCAACTAGGTCTAGCATTTTTGGATAGGTGTGTTGCTCTTGGATTGCGCCTTGGTGCATCTGTATAGCCATATCGCCGATTGATGTCCGAGTCCCTACTATCTTTTCTAGCAACAACACTACCATAGCCCAAAGGTGCCTCTGTTCTACGCCAACCTCGTAGCCTTCTTCGCCGTTCGGTATGCAAAGAAAAGGTATCTACCGCTTTCCATTGATTCATATCTTCGCTAAGCTCTGTGCCACCTCGATATTCCATCCTCATGCGTAGCACAAAAAGATTTAATACAGTTCGCTGATGCCGACTTCTACGACTTTTAGTAAAGGCATCACGAGACTGCTCCAATACTTGCTTCATGCGAATTCTATCATCAGCCCTCCCTTGTAAGCTTCCTGCGTACCTTTTTGTAAAACCAACACTATTTGTCAAGCTCACATGAGAAATATCCGCCCGAAAACCTGCGCCTATAGAAGAGTTTCTTACTATGATACTTGGCTCTTTTTTAAGCACAGATCCTGCATAGAACTCATTATTTAATGCATTTTGATGCATTGAAATGATACGCGTAGCAACAGCATTGGCAGGTATTTCGTAAGCCATTGGTAGACTAGCACCCTCTGCTACCATGGCACTGGTTTGCATCGCCTGATGTATGGTTGTGCCAAACACTGGAATGCTACGAATGGCACTTGAGTTTTGCTGTAGGGTGTCCATATATTCCGCCCAACTTGCCACGCTCACTGCTTGAGCAATGGCAAGTTGGTTGGCAATTTTGGCTTTATTCATATAGGCATTGGCATTGAGTAATTGCGCTTGCTTTGTGGCAGTGTTGTAGGCAGCATGATCTGCCAACACCTTTGCTTGAGCACGCTCTGCTAATAGCTGTGAACTATTAAACAAATACACCAAAGCAATTGCCAACACCAAAACAAAAGCAAGTATTGCTAGCATTGCCTGACCTTGTTGAGAAGCCCCTTTAGCCATGATAGACCACGATTTATCTGCTGTCTCCACCATTGTTATCAGCAAAATTCGCCATGCTCTTATTTGCTTCAGCTTGTTTGACAGCAGCGCCTGCTGCTGTTTTTGCCTTGTCATTCATGGCTTTACCATTCTGACCTGCAACTTCTTGCGCTGCAGCTGCCACTTGGCTACGAGCCGTTTGACCAAAATAGCGAAATGCACCTATCGCAGCCACAGCAATTAGTGCGACAATGATGATGTATTCAGTCATGCCTTGACCACGTTGATTTTTTGTAAATACGTTCATAAGTCACCTACCATTGATTAACTAAAGAATAACAACATCGCTCTATTAATTTTATTAAATATTTCAATATCTTATAAAATTAAAACTGCCAAATTGTAAATAAAAAATAAGATTTTGGGCTACCTACATAAAGATAATCTTACTTAAAACCTACTAAAGAACGAGTGTTTTGTAAACTCTATCATAGCAAGAAAATCTTGTCAATAAGTAGAATTATGATTTTAGCTAACCTAGTATCAAAATAAGATCTTGACAGTTTTCTAAAAATTCACTACACTCAAATTGGGCTACAGCACACTCAACTACAATACATCCACCTTCTTGTGTTTAATGATGGAAGATGCTTATGCCTCAATGCTTTCAGCCAAAACCATTGCCTCTTTCTTTATTGAGCATACTCTTTGTTGGTATGCCCACTTGGTCCAGTATCAACACATCTCCATTGGTTGCTGTCAGTTGCAATATGACAGGCAAGGGCGGTATTACCTGCCCACCAAAAACAGCTAGTAACACACAGTCCAATAGCCCCAGCGCAGCTCGTGGGGTAGGCAATCCTATTGATGTATTATCAGGCAACAAATTTGAACACGCTCAAGACATTAGCGTTCATGGCGATGAATACGCCCTAAACCTCAACCGATACTACAACTCTCAAGCTGTGCAAATTGGTATTTTTGGTGTGGGATGGCGCTCTGACTACGAAATGCAACTTAAGGATGAAGGTGAGCGCATTCAAATTTTGGCAGCCGATGGCAGTATTCATTTTTTTTATAAAAAAAACATCACAGACCCCACCAACGGTCTAATCACTCCGCGCTATCAACATACCGATCCAAGCCTAGGCTATGTCATACAGACAGGCAAGACAACAGCAGGAGATGCCCTTTGGTACTGGCATCTACCTGATGGCAGGCGTATTAGCTTTACCAATCATAAACTTCTGCATAATGTCAATACCGATGGCAAGCCTGAATACGGACAGTTGCTTACCATTCATGCCAACCCCAATCAACAAGGCAGCCCTTATTGGCAACTTCGCTATGACACTCATGGACGATTAGCACAAGTCAGCAATCATACAGGTGCCACACTTAAATTCACTTATCACACCACCCCCCAAGGTAACTCATCAATAACAGTCACCACCAGTGAAGGTGCTGCCTATCAATATTTCCTAGATAAACACAAGAATTTATCACAGGTAGTGAACGCTGCAGGCAAGCGCATTGGCTACGCATACAAAGATAAGTATGACAAGCACAATCTCACCGCCAAATACCACTATGATGATGCAGGTCAAGCACATCTTATCAGTCAATGGACGTATGATAAGCTTGATCGCGCCACCAGCTCTAGTCTTGCAGACAATATAGAAAAAATCACCATCTCTTATGATGAGAATGCCTCCTACCCTATGCCACAAGGACATATCTATACCAACACCCTTACCAATAGCCTAGGAGAGGTCACTCATTATCGCTACAATATTACCCATCATAAGCTCCGACTGCTCTCTGCAATGGGTGCAGGATGCGGTAGTTGCGGACAGACAAACGTCAGCTACACCTATGATGACATTGGGCGCGTCACAAGCATTACACACTATGATGACACAGGAAATATCCTCAACACCCAGCACGTCCATTACGATGACCTAGGTAGAATTGCAAGCACCAGTCATGATACGCCAGAAGAAGCACCCAAGCAGATAAGCTATCGCTATGTCAGTGATGACCCAAATCACCCTCTACATAGTCGTATCAGTGAGCAGTCATGGAGCTCTGTTTACCAAGGCAAGCAAACAGGCTATCGCTATGAATATAATGACAAGGGACAGCTGATAGCAAAGATTCAGTTTGGATACACGCCTGATGGCACCGCCATAGAGCGCCGCGTCATACTCAGCTATACTGAACAAGGGTTGCCAAGCACAGTCAGCGAACAACACGCAGACACCCTCATCACAACCATTCGCTACACTTGGGATGATTTGGGCAACTTAGTGCATCTTGAGGAACCCATCATTGGTAGAGTCACAACATTTGAGTATGATCAGGCAGGCAATACCACAAGCCTAAACCACATCGCCCACACAGATGCGACACCTATACGCTTTTTGATCACCTATGATGCCAAAAATCGCCCCATCAGTCTTATGCGCGAAGAGGGCAAGAGGCGCGATGGCGTGCGTTATCACTACGACCCCCTAGACAATATTAGCACCGTCACCGATATGACAGGTAAGACACTCAATCAATACACCTTTGACACTGCCAACCGTCTAATTGCTAGTATTGGGCGTTATCATGGTAGCCTAATCCACTTAGACAGCGAAAGCCGCCCCATTGCTCACTATATGGCAAGCCCCAAAGGTGTGGATAAAATACAAAGGGTTCTACCTACCGCAAATACCGCCCCTCGTACGTCTCAGGC
Organism: Moraxella sp.; assembly: GCA_041773075.1. Classification (GTDB taxonomy): domain Bacteria; phylum Pseudomonadota; class Gammaproteobacteria; order Pseudomonadales; family Moraxellaceae; genus Moraxella. The sequence continues at coordinate 12,915 of JBHBMT010000173.1, forward strand.
ATTGATTCGTGCAAGTCTACCCAAGCCCCAAGTCACACGCCAACCCGAAGACCAAACCATCTTCGGTACTCAAGCCACTCCCTATACCACCCTATCCCAAGGTATTCTGCGTGTCCATCAAGCAGAGCTAACCACCACCTATCAGCTTGATGACTTTGGGCGCATTGCTGTCATAACCCATCCTGCCGCTGGCACGCATCGCTACACCTATGACAGCCGTGACAAACTCACCACCATCCAACTGGCAGATGGCAGAATAATTCGCTATACCTATGATGCCAAAGGTTTGCGCACTAGCAAAACCACCCTAGAGCATGGTAAG
>JBHBMT010000174.1:0-4397 GCA_041773075.1 Moraxella sp.
GGCAACATAGTCACCACGGTCAAGCGACAGACGATACTCCTCTTCCATTTGTGCTGCTGCTTCTGCTGTTAGCACCCCTTCTTTGACCAACTTATCAGCATATTGGGTGCGTGTGCTTGGTAGTTTTTTGATGATTGAATACATCAGTGGCTGGGTAGCGCTTGGCTCGTCAGATTCGTTGTGTCCATTGCGGCGATAACACACAATGTCCACAACCACGTCACGTCCAAATTCGCGACGATAATCAAGTGCCATTTGAGCTGCAAAGACTACTGCTTCAGGGTCATCCCCATTAACGTGCAATACAGGTGCGTGTACCATTCTTGCTACATCTGTACAGTATTCTGTGGAGCGTGCATCATCAGGACGAGAAGTGGTAAAGCCCACTTGGTTATTAATCACAATATGCAGTGTGCCACCAACCTTATAGGCGCGCGTTTGTGACATTTGGAAGGTTTCTTGGTTTACCCCCTGACCTGCCAATGCTGCATCGCCATGCACCACAATAGGTAATACTGAATTGGTAGCAAAGGCATAGTCATTAGAACGGCGTGCCTGACGTGCGCGTACCGAGCCAATCAGCACAGGTGAGACAATCTCAAGATGTGATGGGTTGAATGCCAACGCCAAGTGTGCCTCGCCACCTGCCGTCATGACATTAGATGAGTATCCATTGTGATACTTGACATCGCCAGAGCCTTGAGTGGGTTGTACTTTGCCATCAAACTCATCAAACAAGTCTTTGGGGTTTTTGCCCAAAATATTGACCAATACATTTAAGCGCCCACGATGCGCCATCCCAATCACCATCTCTTCGGTGTGATTGGCACCAGCACGCTGTATGATTTCGTGCATAGCAGGAATAAAGCTTTCGCCACCTTCTAAACCAAAGCGTTTCACCCCTGTATATTTACGCGCAAGGTACTTTTCCAAGCCTTCAGCAGCGGTTAGGCGCTCTAAAATTTCTAGTTTCTTTGACTTATCAAAACGGATATAGCCTTGATCTTTTTCAAGGTATTCTCTAAACCACTCGCGTTCAGCTGTGGTATAGGCGTGCATATATTCCACACCAATAGAGCCACAATAGATGCGCTCTAATACCTCTATAATCTCGCGCAAGGTTGCTTGTGGCTTGCCCATTGGCAAATCTGCCACACTAAATGTACTATCAAGGTCGGCATCGCTTAAGCCATGATACGCCAAGCTTAATGAACGTGGCACAGTGCGCACTTGCAATCCCAAGGGGTCTAGCTTTGCTTTTCTGTGTCCTAAACGGCGATATGCCAAAATTAAGCGCGCCACCGCCATATGCTTGGGATTGCTCTCACCTTCAGCGGTCACCTTTGGCAACATACCACTAGATTGGTTGCGTGCCAATAACAAAAACTGCTCTTTGATGGCATTATGTGGTCCATCATTGTCTTGCTCATAATCAGCAAAGTATGCTTGCCAATGCTCATCAACACTATTTTTATCTTCTTTGTATTGCTCGTACAGGGACTCAATATAAGCTGCACCATCTGCTGCCAATTCAGTGTGTTTAAACGCAATGCTGTCTGAATTACTCATCATTGTTCGCCGTTAATTTATGAAACAAAGCTGGCAATTTTGGCAACACCTGTTCTATTGGCGAGCCTTTGATTGCCTAACCACCTGATATTTTTATAAAAATACACAACATGATGATTATAAAAATATCTAGGCATAGAAACGCTAATAGTTTACGCCTTTTTTACTAAGAAAACAATGTATATTGCGTGTAAATTGCTAACAAAATCAGGCAAAGGTATTTGACATCCTCGTTTTGGCAGTCTTGTTAGAATAACTGGACAATTTTGGTAAGCTTTTTTTGTTTTGGTGGGTTAAAAATGGCGACTTGACGACTAGGGCATTCTGATACCTCAAGCACTGCCTACGATTTAGAAAGTGTTTAGGGTAAAACTAAACATTTTTGCCTTACCTGTTTGTTAAAAAGCGGGACTAACTCTGTGTTTTTATCGTCAAATCACTTGTTGATATATTCATATCAACAGCGTACTTTTTATCAAAACTTTTGTGATTTTTCTTGGGTTTAATGGCAAATACGAAAGGTTGGGATGTCCTAGTGTTGTTCAAAATTGGTGACTCCTTGAGTTTGGTTATGGTGCTTTTTCTGGCTTGTCAAAGTATGATTTTTGGGCAATAATACAGCGATTAGCCCAACCATAGCGCCAATTACAACACCAATTAAGAGGTTTGTACGATGTCACACTATTTATTCCACACGTCCACCTGTGCATTGCTGGCTGCTTTGATGACATCAACTGGTTGCGCTCGCACAGTCACCAAACATCATCACTACACCACAAAAGACACTCTCTCTGCCATCCTCTATCAGAGCGCCTACCAAAACCGCCCTGCCCAAAATTACTTAATTGGCAATCATCAAGCGTATGTTCTTAAGCTATGCCTGTCCATGCCCAAGCAATACACCAAAACGTCTCAACCCAAAGAGCTTTGTCAGCGCCGAGAACAATGGGTATATGCCAATGCCTCCACCCTGCCCCTCTATCCACAACTGGAGATGACCATTTGGCAAACCTTAGCAGTCAATGTAGGGGGGGCAGCAGCATAGCGACAGTGCAGGCACTTATACCCTGTTTGTGGCGCATCGCGACATTCAGCACAACTTAGCCTTACAGGCAGAATCTGCTAGCGCTCATGACATTCAATGGGTGAATCACACCTACCACACCAGTTTTCAAGATGGAGAGCTTGCAAAAATCACACTAGATGCTCAAGTGGCACATCCAACACCGCGCCTATTTGCTCCTGATTTAAAAGCACTACAGGCTCAAGGTGCTTTAACCAAGCCCTTGCCAATCAATATCCATGTTTATAGTCAATGGCAAGAATCTAGCTTATTTTGGTTTGCTCAATAGCAAAACCAATTTAGCAGACCAACCATCAAGCCAATAGCCACATCAACTCAAGCAACACTCTTATCACTACTTAATATGTTCAATAATTGATGTTGGCATTTCACGCGCCTTAAAAATATTGGATAGTAAATGATAAGTCTCTTTTGATAAAAAGATAAAGCACGCCTTTTGTTGTTGGCAACCTTGTCACCAAGATGATGTTGCCTTAAGTTTATTGTCTAAAAAGGTGAATGTTTGGTCAAGTTTTTCACTCAACTTGAAACATCAATACGCCCAAAAAAAGGGTTTTTACTTGGGTGTCGTCTTGCAATACACCTTACTTGCAATACACCTTAGTTTAAATGATTTTTAATCAAACATATCTGCCATCTGCCAATCATCAAACTCGCCAGACAGCTGCAACACAAGCTGGGCATTACGCTCATGCGCCAGCTTATTGACTTTGGCTCGTCTGCGCGCCAAAAGCTTGATGACACGGTGTTTTTCATCATCACTCATCTGATACCATGTTTGACGCTCTTCACGATTGCGCAAACAGCCAAGGCAATAGCCATTTTTGGCAGTTTGACACACACCAACACAAGGGTTTTCAATAGCAAATAGTTCAATTTGGGGCATATCACACATCTAACGTTTATAGCACAAGCTTGTAGCACAGCGCTTATTCAAACGCCATGCCCCACTTTTGGATTACAGATCCTTTTTTAGCACCTTAGAATTGCGCCCATTATGGTATTTGGCTTGGCGCTCTGGTGGCAGGTCGCTAAAGCTAACTTCGGTAAATCCATGTTCTACAAACCAATGTGCTGTATGTGTGGTCAATGCAAAAAGTTTGTATAGCCCTTGAGAGCGCGCCTGCTGCTCTAAAAATGCCAATAAGTCTGCACCACGACTGCTTTTGCGGTAATCAGGGTGAATTGCAAGGCTGGCAACTTCAGCAGATAAGCCATCGTCTAGGGGGTATAGCGCAGCACACCCTAAAATCATACCATCCCGTTCAATGACGCTATAAAAAGACAACTCTTGCTCAATGCGCTCTTGTCCTCGCTTAACCAGTACGCCTTGTTTTTCTAGTGGTTCTAATAACTCTGTTAAGCCAACAATATCATCCACCGTTGCACGGCGAATTTCCTCGTAAGGGTCATGGCTAATTAACGTACCTGAACCATCCCGCGTAAACAACTCTTCAATCAAGGCACCATCTTTGACATAAGAGATGATATGGGTGCGATGCACACCGTTACGACAGGCGTTGGCAGCACATTTTAAAAAGTAATGCAGCTCATCTGCTGTGTCTTTGTCGCGCAAAAATCTATCCACTTCATTAGGAATCATTTCTGCCAATAAGCGCCCATTATCACTAATACCATCTTTGTCGCCCAAAAAAATCAACTTATCTGCTTTTAAGGCGATAGCAGCACTCACAGCAACATCTTCTGCCAATACATTAAAAATCTCACCTGTTGCCGAAAAACC
>JBHBMT010000175.1:0-11214 GCA_041773075.1 Moraxella sp.
ATGTAAGGTGAAGTTATGAGTAATTTGGACATCGCAGTGACGACCGTGTCAGAAAAAGAAACCCAACTGACTGTCAAAGTGCCTGTGGACACCATTCAAAAAAAGGTAGAGGCGCGTATTCGTCAAGTGGCAAAAACTGCCAAAATTGACGGATTTCGTAAAGGCAAAGTGCCCGTATCGCACATTCGCTCTCAATATGGTGCAGGCATTCAACAAGAAGTCATCAATGACGTGATTCGTGATACCGTCTTTGAAGCATTGAATGAGCAAAAAATTCGTGCTGTGGGCGTGCCTAATATTGATGATGTTAAGCTAGAAGACAAATTCTTGGTATACCAAGCCACCGTAGAAATTTTCCCAGAAATTGAGGTACAAGGCGTTAGTGAGATTGAAGTAGAGCGTCAAGTAGCAAGCGTTTCTGATGAAGACGTGGACGTGATGATTGAAAACTTACAAAAGCAGCGCCAAACCTACGAAACCAAAGACGGTGCGCTAGAAGATGGCGACCAAGCGTTGTTTGATTTTGAAGGCTCTATTGACGGCGAAAAATTTGAAGGCGGCACCGCCAGCGATTATACGCTTGTGATTGGTTCAGGTCGTATGATTCCAGGGTTTGAAGATGGTATGAAAGGCATGACAGCAGGTGAAGAAAAAACCATCACCGTCACTTTCCCAGAAGATTATCAAGCCGAAAACCTAAAAGGCAAAGAAGCACAATTTAAAATCAACGTCAAAGAAGTCAAAGCAGCCAAATTGCCTGAACTGAACGAAGAATTTTTTGAATTGTTTGGCGTAAAAGAAGGCGGTCTGGACAAACTAAAAGCAGACGTACGCAAAAACATGGAGCGTGAAGTCAAAAACGCAGCACGCAATCAAGTAAAGCAAGCAGCATTTGACGCGCTGCTTGAAAAAAATGAATTTGATGTACCAAAAGCCATGCTAGAGCAAGAAATTGAGCGCCAACGTCAGCTGATGCTAAACCGTTTTGCGCAACAATTTGGCACCAATGCTGCTAACTTTGATAAATCTATGCTACCTGATGAGCTGTTTGAAGAACAGGCATTGCGCGCAGTACGTTTGGGGGTGTTGGTAGGACGTATTATTGATGCCCAAAAACTAGAAGTAGATCAAGCGCGTGTTGATGCATTTATTAGCGAAGCGGCTGAAAATTACGAAGACCCACAAGAAGTTATTGAATACTATAGCAATGACAAAGAGCAACGTGCTGGCATTGAGGCGGTGGTGCTAGAAGACCAAGTGGTAGAGTATTTGCTGTCTCAAGGTAAAGTAACAGACAAAGAAGTGAAGTATCAAGATTTACTGGCAGTGGCTCAACAAGCTATGATGTAAGCACGCCTTTGACTTGAGCGATAATCAAAAATACCCCAAAGGCATTTTTTGGGGTATTTTATTTTAAATTTTAAAGCAGAGAAGAGAAATATGAAGCACAATCCTTTTTATGACCAATTGGCAGAGACATATCATGCCACCCAAGCAGCACTAGTACCGATGGTGATTGAGCAATCTAGTCGTGGCGAGCGCTCTTTTGATATTTTTTCGCGCCTATTGCGTGAGCGCGTCATTTTCTTGACAGGTGAAGTTGAAGACAACATGGCAAACTTGATTGTGGCGCAGATGTTGTTTTTGGAAGCTGATAATCCTGAAAAAGACATTCATTTGTATATTAATTCCCCTGGTGGTGTGGTGACGGCAGGACTTGCCATCTACGATACGATGAATTTTATTAAGCCTGACGTGTCTACCATTTGTCTAGGGCAGGCAGCAAGTATGGGGTCATTTTTGTTGTCAGCAGGTGCTAAGGGTAAGCGTTATGCGCTTGCCAATTCGCGCATCATGATTCATCAGCCACTAGGTGGGTTTCGTGGACAAGCCAGTGATATTGAAATTCACGCCCGTGAGATTTTAAAGTTAAAAGCAAAACTCAATGAACTTTTGGCGCTACACACAGGACAGCCGATTGAAACCATTGAGCGTGATACTGACCGCGATAATTTTATGGATGCAGCCACTGCCAAAGACTATGGCTTGGTGGATACGGTGCTAGAAAAGCGCCCAAGCAGTCTATAAGTGGGTGATGTATGAAAAAGAATCAGTGCGATTTTTGTGGTAAAAATGAACGCGATGTCAAGCGCCTCATTGCAGGGGATAGTGCTACTATTTGCAATGAGTGTATTGAAATGGCGCATGAGCTATTGGGTGCGCCTGATGACAGCGCGCACAAAGAGGGTGACAATGACACAACATGGGCGGATAAAAAATTGCCCACACCCAAGGAGATTCGCGCACATTTAGATGATTATGTGATAGGTCAAGACACTGCCAAAAAGACGTTGGCGGTTGCTGTCTATAATCATTATAAGCGCCTAAAAGTAGGGGATGACAAAAAAGAGGCAGGCGTTGAACTTGCCAAAAGCAACGTATTGTTGATTGGACCTACAGGCTCGGGCAAAACATTATTGGCGCAAACCTTGGCACGTATGTTGGATGTGCCTTTTGCTATGGCGGACGCAACCACATTGACCGAAGCAGGCTATGTGGGCGAAGATGTAGAAAATATTGTCCAAAAATTGCTACAAGCAGCAGACTATGATATTGAGCGCACTCAACGCGGCATTATTTATATTGATGAAATTGATAAAATCACGCGCAAAAGTGAAAATCCATCCATCACGCGTGATGTGTCAGGTGAGGGTGTTCAGCAAGCACTACTTAAGCTAATCGAGGGTACTGTGGCATCCATCCCGCCCCAAGGCGGACGCAAACATCCGCGCCAAGAGATGATTCAGGTAGATACCAGCAATATTTTGATGATTGTGGGTGGAGCATTTGCAGGGCTTGATAAGGTCATTCAGCAGCGTACCGAAAAAACAGGCATTGGCTTTAATGCAGATGTCAAAGCCAAAGAAGAGGCGAATATTAGCGAATTGTTCCGTGATGTAGAGCCTGAGGATTTGATTAAATTTGGCTTGATTCCCGAGCTGATTGGGCGCTTGCCTGTCATTGCCACTTTGGAGGAATTGGACGAGGCGGCATTGATTGAAATTTTGACAGAGCCAAAAAATGCCTTGGTCAAACAATATCAATATTTGTTTGATATGGAGGGTGCTACTTTGACATTTGAGCAAGAAGCGCTGACCGCCATCGCCAAAAAAGCCATGCAACGCAAAACAGGGGCGCGTGGATTGCGCTCAATTATTGAAAACGCGCTATTAGAAACCATGTATGAGTTGCCATCAGTAGCGGGCAAAAAACAGGTGACCATTACCAAGGCGATTATTGAGGAGGGCGATGCCCCCAAGATTGTGAGTCAATAAATAAGGAGCTGTAATGACGACAACATTTAATCCTGCTGAGCATATGGTATTTTGCCGAAAATATCAACAAAATTTACCCAAACTGCCTAACCCACCTTTTCCTAACGCCAAAGGTGAGGAAATTCAAGCCACTGTATCGGCTAGGGCATGGGGTGAGTGGCTGGCATTACAAACCATGCTAATTAACGAAAAACACTTGAGCATGGTTAATCCTGAAGCAAAAGCCTATCTTAATGCCCAGCGCGAACTTTTTTTGGATAATGGTGATTACGAGCGCCCTGCAGGATATACACCACCAAAATAAATCACAGCATCCATGTATCCATCTAAAGCGCATTGATAGATCAATGTGCTTTGTTTTGAATGTTGGTTAAAAGCTCAACATTCAAAAAAACACTGAACAAGAAGTAGTGTAATAGCATAAAAATGTTGATGGATGTACTTAAAAAGAAATGAGCGATGACATTTTAAAGCAAATAATAGAAAGTCAAAATTGGGATAATACAAATTTGCCTAATGATTTATCCAAAGACAATATAAAAAATTTATTGTATAGAGTTGTAGATATCAGCCCAAGCGAAGATGCCAGCGTTTTAGGAGATGAAGTTATAAATTCTATCGGTAGTAATCATCAAGGTATTTTCTTTCCCATTGTAGAAGACTTGATTGATGTATTGGTGGTTATTCTAACTCATTCACAAAATAATCATAAACGAAAATTATTAATATTGGGCATATTAAATAATCTGTATTATTTTGATTTGGATTCTAGATCTAAGAAGGATTTAAGATTAAACAATAAATATCAGTCTATCAAATCTAAGTTATCTGGTTTTTCCGATGAGAATTTCCAAAATTTTCTACAAAATTAATTGATAAATTTCAATTAATCTGTGACATCTTATACTTAAAATCTATGAGTAAGACCTAAGCCTAACGATTTTGGTATTTTGGTTGGGTGAGAGCTTCCATTGTGCCAAAAATTGTTTTTTCTTTTGTTTATAACTGTCAGGGTGCTTTGGATTTTGCTTATAATATTGTGACCACACAAATTATGCGCTTGAGCATACCATCCAATCGCAACCAAACCCCTAAAACAAAGTAACTATCAATAAATACGCCCTCAAGATGACTTGGGGGCGATTGGAATTAATTAGTGGAGTGAGTGGTTGTTTTTTTTGCCAGTAATCATGGCTTTAATCAGATTTTGTTTTTGCAATTTACTCATCACAATGGCAGATAGTATATGGATAGGCACTAGGACATACAGACTGGTTGCCAGCACTTCATGTAGTTCGCCTAGCCATTCTACACCCCAAAAAGCATCGGTGCTCATCATATAGCCGCTGATACCCAAGCCCAAAATAACACCCCATAAGGCAAACATCATCAGCGCCCCAAAGGGATTGTGCCCAAGATGAGCATCGGTCTTTGGCTGCGCCTTAAATGAGTGTAGATGTGCCTTGATGCGAGATGGAGTGGGGAAAAAGTTGGAAAAACGTGCGTATTTTGTGCCAATCACGCCCCAAATCAAGCGCGCAATCACCAAGCCTACAACCGTATAGCCCACATATTCATGCCATAGGCTGCCTTCTTCGGTGATGGCAAGGTTGGCAACAATGCCTGCTGCGACTACCCAATGTATAAAACGTACCCAGATATCCCAGACTTTGACGGTTGTGGTGGTTGTGGTCATGGCGTGCTCCCTATGGATTATTCAATTTCTTGTTTGATAATGATGCCAGTTTTCATATCAAAGTACATTTCTACTTTTTTGCCTTTACGACTGATGGCATACATTTCATAGCAGTTGCCACTGATTTTAAAAGTTTTGATGTTAAAGCCTCTTTTGGCTAAAGCTTGTTCAAAGACCTTTTGGGGAATGTGTTCGTTGGCAGGATAGGCAGGACAATTGGCGGAGGCAAAGGCGGTATTGGCAATGACTAAGGTGCTTAAAGTGAGGGTAAAAGCGGGGATAAGTTTCATAAAAAATCCTTGTGGTCTTAAAAGATGGGGCGGTATTTGACACTTGTTAGTGGCGTTATTAAGCTGCCTTGGAGACTAGTATAAAGTGTGAAGCTGAAGATTGGCTGAAGAAATCAAAAAAGCAAAAAATAAATAAAAAAATGCTTTATTCTTGGTAATGACCAAAATAAGATAAGATACGCCCTAAATCAAAGAGGGCTTTAAGGGGCAAATATCCATTCTCGTTTTAATGGATAAGTTTTGCGTAAGGCATCAAACTGTTTTGGAGTAACATCAGGCTGTGCAGTGGCGCGCAAGCATTGGTCATCAGAGGCGATGTTGTAGAAGGTGGGAAGTAGATGAGGGTGGGTTTTTAGATGATGCCAATGATGAGGGTTATTGGGCAAAAAATCAGACAGTGTGTGCATGACCTTAAGTTCAAACTGTGCACAAAAGGATTGATAAATCATATCGGTGCCGCGCAATTTGCCATCTAGGGTGTAGCCTGCAATATGTGGAGTGGCAAGGGCGAGAGCGTTTAATAGAGCGCCACTGACGGACGGCTCATAAAAAAACGTATCTAGTACCACTTGTCGTTTTGTGCGTGCGATGTTGGCAAGTAAGGCAGTTTCATCCACTACTTGTCCGCGTGCGGCATTGATAAGCAGGGTATCAGGGCGCAACAAATCAAGGCGTTCGGCATTGATAAGCTGATAGGTGGGGTGGGCACCTGTTGTGCTTAAAGGGGTGTGTAAGCTTACCACATCACTTTGGCTAAGTAAGGTGGATAAGCTTGCGTTATTAAGCGTGGAGCTAGGCAAAAAAGGGTCGTACCCTAATACCTGCCAGCCTAACTCTTTGGCATAACGCGCCAAGGTGGAGCCAATATGACCAAGACCAATAATGCCTAGACAAATGGGTGTATGCCAAACAAAAGGGCGCAAATGAGCAATGGCAGTGATGACATATTGTGCAACAGAATGTTTGCTAGAGCCGATGGCATTGGCAAAACTAATACCGCGCTGATGTAGGTAGTGAGTATCTACATGGTCAATACCAAGGGTGGCACTGCCTATAAAGCGTACAGTGGTAGTGCGTGCCAATGCCTGCTCATTGATGGGTGTTACCGAACGAATCAATAGGGCATCAGGCTGATGTGTGTGTAGGGCATTGATGATATCACGCCCTGCCATTTTGATAAGGCGAACGCTGGTGTGTGGCGCAAAATAGGCATCCAGTTGGGCAATATTTTCATCAGCAATGACCGTGAGCATCAAGTATCCTTAAAGAGTGGGTGAGGGAGTGGTATTGGGCTTAGACTGCTCATCTGGGTGGTTTTTATGGGTATCATCATTGCTGTCTTGGGGCGCAAAGATTTCATGGTGGTGCTGACTTATCCATTCGCGCCAAACCGCCAAAGCAATGGCAAGCACCACAGGACCAATAAACAATCCCACAAAGCCAAACGCCGTCAATCCTCCAAGCACCCCAATAAAGATGATAATAAAAGGAATTTTGGTGGCGCCGCTAATAACAATGGGGCGAATCAGATTGTCCACCCAGCTAATGACAAGCGTCCCCCACAGTGCCAAGCCAATCCCTTCAGTGACCATGCCTTGCGATAGTAGCCACACCGCTACCCCACCCCACGCAAAGGGCGTACCAAAAGGAATAAGAGCAATAATAAAGGTGATTAAGGTAAGCAACAAAGGATTAGGCGCACCTGCCACAGCATAGCCTAGCCCTGCCAGCAATGCTTGTACGACTGCTGTCAGACCAATGCCATACACAACTGCTTGTGTGGTTGCGCCAACCGAGTCAATATAGCCATCAATGCGATTGCCAATGATATTGCGCAGAGCTTGACGAATCTGCTGCACCAACGTTGTGCCATCACGATAAAAAAAGAACAAAGTCATCAATGCCATACCCAGTTTGGCAAGTCCTTTGAGTATCGCATCAAATGCCATTTTGCCATAGTATAAGTGTGATTGAATCCATGCTTTAAAGGCTGCCATCGTTTCTTCGGGGTCTTTGTTAATCTCCCAAAGCGCATCTTTGATTTGTTGTCCAATGACAGGCAGATTTTTGATGCTGTCAGGTAAATCCACATAGCCTGCTTGAATGCGATGAATCAGCGTGCCATAAAAGCTTACCGCTTCATGTTGCAAAAAAAACGCCCCAACCACCAAGGGAATGCCAATCAAAAGAGAGATGGTCACGGTCATAATCAGAGCGCTAAAATTAGGGCTGAATTTGACCTTTTGATGAAAAAATGTATAAATAGGGAAGGTGACATACGCCAAAATTGCCCCCCATAAAGCAGGTGCAATAAAAAAACGCACCACCTTAAAGCATAAAATTGCCAAAAAAACAAGCAAAGTGAGTGCAAGTAGGCGCTGAATAATCTGTTCTTTGTTCCAATGTTCTAACATGGCGATGGGCTGTGAAAAAAATACGTTTATTATGCCTGATTTTTGAGTGGGATGACCAGTAAGATTGTGGTATTTGTTTTACTTAAACTTGCAGGCGTTCCATAAACGTAGGTGACTGGTTATTTGGGTGTTTTTTGTGCTTATCCAAAAGACGATTAAGGGCATCGGCAAACTGTTTCTTGTCTTTGTCGCTATAAGGAGGCTGACCGCCCATTTGTGCTTGTGTCAATACCCCTGTACTGCGTAAATTATCCATCAAATCGCGCACCGCTCGTCGTGAGCCGATGGTATTGACATCAAACACCACGCCCCACGCACTCATCACCCATGCACCATTGTCTAGAGCGGCGTGTGCCAAAGGAATGTCACTGGTGATAACAATATCGCCTACACCTGCGCGTGTGGCAATATACTCATCTGCCACATCAAAGCCTTGCTCAACCACCACCAAAGACAAATAAGGTACTTTAGGTAGGCTAAGAAAGCTGTTTGCAACAAAGACGGTTGGGGTTTGGGTGCGATTAATTGCTTTGATAAGTAGCTCTTTGGCAACTTTTGGCAAAGCATCGCCATCAATATATAAGGTCATAGTGGGTCATCAGATGGCTAAAAAGTGTATAGAAATTGAAGGTCTAATGAACTATACTACCACAAAGCGTTGCACTTGCCCATAGCATTTGGGTGATTGATATCACAACAGGAGCAAAAAGATGATTGAATCTCAGATTTTAGCAAAAATTAATGAATGGGATGAGAAGGATGACTTTATTGCCATTGTTGATTATGTGGATTATTTGCCCAAGGAGCAACACACCCCCAAGGTGCTTAGTGAGCAAGCGCGCGCCTTAAACAATATTTACTGGCAGCATAAGATACCAAGCAATTTGGTTTATTTAGAGCGGGCGGTGCAACTTTTGCAACGCATTAAAGAGGAAGTGGGAGCAGATCAACACTGGCACTATCGTATTGGCTATGCCTATTTTTATTTAAACAACCTAGCGCAGGCGCGCCACCATTTGACGCAAGCGGGTGATGTAAACAATGCGATGCTCTTGCTATTGCATTTGGATATTGCCCAAAGCAAAGGTATTTCGGTGTTGGAAGTGGAGTCTGGCGAGGTGGGGTTTTTGCTAGAGCTGATGACCAACTTACTTGCTGATAAAGCGGCTACAGTGTCAGCCAGTTTTTTGCCACCTGTAGAGGAGACGGTGTTGGTTCAGCTGGAGCAAACGCTTGAAATCAGCTTGCCTGATGAATTTAGGCAGTTGTATCGCGCGTTTAATGGACAAAAGGCAGGTGCTTATTTTTCAAACTTTTTGCCACACCGATTTTTGCGCTTAGAGGACAGGACGGACTGGCAGGCGCTTGTTGCTCATCTAAAGCGCTATTATGGCGATGACTGGCAATCTGTGGCTTTGGATGATGAATTTTGGGATGAGGAGATTAAACGAGGGGGATTAAATCCACTGTGGATGCCTTTTGCCATCAATGAGCCGACAGAGGATGATCCAAAAACGACACTATTGTGCCTAGACTTGGATCCAGCGCCATCGGGAAAGGCAGGACAGGTGATTGCGATTGAGTGGTCAAAAGATGAGGCAAAGCCGTTGATATCTGTGATGGGTGAGTTGTCAGGGTTGATTGGAGCGGTGGTACAGATGCTCAAAGCAGATGAGTTGGTGTATGACAAGGAGCAGGCTCGGCTAGTGTATGTTGATGATGAGGCGATGGAAGGCGACTTTCAAGGAGTGCCTAGCTATTATACAGATGAAGAGATTGAGGCGCTAGAGGCGTATATTGAGGATAATTTTGGGCAGATTGATCGGGTGCTGCATGAGCTGGTGTCTTTTGACATCCATTGCGATATTTATATAATAAAGCCAACAGCACAAACACCCTATTATACGCTTGTGACAGGCGGGATGGGGGCTTATGCAATGAATGTGCCACCTGACTACATGGATGAGCATTTTTGCCATGCAGAATTGATGATTCGTTTGCCAGAGACTTGGCAAATAGATAGTGATGATGAGCAATATGGTTGGGCGATTCATTGGCTAAAACAATTGGCGCGCTACCCTTTGCATTATGATACTTATTTGGGGCATGGGCATACCATTCCAATCGGCGAGCAACTCAAGGGGACGGAGTTTGAGTGTTTTTTGTTGATAGATAGTGATGATAAAGAGGGTAATCAAGCGTTGGTACAATTGCCAACAGGCAAAGAAGTGGCGTTTTATAGTTTGGTGCCATTGTACACCCAAGAGATGAATTTTAAATTGGATTATGGTACTTATGAGCTGATGCAGCGTTTTGAACGGGCGGAGATTGCTTACCCTCCTGTTGTTGATGTTCGGCGCTTCAATACCTGTGCTGACTACCAAGTGCAACCCAACATCGAGGCTCTGGCAGGAGTGCTGTGGGTATTTGATGGGCAGGTGTATGAGACATTGATGCAGTTTTGGGAGGTGGTGCGCGCCTACAATCAAGCGCTGGGTAATTCGCTAGAGGAGTTTCAGCCATTTTCACATCTTTTGGCAATCCCCAAGGTGGCGGTATGCTATAGTGTGGCGCGTCTTGATGAAGGTGAGTTACATGAGCACGAAGTGCTTGCTATAGAAACCAACGACGACGGCGATAGCGAAATTATTGCTACTATTACAGGGCATGATGGTGCCCATATTGGGGCGCTTGAATTGTTGTGGCAGTTGCACAATAGCATGGCAAATAAGCAACTTGGCGAGTATGTGTATTTTGGTGGGCTTGAGCCCGTATCTGCTGATGAATATAACTGGCAAGAGCCAATACCCCTGCTTTGTGTTTATCAAAGTCATTAAGATTACCAATGCCAAAAAACTTCAAACCATCATCAGGGCTTTTTGGTATTAAGGTAGTTATCTATCAAAGATAAGCACCAAAAATAACTTATCCTCTAGGGTGTGCTCGCGTTTTAGTTTAAGTGAAAAACTTAGAACCTGTCCATGATTAATTTTTTTTAGGCAAAAATAAGATAAATTAAAAGCTTTGTAAGGAAAAATGCAGGTTGATAGTTATTTTATCAAGTAGGTTTTAACAAAAAACAATGATTTTTCATGAGGTATGCTACAAGAATGTGAAAGCGCAATTAGGGCATCCTGACACTTCATCACACTCATTACAATTTAACAATGATTTAGGAAAAACCTAGCGTTTTTGCCTTACCTGTTTGTTAAAAAGCGGGGCTAACTCTTCGTTTTCATCGTCACATTGCTTGCTGATATTTTAATATTAACGGCACAATTTTTACTGAAACTTCTGCGATTTTTCTTGAGTTTAATGGCAAAGACGAACTGTCAGGATGTCCTAATTGTGAACAAATTCTGGCATTGTTAAACAATAATACATAAGCTAAAATACCCAAGTCTATCATAAACAAAGCAAACACCCAATGAGCCAAATATTCACCCATTGCCCTAAATGCCAAAATACACACTTTGTTA
>JBHBMT010000015.1:0-31761 GCA_041773075.1 Moraxella sp.
GATATGTTGCCAAACCTTGTGCCAAATGCCGACAATATGCGTGCGGCGACGATGAAAGGCTATGCCACAGCGACTGATTTGGCGGATTATTTGGTCAAAAAGGGTTTACCGTTTCGTGATGCGCATGAAGTGGTTGGCAAAGCCGTGGCGCTGGGTGTGGCAAAGGGCGTGGATTTAAGTGAGCTTAGCCTTGCCGAACTGCAAAGCTTTAGCAAGCTTATTGGCGATGATGTCTTTGATTGCCTAACGCTAGAAGGCTCGCTAAACGCTCGCAATCACATCGGTGGCACAGCGCCAAATCAGGTCAAGGCGGCGATTGCTCGTGGTCGTGAGCGCATTGCTTGATGTTGGTTTGATGCTGGCTTGATATAAAAGCCCCCAAGGTTGTGGACTTTGGGGGTTTAAATTTGCCTTAACTTTGTGAAGACGGGTGGTGTGGTTGTGGCTGAATTGATTGTGTGTCATCTAGTTTGCAACGCTTTGATAACTGCCTATCAAACTACCGCCCCCCGAACAATAAGTCATTGCTTGATTACGGTCGCTTTCTTGGGCGGGTTCAATGTCAATGCTTTTGGCATTTAATGTCAGATTAAGCGTCATATCCCCTTGTTTTAGTTGATAAAGATTGCTACTCACAGGATAGGCAATGCCATCAAAGGTACAAGTCGGTTTTTTCTTATCGGCACGAGAGCGGATTTGTACTTTGAGCGTATTATTGACTTGCTTTGTGGTTTCAACGGCAACCCAGTCATAGCCTTGTTTGCGTTTGTTGTAGCCATCGCTGACATAGGCTTTAGTTTGGGCTGTGGCTTTAGTTGTTTGCTGTGGGGCTTTGCAAGCAGAAAGGGCAGTTAATGCTAAACTTGTACCCAGAAAAAGAGTGATGATGTGTCGTTTCATGAAAGATACTCAAATAAAAAGGCTCTAAATTATCATCAGTTTTATTAATAACCGTATAAAAAATGGGTAAACATTTCAAGTATTCTATAAAAACATCAGATATTCAATATTTGTGAAAATTTAGCCTTAAGATGTTGTTTTTGCCTGCCAATTAAGCCAAGCGACCAAAGATAACATAACAGGCACTTCAACCAATACGCCTACTACTGTCGCTAGTGATGCCCCAGAATTTAATCCAAATAATGCAATAGCAACTGCAACAGCTAATTCAAAAAAATTGCTCGTACCAATTAAACACGCAGGAGCAGAGATTTCATGGGGTAGTTTCAACCATTTTGATAAACCATACGCCAAAAAGAAAATTCCATATGTTTGAATTAATAAAGGAATTGCAATTAATAAAATAATCAAAGGGTTATGCAAAATGGTTTGTGCTTGAAATGCAAATAATAAAATGACAGTTAGAATTAATCCTAATATTGAAAAAGGTTTTAATTTTGCCGTAAATTGCCCAATGGAGCGGTTTGATTTTTGCAGAATATGCCGTGTTATCCACCCTGCTAATAAAGGTAATACGACATACAAAATTGTACTATATAATAAAGTTTGCCAAGGGATTTCAATATCACTGACACCTAACAAAAGGCTTGCAATTGGAGCAAATGCAAAAATCATAATTAAATCATTGATAGAAACTTGTACCAATGTATAATTAGCATCACCTTTGACTAATTGAGACCATACAAAAACCATGGCTGTACATGGAGCAACACCTAATAAAATCATACCTGCAATATATTCTGTTGCTGATTGCTCATCGACCCAATTTGCAAAAAATATTCTAAAAAATAACCAACCAATGAATGCCATCGTAAATGGCTTAATCAACCAATTGACCACAATCGTTAAAGCCAAACCTTTCGGTTTTTTGCCTACATCTTTGATTGCTGACCAATCAATTTGCACCATCATCGGATAAATCATCAGCCAAATCAACACTGCCACAGGCAAATTGATATGGGCAATTTGCACATCTGAAATCCACGAAAATAAATGCGGAACAGCAACGCCAACACCTACACCGCAAGCAATTGCTAAAGCAACCCATAAACTCAAATAACGTTCAAAAATTCCCATTTTTATACCCTTGCTTTAATTAATTCGCCATCTTCTTTTATAAAATCTGTTAAAAGTGGAGCGGGTGAAATCTCTAAAAATACTTCAGATGGGCGACACAAACGTACTCCCTTATCTGTAATAACAATTGGTCGGTTAATTAAAATAGGATAAGTTAACATGGCTTGAATAATGCTTTGGTCATCAACTTCTTTATCCAAGCCACATTGTACATATTCAGGAACATTGGTGCGTAATAATTGGCGTGGTGTCATATTCATCATTGAAATTAAATGACGCAAAGTTTGTTCATTTGGTGGATTATCCAAATAATAAATAATCGTTGGTTCAATCCCAATATGGCGTATGAGTGCCAAAGTATTGCGAGACGTTCCACAATTGGGATTGTGATAAATAGTAATATTTTTCATGATTTATCCTTACAATAGTTCAAGAAATATTGAAATAATGAATAAAAAAATTAGCAACATTGCTCTTTGCTATGAATACAGCAATTTTGAGTGAGATATTGTGTAAGTTCAAGCATTAATTTGAGATTAGCGTAATAACGAATAAAACGTCCTTCTTGCTGACTGCGAATCAATCCTGCATGACTTAATGTTTTAAGATGAAATGACAAATGATTGGGGGCAAGATTTAATTGTTTGGCTAAATCTCCTGCAATCATACCTTGTGTACCCATCGCTGATAACGCTTGGAAAATAGCTAGGCGAATGGGGGATGATAGGCTTTCAAATAATTGGCTAGCTTGTTCGGTGTTCATATAAAAATTCTGTGTTGGAATATGGTGGAAATTATAAAGGATAAATTGAATTATTTCAAGAATTTTTGAAATAAAATACCATTTGACTGTGCAAATGATATTCACATTTTGTGTGTTTTGATGGATGGTATGGATGCAGGTATTACAGTTTATTCGACTTCCACCCGTTTTCCAATATCTTTTAATTTGGACAATTCTTCCACCAATCTTGGCATATCATCAAGGCTAATGGCGAACGTCCACAGATAAGTAATCACCGCATAAATATGTCCAGCGGTTACGCCTTTTGTTAGTGTTAGTACAGTCAGCGTAACCCCAAATAACACACACATCGCCACGCCAATACACAAAAAACTGATTGCTTCACGATTAGAAATCAAAATGCGTAATCTTTCTACTAAACGATAATGTTTGATAAGTTCGTATGGATTGGCACGCTCCACACAATCCACTTCTTTTTCAAGGCGGTTATTGAGTTTAAAATACAAACCATCATTGGCTTTGATAGACTTTGGCAAAATCAGCCCAAACCCAAGCACAATCAACAATGCCACCACGCCCGACCAAAACTCAATCAATAAAAGCATCACCACCGCTCCAATAATGGAAAATAGCGATGTGATTAAAATCGGCAAATGCTGTTCAAAAAAATTGACAAACTCACGAGATAATGCCACACGAGCGGTTGTGGTGGAAATATCAAAGCCTTTAAGCCGTTGATTTACAATCACAGGCACCGCAAGCTCACTATAAATACGAGTAAAAGCCCTTGTATCCACCGCTCGCCGTGCCGAACCGACCGCCCAAATAATCAGCACCATCAAAGCATACGCCAAAGCAGAAACCAAGTTGCCTTGTAATACCGCATTGACCGCAAAACTACCCACCAAAGGGTAGAGCAAGAGCAGTAAATTTTCTGCCATCACCAAACTAAAAGTGATGGACAAACGTTTTTTGTGTTGCACCGCAATGCTTTTGAGTGTGACAAATACATTTGGCTCAAGGGTCAGCTGTTGTGTGTTGTTCATAATTATCAATATGTTTTTGAAAAATTTCAGAAAATTCACGCATCAAAGCAAATAATTGCATGGTTTTTTTCTTACCAAATTCAGTAAAAGCTTGCTCGCTGATGGACTGTGTTGCCTGCAAAATAGGTTTGGCATAAGCTTGCCCTGCTGGGGTTAAACGCATGATTTTTTCACGTTTGTCGGTTGGGCTAATTTCAAATTCAATCCAGCCTTTTTCCTTATATTCTTTACAAATATTAAAGACGGTTTGTTTGGGTAAATACCATTCATCGCAAATGTGTTTTTGGGTACATTGTCCATCTTGGGCATTTGCCAAACAATACAGTACCGCAAAATGGTTATAGCTTAAGCCTAACTTGTGTATCCATTGATTGACTGTGCCGTCAATTTCGCCAATACGGTTGCCTAATTCATCAAAATAATTCATATAATAGTCCTAATGTTTACTAAATATTGGGCGGTATTATACGCATAAATTTTAAAATAGCAAGAAAAATTAGTATTAAAATTTACTATTTTTATGTATACCAACTCAACTCCAAACTTGCTACAAAATGTAAGGTGCGTATTACACACCGTTTTAAATCAAAGCTATTTAATCATGCGTAACACGCACCTGATGTTAAAAACTAATCTTGTAGTAATTTTTAAGTTTTTTTAGGTATCACGATAGACAACAAAAAATGCCGTCTGAACATTCAAACGGCATTTTATTTCCTGTTTTTTCTATCCTTTTCTGATGATTAACTCATCTGGCTCATCGTCCCATTCGACCACTTCACCACGCATTAAAGCGGAAATGGCTTGAGCGGTCTCGGCATCACCTTGTTTAGCGACATTAAGCATTACTTTAAGTGTCTTAAGCGTATAACGACAAAATGATTTTAGGCTGTTTGGGCAATTTCGTGCAAAATTTCGTTTTGAAGAGCAAGTGTTTGTTCTGCAGAAAAGCTGTCTAATGTTAAATTGAGCCACAATCCATCAACCGCACATTTCAAAACAAGTTGCTTTAAAGTTGGCTCACCAACTGCAATCTTTTTTTGACTGTATTGATTAAGCCAATCTTGCCAACGCCATTTGTAATCTTGATACGATAAATATTGTATCACCCAAACCACGCTATTGCGCGAAAAATCCAAGCGATAAAAACTTGCGTGCGTGTAAGCCGTTAAAAAATCAGCGTAATTTGGATTTTCTACATCTTGCAAAAAGAAGGAAATATCCGCTTCAAAAGTATCCAAAATTTGCTGAAAAAACGCCTGCAAAAGTTCGTCTTTGTTTTTGAAATGGTGAAACAACGCACCTTTGGTTACGCCGGCGTGTTCGGCAATTTTCTGCACCGACAATTCTGCAATGCCCGCACTTAATAAAAGTTGTCCGACCGCATTTAACAAATCTTCACGCACCTGAACAGGGTTGTATTTCGTCATTTTAGTGGCTCACGCTGTTTGAAAAGACGTTCATTACAATCACACCAATCACGATTAATCCAATGCCGATAATTGCAGGAAAATCAATATTTTGCTTTAAAATAAATACGCCAACCAACGCTGTCAAAACCAAGCCCACGCCCGACCAAATCGCATACGCAATACCGAGTGGCATTACTTTCACAACATGCGATAACAAATAAAACGCCAGCACGAACATCACAATCGTAATACTGGTTGGCACGAGTTTTGTAAAACCATCTGATTTTGCTAGAAAGGTTGAGCCTGTTACTTCGCAAACAATCGCACAACCGAGTAATAAATAAGCAGTCGTTAAATTCATGAGTTTCTTTCCTATGTTGATAAAACGAAAATACATACCTATTGGTATTTATTGATACCGATTGGTATTAATTATAGCAGATAAAAAAATAAGTGCAAATGTTTTTGCACTTATTTTGTAATAAATTGTTTTATTAGATTAATTTTGTGCTTTCAGACAGCCTGAAAACAAAAATACCGTCTGAATATTCAAACGGCATTTTATTTCCTGTTTTTTTATCCCTTTTTAATAATCAACTCATCTGGCTCATCGTTCCATTCGACCACTTCACCACGCATTAGGGCGGCAATGGCTTGAGCGGTTTTGATATCGCCTTGTTTGGCGGCATTGAGCATTTCTTGATTAGAAAAAATTGCATCTTCAGGATTATAAAGCGGCGCCATTTTGGCTACTTTGCTGCGGTCAGCATGAAAATAAAAACGGCAAATTTCATCAGCTTTGCTTTTTTCCATACCTAAGACTTCAAGGGCGGTGCGACCTGTGCGTACGGCGGAATCAAAGGTTTCTCGCACCGTGTAGTCAGCGCCTGCTTTATGCGCCTTAAACGTATAACGGCGGTCATAAGTGCGAGCGATGATTTTGATGGTTGGGTTGAGTTTTTTGGCAAATTCTGTGATGTGTAGCGCTTGTTCTTTGTCGTCAATGGCAACGATGAGCAGCTCTGCCTTTTCAATCCCTGCGGTAATCAAAAGCTCTGGGCGTGATGCGTCGCCAAAATGCGTTTTGACACCATATTTGGTAAAACCATCTACCATCACAGGGTCTTTGTCAATGATGGTTAAATCATAACCGCACATTCTTAAAATGTCGGTGGCGATTTGCCCAAACCGCCCCATACCAATCACCAGCACCGAATGCTGTTCGTGAATGTCGTCATCTTTACGTTCTGTGGTGCTTTGTTTAAGGCGTGGCAGCACAAATTTATTGTACAAAATCAAAAACAAAGGCGTTAATGCCATAGACAGCACGACAATGGCGGTCATATTGGCATTGACGGTGGCATCAATCACCTTTTGTGAAGCGGCAGCCGAAAACAGCAAAAAGGCAAATTCACCGCCTTGAGCCATCATCACCGCCCGTTCAGACGCTTCAGCATTACTACTTTTGGCAAGTTTGGCAACCCCAAAAATCACCAAAGCTTTAGCAAACATCAAGGCAAATACGCCAGAAACAATGATTTTCCAGTTTTGGGCAACGACGTTTAAATCCAGCGCCATACCAACGCCCAAGAAAAATAAGCCCAAAAGCAAACCACGAAACGGCTCAATGTCAGCTTCTAATTGATGACGGAAACTGGATTCGGATAACAGCACCCCTGCAACAAACGCCCCCATCGCCATGGATAAACCCCCTTCTTCCATGAGTAAGGCTGCTCCAAGCACGACCAAAAGAGCGGTTGCGGTCATCACTTCACGGGCTTTGGATTTTGCCAAAATTTTAAATAAAGGATTAAGCAAATAACGACCCGCTACGACTAGCGCCCCCAAGGACAAAGCAGCAATGCCTAGTTGTTTCCAAATGGACGTATCGCTTGCCACATGGCTTGGGTCGGTTGGGGCTAAAAACGCCACAATGGCAAGCAGTGGCACAATCAGCAAATCTTCAAATAATAAGATGGACACCATGCGTTGTCCGCTTGGGCTATTTAACTCATTACGTTCACCTAATACCTGCATAACAATAGCAGTAGAAGTCAGCACAAATCCCGATGCACAAACAAACGCCACTTGCCACGGCGCATTAAAACCAAAAATCCCCACCAGCGTCAAAATAAAGGCAGCCAAAACAACCTGCATACTGCCCAAGCCAAAAATCTGATGGCGTAAGCTCCATAAATGCGATGGTTTCATCTCCAAACCAATCACAAATAAAAACATCACCACGCCCAGTTCGGCAACATGAATAATCGATTGTGGGTCATGAAATAGCCCTAAGCCAAAGGGGCCAATCGCCAGCCCTGCCGCCAAATAGCCAAGCACCGAGCCTAGCCCTAAGCGTTTAAATAACGGTACTGCAATGACTGCGGCACCGAGCAAAGCCACGACTGAAACCAGTTGGCTTGTACCTTCTGCTGCCATAAATTACTCCAAGAAATACAAATAAGCGTCGCTCCACAAGAACAACGCTTTGTAGGTTGATGGGCATCCTGATATTTCGTATTTGCAATTAAAAATGAGAAAAATCGTAATGAGTGTTATGAAATGTCAGGATGCCCTATTGTTAAGTCAAGCGATATTGCTC
Organism: Moraxella sp.; assembly: GCA_041773075.1. Classification (GTDB taxonomy): domain Bacteria; phylum Pseudomonadota; class Gammaproteobacteria; order Pseudomonadales; family Moraxellaceae; genus Moraxella. The sequence goes on from JBHBMT010000015.1 coordinate 7,843, forward strand.
TTGTATGGCTAAAATCGGAATCACCAAATCTTCTTCATCGGTCAAATGCCGATATAGCCATTCGCCGCTGTCTTTGATTGTCTGATACAGTTGTTCGCCAAGTTTTGGGTCGTTGGCTTCTTGCTGTTTTAGCTGACCAAGCAGCGTTTGGATTTGGTTAAGCTGACGTTCAATCTGCTGATGGTCGCTATCAAGCACATCAAAGCCTTTGTCCAATTTGGGTTCACGCCGCCGCAATTTTGGAAAATAATGATGGTCTTCAATGCCGTGATGACCATGCAAATGCCCATAATGTGAGCGAGCAAACCCCAAAAGCTGATAACGATATTCAGACCATTCAAGCGAGCCGTTTTGGTAGTCTTGATTGAGCTGTTCAATCTGCCCTTGCCCGTGGCGTAAACTTTGGTGCATATCAAGCCATGTGCTTGCGGTACAAAAACTTGGCAAATGATGCCATTTGTCAGGGGGCATTTGCTCATGTAAATACAGCCAGTCGCTTTGAAGCTTGCTACTCATGTGGGTGGGGTTAAAAGTTTTCATCATCGGTATCCTAAATTAAGTTATGACACTGATGATATGGGTGTTATTAAATTGATTACAATCATGATAAATCAAAACCTATCATTGCAAAATTGCAACGTTACTTAGAACCATTCACCAAACATAAACTGCCAATATAAAACACTTGTCAATCAATCTGATAATATAAAAATCATCTTTTTAATATAACCCAAATCTTATCACGCACGACAAAAGAGATGATAAAAAATACCATCTCTTTTTTGGTTGATTAATATCAGCGAGTAGTTAAGGTGTTATAACTGTTAATTAAATTACGATAATCAGGAATATGATTTGAGAATAAAGTTCCTAACCCTTCAATATCATTACGCCAATCACGATGTAATTCAGCTGCTGCACCAAACCATGACATTAACTGAACGCCTGCTTGGCTCATTCTATCCCACGCAGCATCACGAGTCATTTGGTTAAATGTCCCTGACGCATCAGTGATAACAAAGACATCAAATCCTGCTTCAATCGCAGACAATGCAGGAAATGCCACACAAACTTCAGTTACTACACCTGCAATAATTAACTGTTTTTTGCCTGTGGCTTTAACCGCTTCTAAAAACTCTTCATTATCCCATGCATTGATTTGACCTGGACGAGCGATATATGGTGCATCTGGGAACATTTCTTTTAGTTCAGGCACAAGTGGACCATTAGGACCTGTTTCAAATGATGTGGTTAAAATCGTTGGCAACCCAAAATATTTTGCCAAATCTGCCGTTGCTAATACATTGTTTTTAAATTTGTCTGGGTCAATATCACGCACCAGTGATAAAAGCCCCGTTTGATGATCAACCAATAACATGGCTGCATTGTTTTTGTCTAAACGAACATAAGGTTTTGACATGGTGATTTTCCTAATAACATAAAGCGATAAAAACTCAAAAAAGCGTTTGGATAACAGGCTTTTTCTTGGGTCGCTATTATAAAAGGTTGCAAAAAAAAGAATAATATCTAAAATAATAACATCAAGTTTCACATTTAGAACAAATCAGTTTATGTCCAAAAATCTTATGCCCAAAAACTTACAAGCCGTTAATCTAAACGATATGCGTCTGTTTGTCTCGGTGGTGCAAGCAGGCAGTTTGACCCGTGCGTCAGAGCTACTCCATGTCCCAAAATCCCACCTAAGCCGCCATTTGACCGAGTTAGAAGACAGCCTTGGCACTACCTTGATGGATAGGGGAAGGCGGGGCGTGGTGCTTAATGAGCTTGGGCTACGATTTTTTCATCACGCCCAAGAAATGCTCCGCTACGCCCAAATCGCCATTGATGACATACAAGGCAGCCTACAAAAACCCAGTGGCTTGGTACGGCTGTCGGTATCTACAGAAATTGGGCGGGGATTTTTGATGCACCATTTGGCGGAATTTTTACGGCAATATCCTGACGTGTCGCTACAGGTGCAAATTGATAACCGCAAAGTCAATATGATTCAAGATGGCATTGACATTGCCCTGCGTGTCGGTTCGGTACAAAATGAAAACGTGATTGCTCGTAAATTGTTTGATATTGAACTTGGGCTGTTTGCCAGTGCTGATTATGTCGCCAAAAGGGGTGCGCCACACAGTCCCAATGAATTGTACGGTCATGAGTTGATTTATAAATACGATGGCGTGCCGTGGCTGTTTCATTGTAAGGATACCAGCATTTTGGTGGACGCCACACATCGGTTTATTTGCAATGATTATAATTTGGCAGGTAAAATGGTGGCAGATGGGGTGGGCATTGCCATGTTGCCATGCCTAAAAAACGCCCTACAAGATGATTGGTTGCACCTATTGGCTGATTGGCATATTGACTGTGTGCCTTTGTACATTATGTACTACAAAAATCGTGGGGCAGTGCCTGCGGTGCGAGCCATGATAGAGTTTATATTGGCAAAGGTTGCCACAGAAATGAAAAGTGCGATGATAAGTTGATTGACAGCTTTTTAAGGTGTAAAGTTGGCTTTAGTAAGCGTTGGTAAATGTGGGGGTTATGAGTGTGAATGTTGATGATTTTGGGACTTTGTGTGGCAGAGTGATTGCCGTTGGCGACGTGCACGGCTGTCAAACAATGCTTGCTGCCTTGCTACAGGCGATGGCGCTTACCCAAGATGACACGCTGATTTTTTTGGGTGATTTGATTGATAGGGGCTTGGACAGCAAAGGCGTGATAGAGACCATTTGGGCGTACGAAACCAAATGCCGTATCGTTCGTATTTTGGGCAATCACGAAGAGATGATGTTGCGCTCAAGACATCGTGCCGATGATTGTCAGTTATGGCTACAGGTGGGCGGGGCGCAGACGTTGGCGTCTTTTGGGCTGCCACCTACCTATCACGGGCTGATGTCTGTGCCTAGTCATTACATCACATGGCTACAAAACGCCAAAGACCATCTTGAAACCGACAAGTTTATTTTTTGTCATGCCACGCCCGACCACGACAAACCCATGAGCGAGCAAACAGCAGAAACGTGGCGATGGCGACATTTACAAGACTTACCCCATCGGCACATTTCTGGCAAAACCATCGTCTGTGGACACACCCCACAGCCAGATGGCGATGTGTACTGTATGGACGGGCTGATTTGTTTGGATACTTATGCGTTTGGTGGCGGAAAATTGACAGCGCTTGATGTCCTATCAGGCACGCTTTGGCAGACGGATGTGGATTTGCAAGTGGTAGAAAGTACTTTAGTGCCGCCAAATACATCGCCCTTTTAAGCATTTTCACACCCAATTTAACAACCTTAACCCAAAAAACATCATGACTTTATTTAAATTACCATCCCAATTTGACCGCCCCTTAACCGATGGCGAAAAACACCTTGCCAAAAGCGTCTTTGGTGACAGCTTAGTACTTGATAATATTCGCCTAAAAAGCGCATGGTGGGTGCTCAAAGGCTATGCTGTCGCTCCTAATGGCAATATTTATTATCACAAAGATGACTGGCGCACCGATTTTAGTCATGATACACTTGCCAAGCGAGCTTGGCTCATTCATGAGCTGACGCATGTTTGGCAAGTGCAGCAAGGCATCAACGTCTTACTTAAGGCACTATTTAATCGCAAATACAGCTATGTCATTGAACACACCAAGCCTTTTTTGCGCTATGGCGTAGAGCAGCAAGCCAGTATGGTGGAGGACTATTATATCCGCCGCGAAACAGGCAAGGATTGTACTGACTGGATTGCCTGTGTGCCGTTTTTGCATTCCTCCCATTGATTTATCAGAGTTTTATTGTTTTTATGACCATCATCTACTTACACGGGCTAGACTCAGACCCCAACGCCACCAAAGCTGTCATCACCGCCCATCACGCCGCCGCCTGTGGCTTAGAAGTCATTCGCCCCAATCTCAACTGCCCGCCTGATGATGTCGTGGCTAAGCTATTTAATTTACTACACACTTATCCTGATGCGGTATTGATTGGCTCGTCTTTGGGCGGTTATTTTGCCACGCTGATGAGCGACTTAACAGGCACGCCTGCAATACTTTTAAACCCAAGCATACGCCCTGATATGAGCTTTCGGCGGTTTTTAAAGGACAATTTTGCTGGTCAAACACTCAGTGATGAAACCATCATTTATACCACCACAGGCGGCTGGCAGATTAAATTTGGCGATTTGGCGTGGTTTGACAGCCATCGCCTACAAGTCAACTACCCAAATAAAATCAAGGTGTTATTAAAACTGGGTGATGAACTTTTAGACGCTTTTGCCACCTTGCAATTTTATGAAAGTCGTGGGACGTATGTACTGGCGCAAGATGGGGGCGACCATGTGATGAGCGATTATCAAAGTCAGGTGGAAAAGGTGCTAGAGTGGGCAAAAGACTTAAAATCCACCACCTAACGCCAAAATTGACTAAAAACCAACTACGAATGACACCTTTGTATAAGCCTATATAAAGCCAGTTAAATCTTGCTTTGCGTCAAAAAAACGCCCCACCTTATCGCCATTTTATGAAAACCTTTATCCACATTCTCACCACCCTTATCAAACTCCCCCTTTGGCTACTGCTCACAGGTGTTATCGCTCATGGCATTGCCACCTTACAAACCGAGCATTACCAAAGTGGCGATACGGTCAATGACCGATTTAAAGTGGCGGTGATTGACAGTTATCCAAGAAATCTATCCGAGATTCACAGTGGCGATTTTCAACTGCAAACCACCCCAGATACCGATTGTATGGAAGAATGTTTGTACGCCAACAGCGATGGCACATTGACCTATCATAACGAAGGGGCGCTATGGAACAGTCAGTCCACCTATCGCATTGAAAGCAGCAACGTCATGCCTGTGTCTTTTCGCTTTTTTACCGTGGTGCACATTTTTTATGGCATGGCTTTGGCGACGCTTGGCATATTATTTGGTAATTATGTCGTACGGCGGTTTTTGTATCGTCATGACAAGGGCAAACTGCACACCTACCACCAAAAAATTTGGCATGACATCAAATGGACGGTGATTGTCCTTGGCGCTATGCTGGTGTGTTATGGTGTGCTGGAGCTACTTTGATGTCTTTGGCTGTTGTATCGCATTTTTAAAATCTTGGCTTTTGGTGTAAAATACCTTGCCTTTAATTTAAAAAATATAATAATCCATGAGCCAATACACTACCCAAACCCTAGAAGTCCTAGAAGGGCTAGAGCCTGTCCGCCGCCGCCCTGGTATGTACACCGACACCACACGCCCCAACCACTTAGCCGCCGAAGTCATTGACAACTCGGTGGACGAAGCGTTGGCAGGGTACGCCAAGCACATCAGCGTTACCTTGCACACTGACGGCTCACTGTCGGTATTGGACGATGGACGGGGTATGCCCACCGACATTCACCCTGAATTTGGGCAATCGGGCGTGGAACTCATTCTCACTCGCCTGCACGCAGGGGGCAAGTTTTCCACCGACAACTATGCCATCAGTGGCGGTCTGCACGGCGTGGGTATCAGCGTGGTCAATGCCCTATCCACTCGGGTGGAAGTGGTCGTATGGCGTGATGGGCTAGAATATACCATGACGTTTGAACACGGCACGCCCGTTACCGCCTTAACCAACTCACCTGCCGCCAACAAGAAAAAACGGGGCACCTTGGTGCGTTTTTGGGTGGACGGCAAATACTTTGACAACCCTAAATTTGCCATCAAAGCCCTAAAACACACCCTAAAAGCCAAAGCGGTCTTGTCCGCAGGTCTAAAAATTGACTTTATTTCAGAAATTGAGCCGTCCGACAGTGAAAGCTGGCAATACAGCGATGGCGTGGTGCAATATTTGAGCGAGCAGCTTGGCGAGTTTATCACCTTGCCCGAAACGCCCTTTTATTTTAGCCAAGAACCGCAAAAAGGCGAACGGGGTGGCGCAACCTTTGCCATTGCGTGGTTTGCTGACGCCACCGCCAGTGTCCAAGAAAGCTATGTCAATCTTATCCCCACCGCCCAAGGGGGCACACACGTCAATGGGCTAAGAACAGGCGTTACGGACGCATTGCGAGAGTTTTGCGACATTCACAATCTGCTGCCACGCACCATCAGATTGACCGCTGAAGACGTGTGGGACGGAGTGAATTTTATTTTATCGCTCAAATTTGCCGAGCCACAATTTAGCGGACAAACCAAAGAACGTCTATCCAGCCGAGAAGCCGCCCCCCTTGTACAAGCCCTTGCCAAAGACAGCTTTAGCCTGTGGCTCAATCAGCACCCCGACAGCGCTCGTGCCATTGCCGAACTTGCCATCAACAAAGCGGGCAAACGCCTAAAATCCGCCCAAAAAGTCGCCCGCAAAAAAATCACCCAAGGTCCTGCCCTACCCGGTAAACTTGCCGATTGTAAAGGCACATTAAGAGATGGGGCAGAATTATTCTTGGTGGAAGGCGACAGTGCAGGCGGCAGCGCCAAACAAGCCAGAGACAGGCATTTTCAGGCGATTTTGCCGCTGCGTGGTAAGATTTTGAACACTTGGGAAGTCTCACACGATACCGTGCTGTCCAGTCAAGAAATTCACGACATCGCCATCGCCATTGGGGTAGACCCTGCCAGTGATGATTTGTCAGAATTAAGATACGACAAAATTTGTATATTGGCGGACGCTGACAGTGATGGGCTACATATCGCCACGCTGATTTGTGCGCTGTTTGTCAAGCATTTTCCTGCCCTTGTGGATGCAGGGCATTTGTATGTCGCCATGCCGCCACTTTATCGCATTGACATCGGCAAAGACGTGCATTATGCCCTAGACGACAGCGAACTCAATGCGGTGCTTAAAAAAGCAGGCAACAAAAAAGCACAAATCACCCGCTTTAAAGGCTTGGGCGAGATGAACCCTGAGCACCTAAAAGAAACCACGATGAATCCCGACACCCGCCGTTTGGTGCAGCTTGATTTGGACGACGCTCACAGCACTGGTGAAATCATGGATATGCTCCTTGCCAAAAAACGAGCTGCCGACCGTAAAGCATGGCTAGAAAACAAAGGCGATTTGGCGGAGTTGGGGGTGTAAGGCTGGCTGACTTTTTAGTCTAATAAACTTTTTAGTCTAATAAACAGAATAAGGCGACAACCAAAAAAACCCTCCAGCTTAATTCAAGTGGAGGGTTTGTGTTCATTGGCGTTGTTACTTAAGTCCTGCCTGTTGAAGCAGCGCTCCAAAACTGCCTACCTTGGTGGGAGTGGTGTCTTTGGGCGCTCTTGTTTTAGTCTGTTTTGATGGCTTATCATATCCAGCCTTCTCTTTGGACTGCTCTTTAACCACTTTATCCTTATGAGGTTTTTTGTGGTCGTCTTTTTTGGCAGGATGCTTTTTCATACTAAAGCCAATGCGCCCACGCGCCTCATCCACACTAATCACACGCACCGTGACCACATCTGATGGCTTCACCACATCACTTGGATTGTCCACAAACCCATCAGACATCTCTGAAATATGCACCAAGCCATCTTGATGTACGCCTACATCCACAAAACACCCAAACGCCGTTACATTAGTCACCACCCCCTCTAGCTCCATGCCAATAGCAAGGTCACTAATGCTATTAACATCATCGCGGAATTTGGCAGTCACAAAGTTACCACGCGGATCGTGGGCAGGTTTGGCAAGCTCTGATAGTACATTAGCTGTCACACTCAGCGCCTCCACACCCGCAGACAACTTATCAATCATCGCTTGATTGCCAAGCACATCACCAAGTTTTAGGTCATGCTTGTTTAATAAGTTGTATACCAATTCATAACTTTCTGGATGTACACCTGTTGCATCTAGTGGTTCACTGCCTGATTTGATACGCAAAAATCCTGCGGCTTGTTCAAAGGTTTTTGCGCCCAGCCGTGGTACTTGTTTTAGGGCATCACGACTAGCGAACGCCCCATGCTCACGGCGATAATTGACAATCTGCTGTGCAACATTTTTATTAAGTCCTGCAATATGCGCCAAAATCGCAGGGCTTGCTGTATTGACATCTACCCCCACGGCATTGACGCAGTCTTCAGTGACCTTGTTAAGGCTATTTTCTAGTTCGCTTTGATTGACATCATGTTGATACTGCCCCACGCCAATGGCTTTGGGCTCTACTTTCACCAACTCACTTAATGGGTCTTGTAAGCGTCTGGCAATTGACACCGCGCCACGCAGCGACACATCCAATTCACCAAGCTCGCTGCTGGCAAGCTCACTGGCAGAATACACCGAAGCGCCTGCCTCGCTGACCACAAGGGCGGTTGCAGACAGTTTATGTTCTTTTAAGACCTCTTTGACCAAAGCATCGCTTTCACGACTTGCTGTGCCATTGCCAATCGCAACCAATTCAACCTGATGCTCCGCGATGAGTCCTGCAATCACTTCTTTGGCGTGCGCTACAGCCTCTGCACCACCAGTAAAGGGATAGACGGTTTGTGTGGCAAGCACATCGCCTGTTGCATCAATGACTGCCATTTTGACACCATGACGAATACCAGGGTCAACCCCCAAAATCACCTTTTGCCCTGCTGGCGCTGCCATCAAAAGATGATGTAAATTTTTGGCAAAGACCTCAATGGCATCACTTTCGGCACTTAATCGGCGCTCTGTTAATAAACGATGCTCAATTTGTGGACGCCATTTGTCCTGCCAAAGTTTTTTGACGCAGGTTTGCAAAAACATAGCGCGCTCATCTGCCCCTTCTGCACCTAGCGCTGCCTGCATTTGCGCAACAAAAGGCGCATCCTCACCTGCAACACTTAGCACCAGTACATTTTGCTGACGTCCACGTAGCATGGCAAGCAAGCGGTGTGCGGACAATTTGGCAAACGGCTCATTGTGTTCAAAATAATCCTTAAATTTCTCGCCTGCTTCTCGTTTTTCCTCACCAACCAATCGCGACTCAATCATGGCAGTTTGATTAAATCCTAAGCGCACTTTGTCTAGTAGCTCAAGTTGTGTCGCCCACACATCCAAAATAATCGCCTGCACCCCTGCTAATTGTAGCTCGGTGGTACTATAGTCCACCTCAAAGCTTTCACCTGTATCATCTTTTACTTGTGTGACAGGCTCATAGCTTTGCAAAGCATTGCTTGGCATTGCCCCTGCCAAAATCGCTTCGGCATAAGGTTTCAGCCCTGCTAAGGTTGCTTTGGTAGCAAGGCTTTTGCGTTTTGGGCGGTAGGGCTGATAAATTTCATCTAATGCAATTTTGGAGGTCGCCTCCTCAATGCGTTTTGCCAATTCATCAGTCAAAGCATTTTGGTTGGTTAATAGCTCAAGCACCTTTAGGCGGCGTGTTTGCAACTCACGCTCATGCACCAACGCATTTTCCAATTTACGCAACATATCATCATCAAGCCCACCTGTCTTGTCTTTACGATAGCGGGCAATAAAAGGAACGCTGGCACCATCATCATACAACTCTGCAAATGCGCGTACCTGCTGATTGCCAATGGCTAATTGGGTTGCCAATTTATCATAAATCGCCTGATGAGTTGTGATTGGGGTTTGAGCTTTGGTATCCATCATTAAAAACACCCTAAAAAATAAAAAATAAAGCTTGGATATACTGGGCAGTTTGGTATCTTAATATATTTTGACAACTAGCCAAAATAATTTGCACTCACTTTTTATTCTCCATTGGTTTGGTTAATGGCTTTAAAAATGTGCAACTTATCTTATTTTGGCATTACTGACAAACTGTTAACAGACCCTAAAAAGCGCATTATATCAAATTGCCCATACCTAATTATCAAAATTATTTATAAAATTGTTGTTATTTTCATCAAAACATCGTAAAAAGCCAAAAACTGATTATAATTTAATCAATCTTACTACCCTTTTGTGCTTACCTCTTGATAAATTGTCAGCAAGTCCCAAGCATGGTAAGATAACCCTACAAAAACAATGGCAAGTGAGCGTGTAATATTGTACACTATAGCCAACCCAACTGGCAAAAATAAGGATAAAAGCGATGACCGAAATTGATACCATTACCCAACGTATCTTGGTGGTAGATGATGACGCCCGTTTGCGTTCATTGTTACAGCGTTTTTTGGAAGACGATGGATTTACGGTGCGTGTTGCTCATGATGGTAAACAGATGGACAAACTGATGCAACGCGAGCTCTTTTCACTGGTTGTCCTAGATTTGATGCTACCTGATGAAGATGGCATTAGTATCTGCAAGCGCCTACGCGCCTCCCACAAGGACATTCCCATTATTATGCTTACCGCCAAAGGTTCTGAATCCGACCGTATCGCAGGATTGGAGGCAGGGGCTGATGATTACCTACCCAAGCCCTTTAATCCCAAAGAGCTACTTGCACGCATCAAAGCGGTGTTGCGCCGCCAAAGCCGTGAACTACCAGGAGCGCCTAGCCAACAAGTTGAGGTTGTGCAGTTTGGACCTTGGTCACTGGATTTATCTACGCGCACCCTAAAACGTGATGGCAATGTTGTCACACTCACCACAGGGGAATTTAGTGTCTTAAAAGCCTTGGTGCAGCACCCAAGAGAGCCTTTGACGCGTGACAAACTAATGAATCTAGCACGCGGGCGTGAATGGGGGGCGATGGAGCGCTCTATTGATGTGCAAGTATCACGCTTACGCCGTTTGATTGAGGACAATCCTTCACAAACACGTTACATTCAAACCGTTTGGGGTATTGGCTATGTCTTTGTGCCCGATGGTGCTGATGGCTAACTAAGTCTTAATAAAAAAGCCAAACCGTCTTTATCAGCTGTGTTTGGCTTTGGTTGATGTCCTCTATGAGTCAATTAACGCCCATTTTGCATACGCCCACCCATCTTATCACAGGGTTTTTGGGGGCAGGTAAGACCACGTTTTTAAATGCCTGCATTGATGCATTTGGCACGCATGAGCGCTGGGCTTTATTGATTAATGAGGTTGGTGATATTGGCATTGATGGCGCTTTGATTACAAAAAATACCTCACTGGCAGTCCGCGAAATTAATGGCGGCTGCATTTGTTGCACTTCACAGCTACCCCTACAAATCGCTCTTGCCTCCTTGCTAAAGCAACACACGCCCCATAGGGTATGGATTGAACCCACAGGATTGGCGAACCCAAACGCCTTGCTTGATGAGCTGTCCGCCCCTCATTGGCAGACAGCCTTGTCTTTACATAGCTGTCTTGCCTTGGTCAATGCCAAACAGTGGCAGCACCCCAAATACCAAACTCATGATGGCTATCAGGCACATATTCGCCATGCTGATGTGGTGGTGGTCAATCGCTTTGATGGTTTGACACCCAAACAACAACAAGCACTGACTCAATGGGTACACACCCTAAACCCACAAGCACACCTTCTTTGGCAGCAAGGCATCACACCTAATGATGCCCTGATAACACAGCTGCGCCCTTATCTTGAGCGCACTCGCCCTACAAAGTCCAAACCCACCTTTTTTGCGCTCACACCAACCACATCAACCACTACTTTGACAGATGGGGATCGCTCCCTGCCCTATCGCTATAAAAAAACCCAAGATACGCATCATATCATGGGTTGGCAGCTGCCTGCACATTGGCAAGCTGATTTATGGGCGCTCACCGACATACTGGTCGGCTTGCCACATTGGCTACGCATTAAGGGCGTTATTCATACGCCTGATGGGTGGTATCAGCTCAACTACACGCCTGATAGTTATGAGAGCAAAAGCACAGACGCTCATAGTGATAATCGTGTGGAGGTGATTTTAACAAGCACCCCCAGTGACCTAATGACACTTGATGAGGCACTATTGACCGTCTTTAATGATACTTAAATTACACATCCAAATACGCCAAAATCCCTTCCGCCGCCTGACGACCTTCCCAAATCGCAGTCACCACTAAATCTGAACCACGCACCATGTCGCCACCTGCAAAGATTTTTGGATTACTGGTTTGGAATTTAAATTGTTGCTCTTCTTTGGCAATCACACGACCTGAGTTATCCATGTCAATATTGACATCATTAAACCAACTAGCTGGACTTGGACGAAAACCAAACGCTAAAAGTACCGCATCAGCAGGTAAAATTTCTTCAGAATTGGGTACAGGTTCAGGGCTGCGGCGACCATTGGCATCAGGCTTGCCTAATTGCGTGGTAATCACTTTTACCCCTGTTACTTTGCCATTTTCGCCTAAAATTTCGACAGGCTGACGGTTAAATAAGAAGTTTACGCCTTCTTCTTTGGCATTACGCACTTCACGGCGAGACCCTGGCATATTTTCTTCATCACGGCGATAAGCACAAATCACGCTTGTCGCTCCTTGACGAATGGAGGTACGGTTACAGTCCATTGCCGTATCACCGCCACCCAATACGATGACTTTTTTGCCATTCATATCGATGTAATCAGTTGGATTTTCTTCCCAACCATGACAACGATTGACATTAGCAATCAAGAAATCTAAAGCATCGTACACGCCTTCTAACTCTTCACCTGCAAATCCGCCTTTCATATAGGTATACGTTCCCATTCCCATAAAGACGGCATCATAGTTATCCAAAAGCTCATCAATAGTAACATCTTTGCCAATTTCTGTATTTAAACAAAATTCAATGCCCATTTCGGTGAAAATTTCACGGCGACGTTTCATCACGTCTTTTTCCATTTTAAATTCTGGGATACCAAAGGTCAGTAATCCGCCAATTTCTGGGCGCTTGTCAAATACAACAGGCTTTACGCCATTACGCACCAAGACATCCGCACAGCCAAGCCCAGCTGGTCCTGCACCAATGATGGCAACTTTTTTATCTGTCCATTTCACTTGCGACATATCTGGTCGCCAACCTTCATCAAAGGCGGTATCTGTGATGTACTTTTCTACATTGCCGATAGTAACCGCCCCAAACCCATCATTTAAGGTACACGCACTTTCACATAGGCGGTCTTGTGGGCAAACACGTCCACACACTTCAGGTAAAGTGTTGGTTTGATGGCAAAGCTCTGCTGCTTTGTGAATTTGCCCTTCTGAAACCAGCTTTAACCAGTTTGGAATGTAGTTATGGACAGGGCATTTCCATTCACAATAAGGATTACCACAGCCTAAGCAACGATGCGCTTGGCTACTGGCAGTTGTATTGTCAAACACTTGATAAATTTCCACAAACTTTGCTTTGCGCACAGCGATGTCTTTTTTGGTGGGGTCAGTGCGTGGCACATCCAAAAACTGAAAATCGTTATTAAGTTTTTTTTGAGCGGTTGTCATGATTTTATCCTTAAAATTTATTGTGGGTCTGCTAAGGTGCTCTTAATCAGCGATGCCATATTGGCAGCTTTTGGCTTGACCAAATAAAACTTACGCGCAAAATGCTCAAAGTCTGCCAAAATTGTCCGCCCCCATGCACTGCCTGTCTTGGCGACGTGCTCGCTGATAATGCCTTGCAAATAACTGCGATGCTCTTCGGTTTGCTCGTTGGCAATGCGGTGCAAATCAATCAATTCATGATTGCAGCGGTCAAAGAAATCGCCTTGCAAATCCAGCACATAAGCAAATCCGCCTGTCATGCCTGCCCCAAAATTACGCCCTGTAGCGCCTAGCACTGTGACCACACCGCCTGTCATATATTCACAGCAATGATCGCCTGTGCCCTCAATCACCGCATGACACCCTGAATTACGCACCGCAAAGCGCTCACCTGCTGTTCCTGCGGCAAATAATTTACCGCCTGTAGCGCCATACAAACAGGTGTTTCCCATGATGGCAGTCTCATAGCTAGGATAATGTGTGTCTTTGTGTGGATAAATAACAATCTCACCCCCTGCCATACCTTTGCCCACATAGTCATTGGCATCGCCTTCTAGCTCAATATGTAGCCCGCCTGCATTCCACACACCCAAAGACTGCCCTGCTGTACCTTGCAAATGCAGCTTAATGGGCTTATCGCTCATACCAAGATTGCCCCAGACACAGGCAATCTCCCCTGAAATACGCGCACCAATTGAACGGTCACAGTTGCCAATGCGATAGCTATACTCTCCACCCTGCCCTTGTGTGATGGCAGGCAACATATCTGCCACCATACGCTCGGCAAGCACCCCTTTATCAAAAGGCTCATTGTGTGCCACAGTGCATACTTGTGATTGTCCTGTCACACTAGGATGGCTATACAACAAAGGTGCAAGGTCAAGATGGCGTTGTTTTTTGGTTTGACCCTCAAGAATGGTCAATAAGTCTGTGCGCCCTACCAAATCTTCCAAACGCTTAACGCCTAACTGCGCCAACCAATAGCGAGTTTCAGTTGCCACAAACTTAAAGAAGTTAATCAGCATCTGCACCTCGCCCACATAGTGTGCCTCACGCAAATCAGCGCGTTGGGTTGCCACCCCTGTTGGGCAGTTGTTAAGATGGCAGATGCGCAAATATTTACAGCCCACAGCAATCATAGGCGCTGTCCCAAAACCAAAACTTTCTGCACCCAAAATCGCCGCCTTGACCACATCCAAGCCTGTTTTTAAGCCACCATCTGTCTGAATACGCACTTTGTGGCGCAAGCCATTAACACGCAAAGACTGATGCGCCTCAGCAAGCCCTAACTCCCACGGTGAGCCTGCATAATGAATGGATGACAAAGGCGATGCTGCTGTGCCGCCATCATAGCCTGAAATGGTAATCAAGTCTGCATAAGCTTTGGCAACGCCTGTGGCAATTGTACCCACTCCAGGACGAGATACCAATTTAACCGATACCAAGGCAGCTGGATTGACTTGTTTTAAATCAAAAATCAACTGAGCCAAATCTTCAATGGAATAAATATCATGATGTGGCGGTGGTGAAATTAACGTCACCCCCGGAACAGAGTAACGCAACCGCGCAATCAAGCCATTAACCTTGCCCCCAGGCAGCTGACCACCCTCCCCTGGTTTTGCCCCTTGAGCGATTTTGATTTGTAGCACCTCTGCTGAACGCAAATAGGCAGGTGTCACCCCAAAGCGTCCTGATGCCACTTGTTTGATTTTAGAATTTTTTAGAGTGCCATAGCGCGCTGGGTCTTCCCCGCCTTCCCCTGAATTTGAGCGACCGCCAATGGTATTCATCGCCATAGCAATGGATTCGTGCGCTTCAGGTGACAACGCCCCAAGCGACATCCCTGCCGAATCAAAGCGCGGTAAGATGTCTTCAATAGGCTCCACTTCATCAATATCAATGGCATTGTCTGTTTTTAGTCCAAACAAATCACGAATCGTTGCCACAGGGCGTTTATTGACAATGTCAGCATAAACTTGATAATCTGCATAATCGCCTGTGCGTACGGCTTTATGTAGCGAGGTAATCACATCAGGATTAAAGGCGTGGTACTCTTTGTTAAAGACAAATTTTAACAAACCGCCCTGCTCCAAAGGCTTTCTGGATTTAAAGGCATTTTGCGCCAGTAGTATTTGGTCATCTGCCAAATCTTCAAAGGTCGCCCCCTTAATGCGACTTGGCACACCTTTAAAGCACAGCGCCACCACTTCTTCACTCAGCCCCACCGCCTCAAACAATTGAGCACCACGATAAGACGCGATGGTAGAGATGCCCATTTTGGATAGGATTTTTAAGAGCCCCTTGTCTAGCCCCTTACGAAAATTGCTACACGCCTGCACCACATCCCCTGTCATCTCCCCTGTGGCAATCAAATCAGCAATCACATCATACGCCAAATAAGGATAGACCGCTGTTGCACCAAAGCCAATCAGCACTGCCACATGATGTGAGTCGCGCGCCAAAGCGGTTTCTACTATCAAATTGGCATCCGTGCGCAGTCCTTTGGCAATCAAATGATGATGCACCGCCCCAATCACCAAAATGGCATTGGCAGGTAGCTTGCCTGCTTGGATGGCTTTGTCCGAAAAAATCAGTAAGGTTTTGCCTGCATTGATGGCATCTTCAGCTTCTTGGCAGATGTTTTTGATGGCATCTTTTAAAGACAAAGACTCATCATAATTTAAATCAATCCGCCACGGTGCAAATGCTGCATCGCTAAGATGCTCAAGCTGATACATTTTGCTTGCCGATAGTACAGGCGATGCCAAAATAATCCGATGCGCATCTTTGGCGCTGGGTTTAAATAGATTGGTTTCAGCCCCAAGGACCGTTTGCAAGCTCATCACAATCGCCTCACGCAATGGGTCAATGGGTGGGTTTGTCACTTGAGCAAATCCTTGGCGGAAAAAATCTGCCACATGGCGAATCTGACGCGACAGCACCGCCATTGGGGTATCATCGCCCATTGACCCAACAGGCTCTTGCCCACCTTCGGCATTGGGACGAATAATGTCTGTACGCTCATCGGTGGTGATGTTAAACATTTTTTGCAATGCCGCCAACTCATCGCCTGTATGTTGATTGGCAAGCAGCTGTTTTTCTAGTGCATCATTATCACGAATGCGCACACTCTCTTCTCTTAGCCATTTGCGATAGGGGTGTGCTTTTTTTAGTAAGGTGCCTACCGCTTTGGTATCTAAAATCTGCCCTGAATGTGTGTCAATGACCAGCATTTGTCCAGGTCCTACACGCCCCTTGGCAATCACTTCAGAGGAATCATAGCCCCACACACCCACCTCTGATGCCACTGTGATATAGCCATTTTTGGTGGTGACCCAGCGCGAGGGGCGCAGTCCATTACGGTCAAGCATACATACTGCATAGCGACCATCTTGCACCACCAATCCTGCAGGACCATCCCACGCCTCCATATGCCCTGAATAAAATTCATAAAAGGCGCGCAAATCCATATCCATAGTATCCACATTTTGCCATGCTGGTGGCACCAAAATACTCATCGCATGAAACAGACTAAGCCCGCCTGCCATCAGTACTTCTAGCATATTGTCCAGACTTGATGAGTCTGAACCTGAACTATTGACCAAGGGGGTTAGCTCAAGCAAATTGGGCACACGCTCTGTTTTAAATTTTGGCGTGCGTGCTTGCGCCCAATTTCTATTACCTGTAATGGTATTAAGCTCACCATTGTGTGCCAAATAGCGAAACGGCTGTGCCAAATGCCAACGAGGCAAGGTGTTGGTAGAAAATCTTTGGTGAAATACCACAATATGCGACATCAAGCGCACATCTTGCAAGTCCAAATAAAACTTAGGCAAGTCTGCTGGCATGACAAGCCCTTTATAAATCACAGTGTTGGCATTCAGCGATGTCACATAAAATAAAGGGTCATCACATAAGGCGTTTTCTGCTTTTTTGCGCGCCACAAACAGCTTAAGATTAAATGCCTCCACACTCATACCATCGGGGGCATTGACAAACACCTGCTTAAATAATGGCAAAGATTCCTTGGCAATCTCTCCAACAATCTCCAAATCCACAGGCACATCTCGCCACCCTGCTACACTCAAACCTTCTGCTTGTAGTGCTTCATTGACCACTGCCATGGCACGAATGGCTTTACTGCTTTCTGTATTAACAAAAATCAACCCCACTGCAAAGGTGTCATGTAGCACAAAACTAAGCTGCTCTGCCACCGCCCGAAAAAACGACACTGGCGTTGCCAATAACAAACCACACCCATCACCTGTCTTGCCATCAGCTGCCACGCCCCCACGATGCGTCATACAGCTTAAGCTGCCAATGGCGGTCTTGACCAAATCATGACTTGCCACCCCTTCAATATGAGCAATCAAGCCAAAGCCACAGTTATCACTAAAGTCATCAGGACTTGCCAAATGGTGCTCGTTGGAAATCATCATATTATATCCTTATCAAAAAATGCAAAGGGCTGGTATCAACTGGCAACCTTGCACAAGCTATCAATCACACTACATTATATCAAGGTGTCTTAGACATTGGTTTTTGTTGGCACAAAAAAAACATATTTTTAATACAAAACCACAAGTATTATAAATATTATTTAAATTAATTTTCATTTTTCTTAGCAAAAAATGGTACCAACCAACCACTATTTGTATGACAACAAAAACGCAAGAGAGAATACGCCATTATCTCACTGTGATTTATTATAACATCTTATAAGCTTATCAGATAAAAATATTTATTGAATTATTTTTTTAAAACATAAACTTTTGGTTATAAGACCAACGATTAATTGATTAGAAAAATTAATCAGTTATATCATTATAATGATAATTTTTTGCAAAAATCCCATAAAAAAACAACCCCTTAGCACGCATTTTTGTTATACTAACCATCCACAATAATAACAATACCTCTTGTTTTTGACTAAAATTAGGAGTGTGCATGGCAACAAAAAAATTCCCTTTGCCATTATGGTCGCTAATTTTGCCCGTAGTGGCATGGCTCTTGTATTTTATTGGCATTAAAGGCAGCGTCTTTTTGCAAGCCTTAGGTGGAATATTTTTGATTGGTAGCGTCTTATCAGCCGTTCATCATGCCGAAGTGGTGGCGCACAAAGTGGGTGAGCCTTTTGGAACCATTATTTTGGCATTGGCAATCACGATTATTGAGGTCGCTTTAATTGTTTCTTTGATGGTGGCGGGCGGGGACAATGCAGCATTTTTGGCACGCGATACCGTCTTTGCTGCAATTATGCTGATTTTAAATGGTATTTTGGGATTATCTTTGATGCTTGGCGGACTAAAGCATCGTGAACAGTTCTTTGGTCAAAAATCCGCCAGCACCGCGCTGATTACGTTGGTGGCAATTTTGGTGATGACCTTGATTTTACCCAACTTTACCACCTCCACCAGTACAGGTACTTATAATGGGGCGCAAATGGTGTTTGTGGCACTTGCCAGTCTTGTGTTGTATGGCTCATTTATCATGGTGCAAACAGTGCGTCATCGGGATTATTTTTTGGCATCTGATGATGACCTTGATCATCATGCCGCCCCACCCACACTGACAGTTGCCATGACCAGCTTAGCTTTTTTGGTGGTCTGTTTGGGCATTGTGGTGTTGATGGCAAAAGCACTCTCCCCCACCATTGAAGCAGTGGTTGCCAGTATGGGCGCGCCCCAAACTTTGGTTGGGGTGATTATTGCTGCGGTAGTACTATTGCCTGAAGGCTTGGCTGCGCTCAATGCCGCCAGCAAAAACCGCTTCCAAACCAGTCTAAACCTTGCACTTGGGTCGGCACTTGCCAGCATTGGTTTGACCATTCCATCGGTTGTGATGGTGTGCTTGATGTATGACATCCCCTTGGTGCTTGGACTTGATGGCAAATCGATGGTATTGCTTGGACTATCTACTTTTATTGTGATGTTATCACTAAACCAAGGACGCACCAATATGCTCTATGGCATTGTTTTATTGGTGAATTTGGCAGCGTATATTTTTACCATCATTGTGCCTTAATCAGGGTGTATTGACAGCTCATACACTTCATTAAAGCTCCTACCCTATTAAAAATGCCCACTCATCATGGGCATTTTGATTTTTGGGCATTTTGATTTTATTGAATATAAAACCGCTGGGCAGCGCTATTATTGCAAGTGCGCAGCTTTAACTGAGTATCTGTTGCGTCTAGGCACTTATTGTTTAGGCGACTTCTGATACGATTGCCGTCTTGATACCACTCTTGATTGCGCCCACCATGACACGCATAGGCAATCACAGGTGCACCATCATGCATGGCATTATTGGCAACATCCAAGCATTTATTGCCTTGGCGAATGCTTTGATGATTGAACACAAAGCGCTGATTAGCACCACCATGACAAGCGTAACGAATAAGCGTTTTATTGTCGTTGCCACTAACATCTATACACTGTTTTGTATGTGTGTAAATTACAGAGGATTGCTTACTTGAGTGGCGCTCTTGCTTTTTTTCATGATTGGGATAA
Organism: Moraxella sp.; assembly: GCA_041773075.1. Classification (GTDB taxonomy): domain Bacteria; phylum Pseudomonadota; class Gammaproteobacteria; order Pseudomonadales; family Moraxellaceae; genus Moraxella. Next base: position 27,625 of record JBHBMT010000015.1, read on the forward strand.
GAGCGGTGATTGTCTTGTTTGCTTGGTGGTAGTGAATTGGGGCTGTCAGGGTATGAATAAATCATCTCTGGCGTTATCACACAGCCTGTCACCATCAGTGACCCAATCACCATAGCGAATATTTGTTTCATCGTACTTTCCTTCAAAATCCAACAAAATCACATAGTAGGTATCAAGTCCAAACCTGACACCTAGATCCCACTTTTTCCACTTGGGCATAAAAATTGTAACACTTTTTGACAAATTTGGTGTTGCCCAATGTATGCCTAGTGCAACAATATGTTATTAGGTTGTTTTTTAATTAATAGCCCAAAACAAAACCCATTAAGCTAAGAGATACTTAGCTTAATGGGTTGGTACGAATAACAACGCGCTGTTATTTTGCCAATTTTTGTGCCAGTTTTTCGTATAGCTCTGTCACTTTTTGTTTGGCATTATGAATCACTTCATTGTCACCTGCATGCTCATCAATAACTTCGTTTAGCTTTGCTAAAATTTCCTTGGCTTTGGAAGGTTGATACACAGGGAATTTAGCGCACAGCTCACTCACTTTGGCACGCACTTCTGCAATAACCTGCTCATCGCCACGACTATCTAAAACATCACAAATCCACCCTGCCAACTCACGCACTTCAGCCTCGCCAAAACCGCGAGTGGTCACCGCTGGTGTACCAATGCGAATACCTGATGTTACAAAAGGAGATTTTGGGTCATTGGGGACAGCGTTTTTATTGACAGTGATGTGCGCATCGCCTAGCCATTTGTCCGCTTCTTTACCAGTAATGCCTTGCTTGATTAGGCTGATTAACATCAGATGGTTTTCAGTGCCACCACTGACAATCTCATAGCCACGCGCAATCACTACCTCTGCCATAGCTTGAGCGTTTTTAACCACTTGTTGCTGGTAGGCTTTGTAGTCATCTGTCAGCGCCTCTTTAAAGCACACCGCCTTGGCAGCAATGGCATGCATCAAAGGACCGCCTTGTGACCCTGGAAATACCGCTGAAGCCAGTTTTTTCTCAATGTCAGGATTGGCGCGCGCCAAAATCAACCCAGAGCGAGGTCCGCGCAGTGTTTTGTGCGTGGTTGTGGTGGTCACATCAGCAATTTGTACTGGGCTAGGATAGACACCTGCCGCCACAAGACCTGCCACATGCGCCATATCCACCATCAAGTACGCGCCCACACCATCAGCAATGTCACGGAATTTTTGCCAATCCACCACTTGGCTATAAGCAGAAAATCCTGCAATAATCATCTTAGGCTGATGTTCTTTTGCCAAGCGTTCAACTTCTTCATAGTCAATCAATCCTGTTTCAGTATTTAGCCCATACTGCACCGCTTTATAATTACGACCCGAAAAATTGACTGATGCGCCATGAGTCAGGTGTCCGCCGTGCGCAAGACTCATGCCAAGAACGGTGTCATTAGGCTCAAGCAATGCCAAAAATACAGCACTATTGGCACTAGAGCCTGAATGTGGCTGAACATTGACATAATCAGCACCAAACAGCTCTTTGGCACGGTCAATAGCAAGCTGCTCCACCACATCTACATGCTCACAGCCACCATAGTAGCGCTTGGCAGGATAACCTTCGGCATATTTGTTGGTCAATACTGACCCTTGAGCTTCCATCACCGCAGGCGAACAGTAATTTTCAGAAGCAATCAATTCAATATGGTCTTCTTGGCGCACTTTTTCAGCATCCATTGCCGCTGCAAGCTCTGGATCGTACTGATGAAGCGAGATATTTTTAAACATAGGATTTCCTTAACTAAAAGCAAAAAGACAACACAAAAGCAGCCTCTAGTCTAACACGGCAATTTGTTTGGCTCAAATGATTTTTATACAATTTTACCAAAACCATCTCCTAAGCCTTTTTATGCCAACCGCGCAACAAGTGCAGGCAAAAACTCTTCTTCTATCAAAATGGTGCGCCCATACCAGTCATACACCGTCTGACGATAGTAATGCGCGCTTTCTGCCATCTGTACAAAGGTGCGCGTATGTGGCAAGGTGCGATTTTTTTTGAACAAGACATAGCCAATTGGAGTGGTATGTAGCTGCTTTAGTCGCTTACCATCGCCCACGAGGCTTATGACAGGAAAGATGCTAGTTGCGCGCACCAATGCTGTGGTTGGACAAAACGCTTGCGCCTTATCATACAAATACACCGTGCGTAGCCATGCCATCATGGGGTGATTGACAGACAAGCCAAGCTGTTTTTTTTCATTCCAAAACAACGGGCGATACCCCTCATGCACCACCCAAACACCAAGCTGCCCTCCTATCAGCGCCTCCAATCTTGCAGTCAGTGAGCCTTGCGATACCAGCCATTCTTTGAGCGCCAATGCTGTTTTGGTAGGTATCGCCGCATCAGACAGCACAGTGCTTGGCAAGATTTCTTTGGGCATACACTACGAACCAAAAAATGCCTGCGTGACACGCGCTTTGGCATCAGCCCAGCCCAAAAATGCCTGACGACAAGTACTCTCAAGGTCGCCCTGCCATACAGGAATAGCCGCTTTCATGCGCCCTAGACGGTAGGTTGTCAAAGGCGGCAAGGCTTGTGCGTTTGTGATGGCAGCCTTTGCACCTTCACGGTCATTGCAAATAAGCGCCACATCACAGCCCGCCTCTAGTGCCGCAGTCACACGCTCTACCACACCCCCTGCTACATGCGCTGCCTTCATAGACAAATCATCTGAAAACAACACCCCATCAAAAGCAAGCTTATTTCTAATAATATCTTGTAGCCAAATTTTTGAAAATCCTGCAGGTTTATCATCAATTTGACGAAACACCACATGCGCTGGCATCAATGCTGATAGATGTGCTAAGTTGTCAATAAACACTTGGGTGTCATGCGCCCAAATTTCCTCAAAACAGCGCTCATCACACGCATCTGACACATGAGAGTCTGGAATGACTGAGCCATGACCTGGAAAATGTTTACCTGTAGCGCTCATCCCTGCTGCTTTCATGCCCGCCATAAACTGCGCCGACAAGATGCTGGCAATTTTTGGTGTCTGATGAAATGCCCTATCACCAATCACAAGGCTGCCTGCATCAATGTCTAGCACAGGTGCAAATGACAAGTCAATGCCCACTGCCAACACCTCGCATGCCATCAAATAGCCAACATCAAACGCAAGACTAAGCGCTTCATCTGGCGCAACATCATATCTCTGCCCAAGACGTCCCATGGCAGGCAGTGGCGTAAATCCTGTACGCAGTCGTGCCACGCGCCCCCCTTCTTGATCCACAGCAATGACCAATGCTTCATTGACAGCGCGCATACTGTCAGTCAAGGCGCGCACTTGTGCTGGCGTTTCTACATTGCGTGCAAACAAAATCACGCCCCCCACAGAAGTATCCGCAAGCAAAGCCTTATCTTCCTCATCAAGCGCTGTGCCTGCCACATCAATCATTAGGCTTGGAATACTCATCTTTGTCATCGTCTTTTGGTTCCAAAAAGTTAAAAAGTGCGTCTATTTTATCAAAGTTACGTCAAAAAAGCAGACAATAACCAACACAAAAACAAACAACACAAAAAAGCACAACATAGCAAGGTAGGCTTATGTTAATATACTGTTTATTTTTCTGTCATAGCAACACGCTATATTGATAACTCAATAAGGAATTGTATGAAAACCAGCACACAATGGGCGCTTGGTGCCGTGATTACAGGCGCAACAGGCATCATGCTTGCACAAAGCTATATTGGCACTGCCAACGCCACCACCAATGCTTTTAATGCCACACCTGAACAAAAATTAACCGCGCGCCAAGTATCTTTATTGCTTGACCGTGCGCACTATCTTGACCAGCCTCTTGATGCTGCCATGGGGGCAAAAATCTTAACGATGTATTTTGATACACTTGACCCCAATCATACGTTATTTTTGCAATCAGACATTGATGAATTTACCAAAAAATATGCCGACACGTTTGCTGACCGTCTAAAACGTGGCGATTTAAGCGCTGGTGCTGAAATTTTTGAGCGTTATCGTACTCGCTCCACCCAATATTATGCTTATGCCAAAAAGCTCTTGAACCAAGACAACCTCAATCTAAACACCAACAAAACCATCATCCTAGATCGTGAAGGCTTGCCTCACTTTAAAACCCCAAAA
>JBHBMT010000176.1:0-17531 GCA_041773075.1 Moraxella sp.
GCGAACCGTCGTGGCGGATTGTGTTTTATTTTTCGGCGTTGGCAAGTGTACTATCGGCGGTGGCGAGTACGGTGGTTGGCTGGACACCATTGCGCCTTGAGATGCTGCCGTATTTGCTTGGCATTGGTGTGACAGCGATGTCTGGACAGCTTGCCATGACACATGCTTATAAGGTCGGGCGTAAATTTATGGTATCGGCGCTGGGTTATTTGGTGGTGGTGCTATCCACGTTGTATGGGGTGGTGGCGTTTGGTGAAGTGCTGCCATTCATGGCGATGGCGGGGATTGGGCTTGTGATTGTCAGTGGCATTTTGGCAGGAAAAAAGTAACTGCCTTTATGACACTAGCGCAATTTGGATAATCCATGCAAAGAAAATAATTGACAACAATGGGTTGATATCGTTATAATGGCTCGCTAATTTATATTCCAAATATGTGGGTTGGCAAGATGACGATGACACTGTTCATCAAACAAATACTATCAAAGCGTGATAAGCGCTAAAAAAGGCTGGGCAAATGCGCCTAGCCTTTTATGTTTTTTGTCCTCGTCATTGCGATAACCAAACGATGACCAATGGAGCGATTATGCTAAGAATTGTTGATGAAGCCCTAACTTTTGATGATGTGTTGCTATTGCCTGCTTATTCGGAAGTGTTGCCAAAACAAGTGACGTTAACAACACGCCTAACCCAAGGCATTAATCTAAATCTACCAATCATTTCATCGGCGATGGATACAGTAACAGAAGCCAAGATGTCAATTTCTATGGCGCAGCTTGGTGGCATGGGCATTATTCATAAAAATATGGACATTGCCCGTCAAGCGCGTCAGGTGCGCCATGTCAAAAAGTTTGAAGCAGGGACGGTGGCTGACCCTATTACTGTGACACCTGATGCCACCGTGGGTGAGCTACTTCGCCTCACTCAAGAGCATAAAATTAGTGGCGTTCCTGTGGTAGAAAAAGGCACTGATAAGGTAGTGGGGATTGTCACACATCGTGATTTACGCTTTGAAGAAAACCTTGACCAACCTGTCGCAAATGTTATGACCAAAAAGGATAAGTTGGTTACAGTCAAAGAAGGAGAATCTACCGAAAACATCAAGCGCTTGTTGCATGAGCATCGTATTGAAAAAGTGCTGGTGGTTGATGATGAGTTTCGTCTAAAAGGATTGATTACCGTCAATGACTTTAGTAAAGCCGAAAACAATCCCAATGCCGCCAAAGATAGTAAAGGACGCTTGCGTGTGGGCGCTGCTGTTGGTACAGGGGCGGATACAGAAGCGCGTGTAGAGGCGTTGGTGGCTGCCAATGTGGATGTCATTGTGGTGGATACCGCGCATGGTCACTCTAAGGGCGTGATTGATAAAGTGGCATTAATCAAAAAACACTATCCACAGGTGCAAGTGATTGGTGGGAACATTGCCACAGGCGATGCAGCGTTGGCGCTGCTAGATGCAGGCGCAGATGCGGTCAAGGTGGGTATTGGACCGGGTTCTATTTGTACGACCCGTATTATTGCAGGGATTGGTGTGCCACAAATTAGCGCCATTGATGGTGTGGCAAGTGCCTTAAAAGACCGCATTCCCTTGATTGCTGATGGCGGGATTCGCTTTAGTGGGGATATGGCAAAGGCATTGGCAGCAGGTGCAAGCTGTATTATGGTGGGAAGTTTATTGGCAGGTACAGAAGAAGCCCCCGGAGAAGTGGAATTGTTCCAAGGGCGCTACTACAAAGCGTATCGTGGCATGGGTTCGCTTGGAGCGATGAGTGGACAAAATGGGTCATCTGACCGTTATTTTCAAGATGCCAAAGATGGCGTAGAAAAACTTGTGCCAGAGGGAATTGAGGGGCGCGTTCCCTACAAAGGTCCTGTAGCAGGCATTATTGGACAGCTGGCAGGTGGTTTGCGCTCAAGCATGGGTTATACAGGGTGTGCAACCATTGAGGAGCTGCGTACTAAGCCACAATTTATCAAAGTCACGAGCGCAGGCATGAAAGAATCCCATGTTCATGATGTGCAAATCACCAAAGAAGCGCCAAACTATCGCCAAAATTAAAGATGTTAGATGTTTCTGTTGTCAAACATCCTTTTGGGTGTTTGGCTTTTTTATGAGGTAAAGTTTGGTGGTGCGCAGCTTGTGCTAGTGTATCATAGTTAAGATGGTTATGCAGTGCCATCTAAGAGCCTGTTCACAATGAATTATGCTTTCATGTGTTTGTATATTTCATTAAAAGTGCTTGCTTTTTTGTCAAAATGACTAACTCTTGCGACTTGATGCCAAAAACTTGCTTGATAGACTCACTATCAATCTCATGCTTTTTTTCTGAAAAAGCTTGTGATTTTTCTTGATTTGAATGGCAAATACGAAATATCAGGATGTCCTAGTCAATCAAAACGCTTTTTTGGTGGTCACAATGTGCCAAGATAAGCTGCTCTATTTCATGTTTGTTTTTGAGTTTTTTGATGAGCTGCCACAGCGTATCCGCTTCGCTATAGCCCTTTGTGAGCATACCCAGCCATTGTTTGTAGCGACCGATGAGTCCGTTGTGATTATCGGTGGTATCCGCCAAAAACTGTAATTGATACTGACACAGTGTCGCCCAGTCCATACTATCCAAGCCTGCAATGGTGGCAATCAAGTCAGGACGAGTCACCGCGCCACGACCGAGCATCAGATGGGGTGTATGAGCCTGTGTGATGCAGTCTTTGGCGTGGACGGCGTTCCAAATCTCACCATTGGCAATCACAGGCATACCAAGCTGTGTCAAAGGAGCGATTTTATCCCAATAAGCAGGCGGCTTGTAGCCATCCACTTTGGTACGAGCATGGACGACAAGCCAGCTGGCATTGGCAGATTGGATGGCTTGCCCGATGTCATTGATGAGACTGGTGTCATTGTAACCTAGACGAATTTTAGCAGAAACAGGGATATCACTTGGGACGGCTTGGCGAACTGCACTGATGATGTGATAAAGTGTATCAGGCTCTTCAAGAAGTATCGAGCCGCCTTTGTGGTTATTGACTGTCTTGGCAGGGCAGCCAAAGTTTAGGTCAATGGCGGCTGCCCCAAGAGTGACTGCGGTCACAGCGCTCTCTGCCATCGTCTTGGGATTGTTGCCTAGCAGCTGAATGTGCACAGGTGTGCCACTGGCTGTTTTACCGCCATGATGTAATTCTGGAACAAATTTATAAAACACATGAGCAGGTAGTGGATAATGCGTGACACGAATAAACTCACTCACCGCCCAGTCATAAGGCGCGCCAAGTGTGTGTGCAATGTCGGTCAAAATTTGCCGCATGAGTGGGTCGGTCAAGCCTTCCATCGGAGCAAGTAGGCGGACAGGGTGGGGGAAGAAATGATAAAAGCTCATAACCTACCAAAGATAAAATGAGTCATGCAGGGCTTAGTGATAAATCACTTTTTTGTGCTCTAAGCCATGCAATAAATCGCTAATATGATGTATGTCAAGTAGGCTTTTGCCACGCGTGCAGGCGACATAAAGGAGGCGTAGCTCTTCGGGGCTAATTTTGACACTCAGCTGATTAATATTGTACAAAAAATCATCAAAAATCTGTACGCGCCCCCATTCAAGTCCTTTGGATTTGTGAGCGGTGGAGACCACATAATCCGCCTCATGTTCGGGGGTGAGCTTGGTAAGTGCATGACTGATGGTGTCAGTGCCATAGTCTTCAATCAGCTTTACCCATGTTTTGATGTCGCTGCCATCGGCAGATTCGCTAAACTCTTGCACTTCGCCCCAATGATTAAAATACGCCAACTCTGCCACACCGTAGGCGCTTTTGCCATTTTGTAGATTGCTGGCACCTTGACAAAAACGCAAAATGCGCTGGCTGTCTGCTTGCAAAGCGACTTTATGACCAAGTTTTAGCCCTTTAAGTAGCTGACTCATCGCAGAAGCATTGGTGCGACACAAGATGGCATCTTTGTTGCCGTGAGTGAGACTTTTGGCGATGATAGAATGACGTGCAGGATTGCCTCGCAAAGGAATGTCTTCTTGTAGTGCTTGCAAAAAAACATTGGCAACCTTGGCAATTTCATCACCAAAACGAAAAGATTGTGTCAATAACGTCTGTGGGTAGGGTAGGCGCTTCATGGCATTGACTGCTCCCCGCCATTCATAAATTTGCTGATGGGCATCGCCAACATAGATGGTTTGGGTGGGCTGTTGCATCAGCACGCCCATCATCAAAGGGTCGGCATCTTGCGCTTCATCAAATAACACAAAATCAGCAGGAATGACAGGATTGGAAAGGGTCCAATATTTTAGATAAATGTCATGACTGATGCCTGAATGATGTCGTGGGTCAATGGCTTGTTGCCAACGTTGGCATAAGGCAGGATAGAGCGCTTGACGCACCTCTTCGGCTTGGGTTTCATCTAGCCAAGCAGGGACTGAAATATGGCGTGGCGCTGGTGTTGTGGCGGAAGTTTTGCAAAAGGTGGTCAGTGCCTCGCTAAGTATGTTGCCTAGCTTGGCTTTGCTAATCACCACAGGTTTGTGGATACCATCAATGCAGCGCACCACTTCAATGGGTGCCAAATTGACTTCTTCTGCCAAACGCGCGGGAGTAAGCTTAGGTAGGCTGACCTTGGCAGTGATGCCACGAGGAACATGACGAAAGGCAAGAGAATGAAAAGTTTGACAGCGGATGTTGGGGGGAAATTTGCTTTGAGCTTCGTTGGCAATGGCTTTGTTAAATGCCAAATACAAGCCCCGACCTTGTTTGTGTTCGCCAATGAGCTTGAGGGTGCTGGTTTTGCCTGCACCAGCGTATGCCACAATCTTAAACGAGTTGCCCGCCATTGCCATATCAAGGGCGGACATTTGTTCATCAGTTGGGGCAAATACAGATGGTGCAGGGTAGGACATGAGGCTTACTGCTCAATGCGCTGACGAAACTTTTGTCCAGCGCGAAACGTCACCACGCGCCGTGCTGATACAGGGACGACTTCGCCTGTTTTTGGATTGCGTCCAGGGCGTGATTTTTTGTCTTTGAGTTCAAAATTACCAAAGCCAGACAGTTTGATTTCTTGACCTTGTGCCAAATTTTCTGCCATTTTGCCAAAAAACTTATCCACCACTAAGCGTGCTTGTTGTTTGGTTAAGGGCAATTTGCGCATCAAATGCTCTACCATATCAGCTTTTGTAAGTGTTTGCATAATGCTTCCTTTGTTATTGATGTATTGGCTAGCTTAAATGCTTAGCTGTCGCGTAATTGCGCTCCTAAATGCTGACTTAGTGCCATCACAACCGCATCACTAAATGATTTGATGGCATCATCATCTAGAGTGCCTTTTTCATCTTGCCATACTAGGCTAAAGGCAAAAGATTTTTTGTTGTCGCCCAAGCGCTCACCTGTATAGACATCAAACAGCCAAGCCTCTTGCAGCAGTGACCCTGCGTGTGCATAAATCAAGTCAGAGACTGTCTGCCAAGTCACAGCAGTATCCACCAATACCGCAAAGTCACGGCGTACTTGGGGGAATTTGCTTGGCGTATAAATGGTGGGCAAAGTGCGATAGAGTGCCAAAATAGGCTCTATCTCAAATTGTGCTACCCATGTGCTTGGCAATTCTAGCGCTTTGGCAATGGCAGGATGCAGCTGCCCAAACCACCCTAAGCGCACCCCCTCTACTGACAAATAGGCGCTTTGTCCTGAATGCAAAAAGTCTAAATCAGCGCGTTCATAGTGCAAGCAACTAGGATTGAGATTGGCAGGCAACAAGCGCTCAATGTCAGCCTTAAAATCAAAAAAGTCAAAACCGCGTGCATTGGCATCACTTTCATAGGCTTTGTCATAATAAGCCCCTGTGGCAACCATGGCAAGACTAGGGGTTTGCACAAGCTCATTGATGGTTTGCCCTACAAAGCTTAAGCCTGTTTCAAACAACCGTAAATGCGTCTGTTTGCGATTTAGGTTGTGCTGCACAATAGGCAGCAAACTAGATAACAAGGTGCGGCGCATGACAGCCAACTCGCTACTAATAGGGTTTGCAAGCGCCAGTGTTTTGCCTAGATTGTCATCATTGAGCAGGGCTTCTAATTTGGCATCACTAAAGCTAAAACTGATGGCTTCACTATAGCCAACATCAGCCAGCGCCCATTTTAGACGCATGGTTAAGTCTGCGCTGTCATCATAGCTCATGTCCACATCTAGAGCAGGCAAAACAGGGGTGATGTTGTGATAGCCATAAATGCGCGCCACTTCCTCAACAATGTCTTCGCTGATAGATAAATCAAAACGATGGGTTGGCGCGGTACATACCAGCGTGTTGCCATGGTCTTGGGTTTTGATTTCTAGTCTGGTTAAAATATCAATAATATCAGCCTTGTCAATGGTAATTCCAAGTGTTTTGCTGATTTTATCAATAGGTGTGCTAATGACAGCAGGGGTGGGTAGAGCCTCTAAAGATTCAGCAAGGCTAATTTGCCCAACGGCTGCATGGGCGTAGTGAGCAATGAGACTTGTGGCGCGGTCAAGGGCTTTTTTGGGTAGCTCATAATCCACACCACGCTCAAAACGAGCGCTGGCATCGGTATGTAACCCAAAACGGCGCGCTCGCCCTGCAATTGCCAAGGGTGAAAAATGCGCGCTTTCTAGGACAATGTTGGTGGTGCTATCACTGATGGCAGAGCGCATTCCTCCCATAATCCCTGCTAGCGCCAATACACCAACATCGTCAGCAATGACAAGCTCATCTCCTGATAGGGTGATGGTGTTTTCATTAAGCAGCTGGAACTGTTCGCCTTGGCGTGCATTGCGCACCACGATGTCGCCGATGATTTTGTCTTTGTCAAAGGCGTGTAAAGGCTGTCCTAGCTCAAGTAAGACATAGTTGGTCACATCTACCAAAAAATTATGCGTACGCAGCCCTGAGGCAATCAGAGCGTCTTTGAGCCATTTTGGACTAGGAATGCTGCGGTCAATTTGACTAAGCACTTGCGCATAATAGCGAGGGCAGGCGGTTGGGGCATCCACGCGCACTGCTTGATGAGTATCATTGGTGGGTGCAACTGGACTAATAGTGGGGCGCTGCATGAGTGTCTTGTAGATGACACTGAGTTCGCGCGCCAAGCCAAGTACGCTCAAGCAGTCACCGCGATTGGGAGTGATGGCGATGTCCAAAATGTGATTGTCAAGCTGTAAATAGTCACGAATATTGACACCAATAGGGGCATCGTCAGGCAGCTCCAGCAAGCCGTCAATCTCATCAATCAGCCCAAGTTCACTGGCGCTGCATAACATACCGTGGGATTCTACGCCACGCAATTTGCCTTTTTTGATTTTAAAGCCTTTGTTGTCATCACTAGGCAGGACAGCACCGATGGTAGCAACAGCCACTTTGAGTCCAGTACGAACATTGGGTGCGCCACATACAATCTGCAAAGGTGTATCATCTCCGATGGTTACGTGAGTGACTTTTAGTTTGTCAGCGTCAGGGTGTGGCGCGCAATCTAGCACTTGTCCTGTGACCACACCAGAAAAATCGGGCGCTACTTTGTATAAATCATCTAGCTCAAGCCCTGCCATTGTCAGCGCTTCACCAAGACGCTCGGCGCTGTCTGTAAGGTTGAGCCACTGTTTTAACCAATATTCACTTACTTTCATAAAAAGGTCTCAATGCGTTTGTTTTATAGGGTTAATCTTTTTTTATAGGATGTTATTTAAAAAGTTTGGATTGATAAATGTTTAATTTATCCAAACTGTTTTAAAAAGCGCACATCGTTTTGGAAAAATAGCCGTAAATCATGAATGCCATAATACAGCATGGCAAGGCGCTCAATGCCCAATCCAAACGCAAAGCCTGTATAAATATCAGGGTCAATACCACAGTTGCGCAGCACTTGTGGGTGCACCATACCACAGCCCAAGACTTCTAGCCATTTACCATTCTCTGACAAAATATCCACCTCAGCGGAAGGTTCGGTAAACGGAAAAAAAGACGGACGAAAACGCACAGTCATTTTTTTGCCAAAAAAAGCATCCAAAAAGGCGTGAATTAAGCCTTTGAGTTCAGCAAAGGTGGTGTGCTTACTCACCAACAACCCTTCCATTTGGTGAAACATCGGCGAATGTGTTTGGTCAGAGTCACTGCGATAGACGCGTCCAGGGCAGATGATGCGAATGGGCGGAGTACTTTTTTCCATGGTGCGAATCTGCACGCCACTGGTATGGGTGCGTAGCAGATAATGGGCGTCAAAATAAAACGTGTCGTGCATGGCGCGCGCAGGATGGTGACTTGGGATGTTCAGCGCCTCAAAATTATAATAATCGCTCTCTACTTCAGGACCTGTGGCGATATTAAACCCTGCTTGAATAAAAAATTGACTAATACGCTCGGTTGTCATGGTCACAGGGTGTAGGCGTCCTTTGGCATTGGTGCGTGCAGGCAGGCTGATGTCCACTTGTTCAGCAGCCAGCTTGGCAGCCAGCGCTACATCAGCAAGATGTGTGCTTTGTGTTTCAAAGGCATCATTTAGGCGGGTGCGTACACTGTGCAGATAGGCACCATAGGTCTTTTTTTGTTCTGCATCAAGCGCGCCCAATTGCTTGGATAGGGCGGTTAGATCACTTTTTTTGCCAGTTAAGGCGCTTTTTAGGGCTTGTAGGGCGTGTTCACTGTCGGTATTGGCAATGGCGCGACAAGCACTGTCAATAAATACATCAAGGTCGGTTTGTGTTAGGTTGGCTAAAGGCTTATCTAGGGTGGGTAAATCTGTGCTCATAAAGGTGTGTTTGAGTTGTGGTAATAAATCCGCCATTTTAAATAATTTACCAAAAAATGTAAACAAAAGAATGATATACCACCAACATTGAGCCTGATGTCTTGGCAAAAAACGACAATTTTTGCGATTTTTCTAATTTTTTTTGATTTTTGTCTTTTTTATTGTTGCCAAACGGTTTCTTTTTGTGTATATTTAGCACCATAGCGCAATCATGTAACAGATTGTGTTTACCTTGTCGCAAAGGTGCGTTGTTTTTGGAGTAAATGACCCTTTGCATGGAAACTGACAATGTTTTAAGGAAAAGTTATGAAAAAATCCCACCTAGCCACCGCAATCAAGGCAGCTTCGGTATTGGCATTGACGGCGTGCTCTGCATCTGCGTTTGCTGAACCTAAAATTTCTGGTCGTCTTTATTTATCTGGATTATATCAAGATAAAGATGTCACCACGACCGATTTGACCACCAATACAAGCACCACCACAAGCACTAGCCGTCCTACGATGGAGTCAGCCAGTTCTCGTTTGCGCTTTACAGGCGATGAGACACTCACAGAGGCAGTAAAGCTTGAATACTGGTTGGAATATGGCGTTAAGGTAGATGATGAAAGCCCTGTTTGGAATGCGCGTAACCAATATTTAGGGTTTGTACACAAAGACTATGGTACATTGCGCTTTGGTCGTATGTTTACCCCTGATGATGACATTGATTATGTAGATGCTACTTATTTGTTTGCTGATAGTGCAGGACACGCCTTTAGCTATTCTGGACAACGCACCAACAATACCATTAGATACATCTCTCCAAAAATCAATGACAAAACTGAAGTGAAGTTGCAGTATTCAATGGATGAAGGTGCTGGTAGCAATTCATTGGCGGTGGCAAGTGTGTTGCACGAAGCTAATGATAAGCTTACCGCAGGCGCTTCTTATAGCCAAGGATATATTAATGGTACCAAAGATGTCAAAGCATTGCGCGCGATGGCAGAAATCAAGCCTGTAGACAAATTGACAGTAGGTGTAATGGGTCAGTATATGGACTACAATACCTCTGATGACGAGATGGGCGTGACAGTGAGCGGTGTTTACAAATTCCAACCTACTTTGGATGGGTATGCACAAGTGAGCCATGCTCAAAACTACAAAGGATGGTCAGATGGAGAAAGCACCAAATTTAACGTAGGTGCTGTGAAGTGGCTAAAAAATGACGGCAGCACTCGTGTACGCTTATTTGGTGCATTGGGATATGCAGACACTACCGAGTTAGGTAGCACTGGCACTAGCAAGGTGCAAACCGAAAGCTTTAGTGCAGAAACAGGCATTCGCTACGATTTCTAAGCGCTCACCACACAAAAAACAGTCTGATAATTCAGGCTGTTTTTTTATGTATGAGTGCTATATCAATAACTTTTTTTTATTATTTAGGAGGGTTTTCTGTGTTAAGATGGTGCTTTCTCAACCTACAGGAGTACCCATGCTATATACAGGAAATCGCATTACCATTGAGGTTAATGAGGGCATTGCCACACTGTGTTTTGATGCCAAAAATGAGAGTGTCAATAAATTTGACAAAGCCACCAACCTAGAATTTATTGAGGCAGTCAGCGCCCTAGAAGCTGCCAAAGACATCAAAGGATTGATTGTCACCAGTGCCAAAAAAGTCTTTATTGCAGGGGCAGACATTACTGAATTTGTCGCGTATTTTAAGCAGTCCCAAGAAGAGCTGGTGACATGGTTGCTACAAATTAATGCCGTGTTTAATCGCTTTGAAGATTTACCCTTCCCCAAAGTTGCCGCCATCAATGGTGCAGCGCTTGGTGGTGGCTGTGAGATGACCTTGGTGTGCGACTATCGAGTGATGGCAGATAGTGCGCAAATTGGCTTGCCTGAAACACAGCTTGGCATTTTCCCTGGCTTTGGTGGTAGTATGCGTGCACCGCGTATTATTGGGGTGGACAATGCTTTGGAGATTATTGCTACAGGAAGAGCACAAAAAGCTGATGATGCCCTAAAGCTTGGCTTGGTTGATGCTGTCGTGGCAGATGAGGCGCTATATGAGTCGGCGCTGACTTTGTTAAAACAATGTATCGAAGGTAAGCTTGATTGGCGCGCTCGTCACACAGAAAAGCAGCTACCCATCAAGCTGTCTGCGATTGAGCAGACGATGGCATTTAATTCAGCACGCGGCGCTATTTTTGCCAAAGCCAATCCTGTGCAGTATCCTGCGATTAAATTGGCGGTAGATACCATTGAGGCACACGCCAATCTATCTCGTGATGAGGCAATCGCTGTAGAAGCCCAAGGCTTTGCCAAAGCAGCAACAACACCACAAGCAGCGGCATTGGTGGGGGTGTTTTTGAATGACCAACTGGTCAAAAAAGTTGGCAAAAAATATGAGCAGGGCGCTCAAGAGGTGAACACCGTTGCAGTTTTGGGCGCAGGTATTATGGGAGGCGGTATCGCCTATCAGGCGGCGCACAAAGGCATATCAGTGGTCATGAAAGACATTGCCAATGATAGACTGGCGCTGGGGATGACAGAAGCTGGCAATCTACTAAGTAAACAGGTAGAAAAAGGCAAGCTAAGCGCTGCAAAAATGAGCGAAACCTTATCACGCATTCGCCCAACACTAGGCATGGAGGATGTCAAAGGCGCGGATGTGGTGATAGAGGCTGTCACCGAAAATCCTGCCATCAAAGAAAAAGTGCTATCAGAAACCGAAAGTCAGCTTGCACCATCGGCAATTTTGGCATCAAATACCTCTACCATTGCCATTAGTTCGCTGGCAAAAGCTCTACAGCGCCCCGAAAACTTTGTGGGTATGCACTTTTTTAATCCTGTGCCAAAAATGCCCTTGGTGGAGATTATTCGTGGAGAAAAGACGAGTGACATTGCCATTGCTACCACAGTAAAACTGGCGCAGCGTATGGGCAAAACACCGATTGTGGTTAATGATTGCGCAGGCTTTTTTGTTAATCGGGTGCTGTTTCCGTATTTTGGGGCATTTGAGTTATTGGTACAAGAAGGGGTGGACTTTGTGATAATTGACAAAGTCATGGAAAAATTTGGTATGCCTATGGGTGCTGCTTATTTGATGGACGTGGTAGGCTTGGATACAGGGGTACACGCTGCCAAAGTCATGGCAGATGCCTATCCTGAGCGTATGAAACCTGCATTCAAAGGAGCGGTGGAGGTGCTGTATGAGCATGGGCAGCTGGGGCAAAAATCAGGCGCAGGCTTTTATGTGTACGGCACAGACAAAAAAGGCAAACCCACCAAAATCCCAAGTCAAAAAGCGTATGAGCTGATTGGTGCGCCAAACCACACACTGTCTGATGATGAGATTGTGGCGCGCATGATGGTGTCGTTGTGCAATGAAGTGGTGTTGTGTCTTGATGAGGGTGTGATTGGTAGTGCAGGCGAAGCGGACATGGCGCTACTGATGGGCATTGGCTTTCCTGCGTTTCGTGGAGGAGCGTGTCGCTACATTGACCAAATGGGTGTTGCTAACTATGTGGCGCTTTGTGATAGATTGGCGCATTTGGGCAAAGCCTATGAAGCACCTGCCTTGTTGAAACAAATGGCAGCCGATGGCAAAAGCTTTTATGCTTAAAAAAACCAAAGACAAAATAAGGAAATGACAATGACAAGCTTAAACCCAACTGATGTGGTGATTGTAGATGGCGTGCGTACAGCCATGGGCAAATCCAAAAATGGTATGTTTCGCCATGTGCGCGCTGACGAGATGTCGGCAGCGCTGATTCGTGCATTGATTGCGCGTAATGACATTGACCCTACCGAAATTGAGGATATTATTTGGGGCTGTGTCAATCAGACTTTGGAGCAAGGCTGGAACGTTGGACGTTATGCAGCGTTATTGGCAGATGTACCAGCCAGTGTGCCAGCACAGACGGTCAATCGCTTGTGTGGCTCATCCATGCAAGCATTACATACAGCAGCTGCTCAAATTATGAGCAATCAAGGTGATCTATTTATTATTGGTGGGGTGGAGCATATGGGTCATGTACCAATGACGCATGGCTTTGACTTAAATCCAAAATCCTCAAAACACTATGCCAAAGCCTCTAACATGATGGGACTGACCGCAGAATTATTGGGGCGTGTTAATGGCATTAGCCGTGAAGCTCAAGATGAATTTGGCGTTAATTCACACAAAAAAGCATGGGCAGCCATACAAGCAGGGCGCTTTGATAATGAGATTGTCGGAGTGCAAGGACATGACCAAGCAGGAAATTTACAGGTGTGTACTGTTGATGAGGTGGTGCGTGCGGATGCCAGTTTGGAAAGCTTTGAGGCATTAAAGCCTGTTTTTGACCCTAAGGGTACAGTCACTGCTGCTACCTCATCGGCGCTGTCTGATGGGGCGGCGGCGATGCTGGTGATGAGTGCCCAAAAAGCGCAAGCACTAGGCTTAAAGGTGCGCGCCAAAATTCGTGGTATGGCGGTTGCAGGCTGTGAGGCGGCGATTATGGGTTATGGTCCTGTACCTGCCACCCAAAAAGCTCTAAAACGCGCAGGGCTTAGCATAGAGGATGTACAAACAGTTGAGCTGAATGAAGCCTTTGCTGCCCAAGGACTGTCAGTATTAAAAGGCTTGGGGCTTTATGATAAGCAAGACATCGTCAACCTCAATGGTGGTGCGATTGCTTTGGGGCATCCTCTGGGCTGTTCGGGCGCGCGTATTACCACAACCTTGCTTAACGTCATGGAGCAACAAGACACTCAAATTGGCTTGGCGACAATGTGTATTGGGCTAGGTCAGGGCATTGCAACGGTGATTGAACGAGTGTAGTCACAATCAGATAAAATCGTACCCAATCAAGGCTGCTTGATTGGGTTTTTTTTTGGATATGTTGTTAAGAAAAGAAGTTGGATATCAGGCTCTAAAGGTGCTTTTTGGTAAAAAAAGCAGACAGCTGCTTTTTGTTGTCACCAAACTTGCCAATAATATCACATTGCCTGCATTTATTATCCAAAAAGCAGTATTGTTTAAGAATCTGTTTACGATTATTGTTTAGGCAAAAATAAGATAAATCACAAGTTTTTCAAGGAAAAAATGCGTATTTATCTAGGGCATCCTGACACTTCATAACACTATTAACAATTTGGCGATAACATAGAAAAAAACATAGCGTTTTTGCCTTAAAAATGGCTAAATCTTGGTTTTCCTTGAAAACACTACAATTTTTCTTAGACTTAATGGCAAATACGAAATGTCAGGATGTCCTAAAGGTTTTATAAATAAAGCATCAACACGCCCTAGTCTAATTTGACCCAAATAGGCAGTTGGGTTGTTTGGCTTTGGTAGGTGCCTGTGCTGCGATGACTGGTTTGCTGTTCAATCCATCCAAGCTGAGTCCAATGTCCTTTGGGAACTATTAGGGTGCTCTGTGTGGTTTGCTGGCTATTGCCTAGTTGGGCAGATTGATTGATGCTCAAACGAAAAGTACCATCAGGAAGGGGTGTTGCTTGTGCGCTAAAGCCATCACTAAGTGTCAGCCAGTGCTGATTGGTCAGTCGTATCACGATGGGGGTGTCATAAGGTGATGAAATCAATGTTTGGCTCTGATTGATTAGCTGTATGAGGGTATTTTGGCTGATGCGCATGGGCGCGCCTGTGATACCGCGCACTTGATAGTGGCTATTTTGCTGGGCTTGGTAACTGGTATTTTGATAGCTGCCATTAACCCATACGCGCCGATCAATGCCTGCTTGTATGTGGCGTGAATTGGCACGACCATCTTGTTCAATATCGGCTCTTAGAGAGAGGGTGATGGGCGTGGGAGCAACATCAACCTGCTCAAGTAGGCGCAAAATGCGAGCATAATCACTGGGCGTGGCGTACACAATCAGCTGATTTTGGTACCAATTGACAGATCCGCCTTCACCTGTTGTTAATTGGGCTTGGACAATCGGTACCAGCGATGCATTACCAAAGGTGGGAATGACATAAGTCTGATGGGTATTGGCGTATGCCAAAGAAGCGCTTAGTCCAACCAAGACAGCGAATAGTTGTGATTTCATCAATCTTTTAGTCCCAATACGTCTTGCATATCATAGCGCCCAATGGGTTTGTTGTATGCCCAAAGCGCTGCACGCACTGCCCCTGTGGCAAAGGTCATGCGAGATTGTGCCTTGTGTGTGATTTCAATTAGCTCCCCACCCATGATAAATTGCACGGTATGCTCACCCACAATCTCACCGCCACGAATGGCGTGCATACCGATATCACCCGTGCGGCGCTTGGCGCTACCAGAGCGACCATGTACCAAAACGTCGCCTAATACTTGATTACGAGCTTGTGCCACAGACTGTGCCATCATGAGAGCGGTGCCTGATGGAGCGTCTAGTTTGTGTTTATGATGTGCCTCTATTATTTCTACATCAGCATCCAGCCCTAGCACTTGTGCGGTAGTGGCAAGTAGGTTTAAGGACAAATTTACACCTGTAGAATAATTACCTGCATAGACCAAAGCAATCTGGGTGCTAGCTGTATTGAGCGCCTCTAGCTCATCTTCAGACAGTCCTGTGACACCAATGACCAAGGCGGTACGGTGTTTGGTGCAGTAGGCTAAAGTCTGGGGTAGGGCATCAGGCAAGCTAAAATCAATCAGCACGTCCAGTTTGGGCGTATCATCAGTCAATACTGACAAAGGCACACCCACATTGCCCACTCCAATAAACTCCCCAGCGTCCATACCAATCGCCCCAAATTCAGCAGGAACAAACGCCCCTGCCAAGACAGTGTCAGGCGTTTCAAGTACTGCTTGGATTAGCATACGCCCCATGCGTCCTGAGGCACCCATAATGCCAATATGAATAGGGGTGGTGTTTTGGGTAGTGGTAGTCATGGCGATGTCCTAATGTGGCTATTGATGGGGGTATTATAACAAAAAAGAGAGGGTGTGTTGATATATCACACGTTTAAAAAAGTCGCTTATACAGATATTAATAAATTGCAGGATTGGCACACCCTTGTAACAAAGGTTGCTTCAAAAAAGAGTGACTAATACTGTTTTTTTTGGCGCACAAGTGTATAGGCGACGTTTTGAAACAAGGCTATCAGTTCCAGTCCTCATCAATTCTAATCCAGTCTTGATTGATGGGGGTGAGTATGATTTCGTTAGAAAGACCATCCGTTTTGGTGATACCATGATTGGGTGCGTAGATGTAGGAGAGGCGATGAAAGGGGAGGGTTTGAACATGAAAGACAAGCTGTCTATGCCCATTGTTTTTAAAGCCAAAACCACTGTCATTGGTGATGTGAGTTATCCTAAGGGGTTTGACGAGAGCTTGTATGTCCTCAAAATCTTTTTGGCTTTGAAGGGTAAATGGCTGCACAGCATCATATCCAAAAGCACAGCCATGGTCTGTTTGCGCTTGCATATAGCTTCCTTGCTGGTAGAATAAATTTTGACACCAATCCAAATCAGAGTACATTTGTATATGATAAGATTCTAGGGTGGGTATGATTTTTGCAAGCTTGCTACCCGATGAGCGTCATTTGTCAGGTTATGATATGCCCATGCGCTGACAAAATAACAAGAAATGCAAAGCAGAGTCATAACAATCGGACATCGCCATTTGTGTTGGCTTGGTAAAGGCTGATTTACATGCTGATTGTTAGGGGTGTGTTGAGTCATATAAAGGTGCGTGTAAGTGTATGATTTATCATAACATAAATGTAAGGCAACAACTAGGGTGCAATTTTCAGGACAATCACGCCATGATTGTTGTTTAAGAAGCGCAAACACTCCCACCAAAAATGCGATACAAACATTTAAAAGCCAAATCTGATGCGGATTTGGACGACTGACAGGGTGACACACCAAGTTTTTGATGTAATCATTGTTGATCTTACCCAAATACTCTTTAAAACCAAACAATAGCAATGATGACACTGTCTTTGACTATGTGGTTATTGATGTCACTAAAGTTGCTTGTCAAAGACGCATCATCATAAAACACATCAATGCTAAACTAAAAGCGTTTAAAATCCTAAGCACTGCTTGCCGCAATCATTGTGTATGATGAGTTAATTTTGTAGAGGGTTTCATCAAAACGATTTATTAGCCAAGACAATCTATTTGCAATGAACAAGTTACCATCCAATGTACATCAACTTATCCTTAATCACGCCAAAGCGCCATTAAATATTATTAGCATCCTACTATCTATCGCCCTTTGCTTTTTCATACTATTTTTTAGCAAATATGATACTTGGGGATTGTCCGAAGATATATGTATATATCATAACAGTTCAGCGGTTACCGCTTTGGTTTTTACCACTATCTTATTTATAATTAACTTTTTATCATTATTTCTTAAGAATAAAAACCTACTTGTTCACGGTGTGTTTATTGGTATCGCCATTGGTTTATTTATCTATTGGCATTCATCGATATATATCAACTTAGTTAGCTTTTTGACCAAATATGTCGGTATTCAACTTGAGCAGCTAGGACAGGCTGCTGTTTGTGAATGGCAACGCCATGCTGATTTACGCGCTTTAGGCATTGCAGGCTAACTGATGTAGAACACCCCAAAGAGCATGCCTTTGAGGTGTTGTAAATTACTAAAGATAATTTATTTAGATAATTTTTCTAAACACTCTGCCAATGACTTATCCATCATCGCTTGATAGAGCGTGCATTCATCATAGACGGTTGTACCCAAGTCACGCTCAAAGGCGGCTTGGTTGGATGCGCCATCATAGCCTGATTTGGCATCATCACCCAGATTAGACTGAAAAATCCCTGCC
>JBHBMT010000177.1:0-5627 GCA_041773075.1 Moraxella sp.
ATGGCAAAGATGATGTCTTGTTTTCGGCTGCGCGCCATATTGTCAAGACCCATTTGGGTGGCGATGGTTAGAAGTTCACCAACAGATTTTCTTTTGAGTTCAGTAAGATTCATAGGATGGCTGATGCGTCCAAATTGACAAAAACCAAAACCGTCAGCAGGCTTGGGTTGGCTGATATAATAGGATAAATAAAGGTAAACTATCCCAATGGGTAGGGGAGTGACCAAATAGAGATTGCGATACAGCAAAAGAGATTTATTGGTAAAAATACCAATCAAGGTGTTATATTAGGGCTTGGCAAGAAATTTGTCAATGGGTTTGTCAATAATTTGTGGAGGGTTGATGTCAAACCAAGCACACCTGTCTTGATAATATGCAGGGATGGTGATTACTTGGGCTAATTTTTTGTGGTATTTGTCTATATTATCTTATGTGTATCATTGGATGTGTATAAAAGTGTCTCACTTTGAATGACACCCCAAAGCTAGACAATCTTTGGGGTGTGCTTACCATATTGAAAAGCTTTTTAAAGGCTTTTTAAAGAGTATGGTTATGCCAAATGTTTGTCCAATAAGGCAGCTAAATCGGCTTTTGAGCGACCGCCGACGACAGTTTCTAAGCGTTCACCATTTTTGAATACCATTAAGGTGGGAATGCTACGAATGCCAAAGCGCGCTGCAGTTTCTGTATTGTTGTCCACATCTACTTTGACTACTTTGGCGCGGTCTTTGTATTCTTCGGCAAGAAGCTCTAAAGTGGGTGCGATGGCGCGACAAGGACCACACCAAGTTGCCCAAAAATCCACCAAAACCACTTCATCTCTGCCCAAAACATCCGCATCAAAGCTGGCATCAGTACTATCAATAATATACGACATAATAGGTTTCCTTATAAAGTAACAAGTTTAAGCATTATAACAAAGTCTATAATGGGGTGCTGTTTTGTTTTGTCAAGCGTTGTATTAAATTTTTAAAAATCAGGGTAAAATAGTAGGGTATGTTGATGTTTCAATTTGCGTGAAAAATTTAGCTAAGTTGCCAGCTTTTTTTGGGCGATAAGCTTGTCAATATCATCATATTGGCAAGCCTATCAACGACAAAAGGCACAAGTTTGTTTTTTTACCAAAAGCACGTTAAAGCCTTAATATTTAATATTTTTCTTAAGGCGTGTGAAATGTCAAGACGCCCTAACTTTTGGAACATGGATATGAATGCACGTCCTGATAGATTGACTGATGAAAAAATTGCCAGTCTCAATGCCAAAGAAGCACACTACGACAAGCCTTTTTTTGAGCATTTTATAAAACAAATCACCGTTTATGAAGATGAAGATATTTGGGTGGGAGATAAGCCTGCAGGATTATTGAGTGTGGATGGGCGGATATTAAAGGCAAGTTTGCAATCACGACTGCTTAAGGTATATCCAAATATTCGCTTGATTCATCGGCTGGATATGGATACGTCAGGACTGATTATTTTTGCTAAGCATGAAAAAGCGCAGACGCACATTGCCAAGCAGTTTATTGACCGTCTGCCCCAAAAAGAGTATCAAGCGGTGGTGTTTGGTTCGTTGGTGTGTGATGCCAAAAAAGGGGTGATTGATGTGCCTGTGCGCTATGAGCCAACCACCAAGCCTAGACATATTGTGGATATGACATGGAATAAGCGTGCATTAACACAGTATGAAGTATTGCATCATGAATTGCGCCAAGGGAATGATGGATGCGCATATCCTGTCACACGAGTGGCATTAAAGCCTGTAACAGGCAGAAGTCATCAATTACGGGTGCATATGGTGCATATTGGGCATGTGATGATTGGCGATCCAATTTATGCAGAAGATATGGCGCTGACTTTGGCACCTAGGCTGAATCTGCACGCACATAAGCTGCGCCTAAAACACCCCACCCATGGGGCGTGGATGGAGTGGGTAAGCGAAGTGCCGTTTTGAGTGTCTTGACAGTCTGATGATTTTGATTATAATAATAAAAAGATAATTATTATCAATTCATTCATCATTCTCATTTATGGAAATAAGGGTGTGCTGGTTTGGCGCACTCTTTTTTTGTAGTTGTCCCTGAAAACCTTTAGAGTCTCTGTTATGCGCACTTCAAACACTTCTTATTTTAAACCTTCCTTAACTCAACTTAGTATTGCCATGCTTGCCTTGGTCTCTACGCTAGCCTCTGCTGAAGAGGCAGATGAGCCTAGTGTGGATTTGGGTGAGCTTGTGGTCACCGCCAAAAAAGGCAATATCACTGTCAAAGAATCCGCCCAAAAAGTGATGGTCATTGGTCGTGACGAGATTGAAGAGCAGCTGCTAGTTAGTGATGATACGTCACAAGCGCTCTCAAAGCTTATCCCTGGTTATGCCCCAGCCAGCGAAAAGCTTGGCACGGTGGGCGAGAGCTTTCGTGGTCGTGAAGTGCTGTTTATGATTGATGGTGTGCCACAGTCCAACCCACTGCGCGATGGTAGTCGTGAGAGCCGTACCATTGATTTGGCGATGGTTGAGCGTATTGAGGTAGTTTATGGGGCATCCGCTGAACAGGGACTTGGGGCAACAGGGGGTATTATTAATTTTGTGACCAAGTCCAATCGTGACCATGGCATTAATCAACAAATTAGCGTTTCAGCCAGCACAGCAGAGACGTTCAAATCTGATGGGCTAGGTGGTGATGTGCGCTATCAGCTCAATTATGGTGGAGAGAAGGCAGATGCCTTGGTGGCTGTCAAATACGCCAAAGAGGGTATGTATTACCAAGCCGATGGGCGTATGGTGGGGATTTATGGCAACCAAGGTGATACCCAAGGCTCACAAAGTTATGACATCTTTGCCAAAGCAGGCTATCAGATTGATGATGAGAAGCGCATTGGTGCATCGGTGAATTATTATCACCTAGATTCAGATGCGACGCTCGATTATGAAAATGTCGCGGGCAATCGTGCCACAGGACTGACTGATACCGCCATCAAATATACAGGCAGCGCCTATCGTGGCGAAACACCTTATAATGATGTTTTGACAGTCAATGCCACTTATAGCGATGATGACTTTTTTGGGACTCGCCTATTAGCCCAAGCGTTTTATAATGATTTTACTGCACGCTATGGGGCAAACTACGCTGCCAACTATCAAGACCCAAGCATTGCCACAGTGGGCACGCTACTTGACCAATCCCAAAACGAATCCACCAAAATTGGGGCAAAATTGGCAGTCAGTAAAGAAGGGTTGTGGCAAGACAAGGTCTCTGTCACAGCTGGGGTGGATGTGCTACAAGATGAAACCGAGCAAAACTTAATTTTAACCAATCGTGTTTGGGCACCGTTAATGCAGTATCGTAGCGTTGCCCCATTTGTTGAGGCGCGCGTACGCTTGGCTGACCGTCTTAGCGTAAATGCAGGCGTGCGCCAAGAATCTGGCAATCTGAAAGTGGATGATTTTTATACACTGGCAGGCTATACTCGCAGTATTGCAGCGCGCCGCTATACCTCTACCTTTGTGGAGGGAGGAGAGGTGGATTTTTCAGAAACCTTGCCAAATGTGGGCGTGGTCTATGAGCTAACTCCAAATACCCAAGTGTTTGCTAGCTATGCCAAGGGCTTGGGTATGCCTGATGTGGGTGGGACGCTGCGTGCCATCAACCAAACAGGACACAGTGTGGACACCATCAACCTTGAGCCAATCATCACGGACAATACCGAAGTGGGCGTGCGTTTTGCTGATGATAAAGTGTCAGCGGATTTTAGCGTGTATCAATCTAAGTCAGACTTAGGCTCAACGCTTGAATACGATTCGGTGCTTGAAGGTTATCGTGCAGTGCGTCAAGCCACTGACATCAAAGGAGCAGAGGCGTCTTTGCGTTATCAGCTCACCCCAAGTACCCAAGTGAGTGCAAGCTACGCTTATGCCAAAGGTGAATATGATGCCAATGGTGATGGGGTGATGGTGGATATGCCTGCGCGCAATATTAGTCCAAACAAATTAAGCCTAGGGCTAAATTATCGTTTTGCGGACAGTGACAAGCGATTTGGCATGACAGCCACACACCTATTTGCCCGTGATTATCCTGATGTGACTTCAGGCAGCACCTCTTATGAGTCCAAATTTGATGGCTATACCTTGGTGGATTTAACCTACAAACAGCCACTGGGCAAAGGGACTATCGGGCTTGGCGTGAACAACCTTCTAAACGAAGAATACGATGTGTTCTTGACCGAAACTGTCTTGCCAACGTCTGATCGTTATACAGGTGGTCGTGGGCGTAATTACACTGTCAGCTATACACTTGATTTTTAAATAATTTATAAAAACAACCGTTTGTGAGCGACTTGCAAACGGTTTTTTGTTCATAACAACTTCATAACAATAACATAAGCGGTAATTATGGATTGGCAAAGTGAGCTAAGTGGCTCGGCGATTTGGTTTGTACAGACTTTGGCGTGGGTGTCAGCAGCGTTTGCTGTGGCATTTTTTGTCTTGACACGCTACACGACGACAGGGCAGAAGTTTTGGCATATTACTAAGCCATGCTTAACAAATACCAGTATCAAAAAGACAGTGCTGATGGTGGTGGTGCTCATCGCCTTTGTGCTGATTGAAGTGCGTATCAGCGTGCTCAATACCTTTTTTTATAATGGGCTTTATACATCGCTACAGGAGATGAAGCCCGATGCGTTTTGGTTTTTTGCACTGATTAATGCCAGCCTTGTCGGTATCAAGGTCATCCAAGAGATTGTGGATATCTTGATAGGGCAGGTGTTTGAGATTCGTTGGCTTGAAAAATTAAATGCAGTACTGCTAAACAAATGGCTGGATAATCAAAACTACTATCGCCTGACTCGCCCAGACAATGCCAAGCCTGATAACATTGACCAGCGTATCGAGCAGGACGCCACCGCCTTTATCACCGATACGCTTGAGATGGTGCGTGGGGTGCTGAACGCCATCTTGTCATCGATTGAGTTTACCATCATTTTGTGGGGCTTATCAGGCGTGCTGGTGCTTGCAGGCATTGAGATTCCAAAGGGTGTGGTGTTTTTGGTGTATGGATTTATCATCACCGCCACCGTCATTTCGGTGTGGATTGGGCGACCGCTGATTCGTCTGAATTTTGAAAAAGAGCATCGTCATGGCGACTATCGTTATGCACTGGTGCGAGTGCGTGACCATGCCGAGAGCATCGCTTTTTATCAAGGTGAACGCCAAGAAAAGCGAAGTCTGACGGCGTATTTTCGTGCCATCATTGACAACCGCTGGGCAATCATCAAACGCTCGCTTGGCTTGGGTGGCTTTAATACAGGCGTGACGCAGTTTGCGATGCTATTGCCGATTATGCTACAAGCGCCGAGATTTTTTGCAGGACAAATCAAGCTTGGTGATGTGCATCAGACAGTGCAGTCGTTCAACCGCTTGATGCGTGCTTTGTCATTTTTCCGCTTATTTTATGAAGATTTTACCTTGTATCAAGCGCGAGTTAATCGTCTGCATGGGTTTTTGAATTCTTTAGATAATATTGATAAAAAAGCTGATAAAGCGGATAGCGACATCCACCAAACAAGGGATGACACACTTGCTCAATCAACAGATACTCGCCTAGCATTACAGCAGTTTGGGCTGATAAGTGG
>JBHBMT010000178.1:0-23203 GCA_041773075.1 Moraxella sp.
ATCAATAAGCCTTCTGGCGCGCCTGTTTTGCCAACAAAATCTACCGCAGCAGTGGCTTGATGCGTCAGATACGCAAGAGGGCTATAGCCATTGGCAGCTGCCCATCTGTCGCTACCCAATAACACACAAGAAGCGCCATCAGTAAGCGGTGTGGAGTTGCCTGCTGTCATGGTGGGGTTTGGGCGTTTTTTGCCAAAAACAGGCGCAAGTTTGGCAAGTTTTTCCATACTGGTGTCCCCACGCAAGTTATTATCGCGGCTTAAGCCTTTGTAGGGTGTGATTAAATCATCAAAAAAACCAGCATCATAAGCGGCAGCCAAACGGTGATGACTGGTATAGGCAAGTTCATCTTGAGCTTCGCGACCAATTTGCCATTCTAGGGTAGTGATGGCTTGATGCTCGCCCATAGACAATCCAGTCCTTGGTTCGCCATTTTGAGGAAAGGCAAGTAAGTGTTTTGGGTTTAGACTGGTTAGTGCGGATAGGCGGTCTTTGGTGGTTTTGGCAACCCCTAGGCGCAACAAAGGCTTTCTTAAGCCGTCACCTAGAGCAATCGGCGCATCGCTGGTGGTGTCGGTGCCCCCTGCAATGCCACTGTCAATATGACCAAGAGCGATTTTATTGGCAACAGCAAACACCGCTTGTAGCCCTGTACCACAAGCTTGCGACAAGTCATAACAAGGCGTGGTGGGTGCAAGAGTGGTATTGAGCACGGCTTCGCGAGTTAAGTTTAAATCACGGCTGTGCTTTAGCACCGTTCCTGCTACCACCTCTCCGATGTCTTTGTTTGCCAGCTCAAAACGAGTGACCAGCCCCTCTAGGGCAGCGCTTAGCATATCAATATTGCTGGCATCACTATAAGCACCATTGGAGCGAGCAAAAGGAATGCGATTGGCACCAATGATGGCGACTTTTTGAATACTCATAGAAAATTCCTTAATGTGACCAGTTAATAAACAACCTGTTTTGTTGGTGATAGGGTAACATGGTTATTTTAAGGGCGCAAGTTGTACATTTGTTTTGGAACCTGTATTCATAACGTTTTTGCAATGAAAAACGAGATAAATTGCCAGATTTTCAAGGAAAAAACGCAAGCTGATAGTCATTCTATCGGCTAAGCTTTTGGCGTAGAAAAGCAAGATTTAACCACTTTTCATGCAAAAGCAAACTTTAGCTCTTTAATGTTAAACAAAATTTTACAGCGTCATGTTGTGAATACAGATTCTTACTTTTGATGTAAAAGAATGTTGCGTTTTGGGGGTCTTGGTTTCTATCGTGGATAAAATATGCTAGACTGACAGCCTTGTGAGTTAATAACAAAAGGTGATGACATGAGCGACCGTTATGGTGAATTAGTGCAATCAAACTTGGGCAAAAAAATTGCTAAAAATTTAGGATTGCCAACCCCTGTGGCATTAGAGCGCTATGAGGTAGGACAGCCGATTTTGACAGGAGAAGTGGCGCTTGGGATTGGCGTGCATGGGGCTGGGGACAATCATGCTGTTGCACAAGTGGTGGTAGAGCATCTTAATCATCTGCACGCACATCTTGCAACAAATAAGCAGCTTGTGGCGGATGCTTTGGGGGCGGGTGCTATTGCTGGATTTTCTGGGGTATTGACCAGTCTTGATGAAAAATTAGCCAACGACAATAGTCGGTTTAAGGTGGTCATTTTTGATGCCACAAACCTTAAGGGCAGTGATGATTTAAAGCAGGTGTATGAGTTTTTTGCACCTTTGGCTCGGCGTATTAAGGCATCAGGTCGGGTGATTGTATTAGCGCGCCCTGATTGTTGCACAGGCGATGATGTGGAGTTTGCATTGGCACAGCAGGCGCTAGTAGGGTTTGTAAAGTCGGTTGCCAAAGAGTTTAAACAAGGCATTAGTGCGAACATTATTTATGTAAAACAAGGGCTAGAGGCGCATTTGCCATCGACATTGAACTTTTTTATGTCGCCAAAATCCGCTTATGTCTCAGGTCAAGCCATTAGTCTAACCAACGATACCAAGACACCACACGCCGCCACAGCCACGACTACCACAAAAAGCTTGGCAACCAAAAAAATATTGGTCACAGGAGCGGCGCGAGGGATTGGGCGAGCGATTGCAACAGTCTTGGCGCGTGAAGGGGCAATGGTGGTGTGCTTGGATATTGCATCGCAAGCAGAGGAGCTACAAAAAGTGGCAAAAGAGCTGGGAGGGCAAGCGCTTAGCTTGGATATTACCGACCCAAAAGCTGCGCAAACCATCATACAGACAGTGGGCGTGCTAGATGGAGTGGTGCATAATGCAGGTATTACCCAAGATAAAACCCTTGCCAAAATGAGCTCTGAACAATGGGATCTGGTGATGGCAATCAACCTAAAATCCATCAGCGCTATCAATACTTATTTACTGCAAAACAATGGGTTAAGTGCTGATGCGCGCATTGTTTGCGTGTCATCTATTTCAGGTATTGCTGGAAACTTAGGACAAACCAACTATGCCACCAGTAAAGCAGGCGTGATTGGCTTGACCAAAGCAAGCGCCAAACTGCTGGCGGGAACAGGACGTACCATCAATGCAGTGGCTCCTGGATTTATTGAGACCAAAATGACTGCTGCCATTCCTTTTGCCATCAGAGAAGCAGGGCGACGCATGAACTCCATGAGTCAAGGAGGCGAGCCTGTGGACGTGGCAGAGACGATAGCGTGGCTACTGGCACCAACATCGGCTGCCATCAATGGTAATGTAGTGCGTGTGTGCGGACAGAGCCTTTTGGGTGCTTAAGTGAGGCTGAGGTGTGTTATAAAGTCATGTCATCATGAGCTATTAACGCGCCCCAAAAAACCGACTTATGTTATAACGATGATTGATGGCTGGCATGATATTGTCTTATTAGCCATCAGTTATCATCATGAAATTTAAGGTAATCTTATGTCAAATGCGTTTGATGAGAATCAATACACTCAAGACGAGAACGAAACAAAACACCGTGTGCAGCAATTTAAAGAATTGCCAAAAATGCACACAACCTATGCCAATATCATAAAAAGCCTAGTGCCTACCCGCGACAAGACCATTGCGGCTGATGAGCTGCCAACCCATATTTATTGTGTACCTAATTTTATGATTGATGAAGATAATCTTAATGATTATCGCAAGGTATGTGGCTTTATCAAAGATGGGCGAGTGCCTGCAACTTATTTTGCGGTGGTGTCACAAACATTGCAAATGAATATGATGGCAAAGCCTGACTTTCCTTTTGCGATGCTTGGTTTGGTGCATTTATTTAACAGTGTGACACAATATCGCCCAATTTATGATAGCGAAGAGGTACAATTGTCAGTACGCTTGGGTAATTTGCGCGCTCATAGTAAGGGTCAGCAATTTGATTTTATTACAGAGGTTAAGATAGAGGATGTACTGGTGTGGCAAGGGGTGTCTACTTATTTGTCGCGACAAAAGCGCCCCAAAGAAGACAAAGTAGAAAAAGAAACCACCCTAGCACCTACCACACCTTGTGACGACAGCTTTATTAAAGTGTTTGAAGTGCCTGAAGATATAGGGCGGCGTTATGCATTTGTGTCGGGGGATTTTAATTTGATTCACTTGCATCCGCTGTCAGCGCGCGCCTTTGGATTCCCACGCGCCATTGCTCATGGTATGTGGACAAAGGCAATGATAGTATCAAGCCTTGTACAGCACGCTCCGTTGCCTGAACGCTATCGCATGGAGGTAACATTTAAGTCCCCTGTGTTTTTACCATCTGCTGTCAAGTTGGTTGCCAATCATCATCAGCAAGGCTATGATATTGCGCTTTATGATGACAAAGGCGACAAAGTACACGTGGTGGGTGAGTTGGTGGCGTTATAGGGATTTTAGCGATATTAGGCTGGTGTTAGGCTGGTGCTATCATGTTAAGCTAGAGGTTTGGTAAGTAAGATGGTTGAATTTAGTAGGTTTGATGACATATTGCCTAAGTTGGTATTTGATGATTCGCCTTGTGGTGGTGCGCTGACTATTTTTCAGGATGGGCAGTGTGTGGTAAATACCGCTTTTGGGCAAGCCAATGCGCAAAATGTTTGGACGCCAACAACGTTGTCAGTGAATTTTTCTATTGGCAAAGGGGTGATGGCAACACTGATTGCGGTATTGGTTTCGCAAGGACTGTTGGCATACGATAAGCCAATTAGTACGTATTGGCAGGCTTTTGGTGCAAATGGTAAGCAGGCAATTACACTTGAAGATGTCTTAAGACATCGTGCAGGACTGTTTAATATTACCAAGGTGATGAGTGCGCCAGAAGAAGCGGCAGACTGGCAGGCGATGTGCAAGAAGATTGCTGATATGCCCATTGATACGCCCATTAAACAGGGTGATACTGTGTATACCAGTGCTTATAGTGCATTGGTATCAGGATGGATTTTGGGAGCGGTTGTAGAAAAAGTCACACAACTGCCTTTGCAGCAGGCGCTAGAAACCTACCTAACAGACCCTTTGGGGGTGACAGGAGAGATGTATTTTGGGTTGCCAGCACAAAAACTAGATGACATCGCCCTACCATATCGGTTGTTTTTTGGAGAAGCTGAACGCAAAAAACCCACCTTAAAGCCTGATAGCCCTGAGACTAAAGCATTTTTAAATGGACTGCCCGTGTCAGCATTGTGGCAAAAAACAGCAGGCGTGCCCGCAGGAGAGCTGACGACAGCAACCATTAATCGCTTGTATTTTGACACCTCAAAAATGGTGATGGCAAATTACAAAAATGCTTTGTTATTTGATGGCAAAACCCCCCTAAATTATCATGATAAGCACCTACTTGGTGCGCCCATCCCAGCAGCAAATGGCATATCTAGCAGTCGCGCGCTGGCGGTGATGTATGCCATGCATGCCAATGAAGGGATTTGGCAAGATAGGGTAGTGATTGATAAAACGGTATTAGACAAGCTACGCATTCCTGCTCAATCAGGGTTTGATGCAGTCATGCCAGCAGATATGCGATGGCGGTTGGGGTTTCATCGTCTGTTTAGTGCCCAAGAGGCGCCTAGTGCTTATGGACATATGGGCTACAATGGCTCGGTGGCGTTTTGTGACCCAAGTCGCCGATTGGCGGTGGCGTTTATTCATAATTTTGATACCACTATGTTAAATGATGTGCGACAATTTGTGGTATCAGAACTTGCGCTCTTGGCAAGTGATACCTGTGCATAAACACATGTTTTGTAGTAAAGTATCTTAAGCGCTCATCTATAAATACATAAAAAAACCCAAGGTATAAACTTGGGTTTTTTAGAATACATTGATAAGCTAAAACGGCACGCCACCCACCGTAAACATACCGAGCAAAAACAGCACAAAAATCCCAATGCCCCATTTGGCAGATTCAATTTGCCATTTGCCCATGTCCACGCCAGTCAGTTGTAGCAAGAGATAAATAAACCCAACCAACGGACTTAATAAGTGGAACGCTTGCCCTGCGGTAGAAGCGATGGCGATGTCCATCGGTGTAAAACCATAAGCGATACCCACTTGATTTAGGACAGGTAACACGCCCAAATAAAAAGCATCGTTACTTAGTACAAACGTCCCCGGTACAGACACCAACGCCACAATCAGCGGCCAATGCGCCCCAAAACGTTCAGGAATCCAAGTGGCAAGCGCTTCGCCCATGGCATTACTCATGCCCGTACCGCCCAAAATGCCCATAAAGACGCCCGCTGCCAGCACCATAAAGATGACTTGCACCGCCGATGAGCCGTATTTTTCAATGATAAGACGTTGGTCGGAAGGTTTGGGGTAGTTGATGACAAAGGCGATGGCAATCCCCACAAGGAAAATCAGTGCCGAGCTGACTTTTGGAATCACCCAAGTGCCACCAAAAATCAAAATCACCATCAAAATTGCGGTCAAGAAAAAGTTCACCCAAAGCAGGTGTGGGCGGGCTAGGGCTTTTTCTTCTTCGTCTTGTTTGGTGAGCATTTGTTCAATGTCGCTGTCGCTTAGATTGACAATACCCAAACGTTTGCGTTCAGACACCCCACGAATAAAGGCAACCACCACCACCCAAATGGACGCCAGCACCATACCTGGCAAGATGGCACGCAGTAGCGCCCCTTCATCAACGTGTAAGGCGGTAATGATACGAGCCGTTGGGCCGCCCCAAGGCAGTAGGTTCATGATGGAGTTGGCAAGGATAATCAGTACCGCTAAGTCCATCATTTTCATGTTTAGACGCTTATAAATCGGAATCATCGCCGAACACACCACCAGTGTTGTGGTTGAACCATCGCCGTCCACCGACACAAACAGCGCCAAAATCGCCGTACCAATCAGCACTTTCATCGGGTCGCCTTTGACACGGCGGATAATCCAGTTACTCAGTGGCGAAAATAGCCCCGCACTAAGCATTAAGCCAAAATACAAAATGGCAAATAGTAGCATGACGGCAGTGCCAGCCACGCCTTTAATGCCAAGTTCTTCGTTGCTGACGATACCTGCGATGGCGTATTTGGCGATCTTACTCACTTCAATGCCGCCGATATTCATCGCCCCAGCAACAATCGCCACCAATAACGGTACCAAGACCAACGCAATAAATGGCGACGCTTTTTTGGTCATGATAAGTACCATGAACCCAAAAACAATCAATAATCCTAAAGTCGCAAGCATGACTTCTCCTTGTATGCAGACTGACTAAAGATAAAAAACAAATGCTTAAGTGTACAAATGCCGCAAAAACTACAAATGTACCACTTAATTGTTGTCATGCAGAAAAGTAAAATCATGCGATTTGTCTTGGCGATATGGTAGCACAGTATTAATACAAGTGTAATATTTTGATGCAAAATTTGATAAAAATATAGCTAACGCATTGTAAATGAATTAAAAAAATATTAAGGGCATGGACTGTGGGAGGGGGTGAATGATAAGCGCGCTAGAATGGATGGTGAAGGTGGGGCTTGGTTTTTTTGTGGGAAGGGATGCTCTGTGGGATGGATGGCTTTTGTGTGTTTTTTAAAGTAAGATACTGCCAAAGGGTAAAAAATGACGATTGGCAGTATCCTAGGGTGCATTGATATGTCACACGCCTTAAGAAAACAATGTTGAATGTTCAGGCTTTAAACGTGCTTTTGGTGAAAAATAAACCAGCGCTTGCTTTTTGTTGTTGATAGCCTTGTCAATAAGATACTATTGGCTATGTTTATTGCCTAAACTATTGGCTATGTTTATTACCTAAAAAGGCGGACAATTTGTCTGGATTCCTCACTCAAATTGACACATCAACATACCCTAGTGGGCAATATCTTAACTGGTGGGCGATTTATTTTTCACATCTAAAGCTGATGGTATATTCATAATCGTCATCACGACTAAGATTGGGCACACCTGTACCCAAAACAGCACCAGCAACTGCAGCGCCTTGTTCAATTAAGCGTCCTGTACGCTCATCAACAATACCATTGTATTTTGTGGTGTCTTTGAGTATGACAGGATTGCGCGTGCCGCATTGTTTTTTTGCGGCGGCAAGTGCATCACGTTGGGCATCGGTTTTGGTTTTGCCAAGCCCTGTGGTTTCGTAGGTGGCATCAGCACGAGTAATCACAGGTGCGGTGCTGGTGCTTTGGCAAGCGCTTAATAGCACAGAGGCGGTAAGCGCACCAACAAGGGTTGTTATGGATTTGGGTTTATTCATTAGTACTCCTTATACGAGGTTTTGAGCGGATTTTGAAATTGTATCAAATTATAGGGGGTGTGGTGGTTTCTTATTGATGTGCATTGGTTGTAAATTTGTTGTTACAGTTTAAACATCAATGGCTATAAATGCTAAGTGCGTGGAGTATGCTTAGGATATCAACTTAAACTACAAAGTATTATTTTAAGATACTAATACCTACCAAAACGAAACGCTGCGTTAAAGGCAGGCTGTGTTATAATAATATGCTTTTGTTAACCTGTTTTTTGTGTTGTGCTATGTCAACTACTTTTATATCCCATGTTAATTCATCAAAGTATGACTCTTGGCGCTTGTTGATTGAGGCACCACACTTGGTACAAGGCGATGACACTTCCCCAAAATTACAGGTAGAGTGGCTACATCAGCACAAACCTGCCAATCAGGTGGCACTGTTATTTCACCCCAACCCTGTAGATGGCGGCACTATGGACAATAAGGTGGTTGATACATTGTGGCGATATTGTCGGGATAGGGGCATGGATGTGGTGCGTTATAATTCTCGCGGTGTGGGTGCTTCAAGTGGGGTGGCAACAGCAGGTGAGGGTGAGTTTTTGGATGCTGTGTGCGTGCTAAATTGGCTATCTGAACAAACAGACATTCGGACGCTGTGGCTGGGTGGATTTTCTTTTGGAGGGTTTTTGGCGTGTCGGCTAGCAGCCTATATTGATGTTTGTATGCCTAAATGGACGGTAGAGCGGTTGGCACTGATTGCCCCTTCTGTTGAGCGTCATGATACCAGTCAATTGCGCTTACCAATGCACAAAAGCTTTATCATTTATGGGGATAATGATACACTGGTATCTCCGTCAGTGATGGCAGAGTTTGCACAAGCACATGCCATGCCAAGCAAAGTATTGGCGGGTGTGGGACACTTTTTTCATGGTCAATTATCCGCCTTAAAACAAGCAATACTTTTGCTAGATGAGGCGCTGCAATAGTTAATTGGGATGACAGATGGGTTTTTAAGACGTAAGTTTGTTTGAATTTGGCGTTTTTAGGGTGAATGATACACCTAAATAAGTTATACACCTAAATAATAAGATAAGGAAAACTATGAGCACACTTTCTCCATTGCAGCGATACGAAGCAGCCTTGGCAACAGGCGAATTTAGTCAAGATGATATTCAGCGTCAAGCTATGACTTACTTAGACGGTGTTTATCATCAGCTGATTAAGGCAGAAAATGCCAGCAAAGGGTTTTTTGGTTTTTTAAAGCGTCATGAACCTATCAAGGGCTTGTATATGTGGGGTGGTGTAGGGCGCGGCAAAACATGGATGATGGATATGTTTTATGACAGCTTGCCCATTGAGCGCAAGATGCGTATGCATTTTCATCATTTTATGAAATATGTACAAACAGAGCTTGTAAAATTACAAGGACAAACCGATCCTTTGCAAAAAGTGGCTCAAATTATTTTTGACAAAGCCAAAGTCATCTGTTTTGATGAGTTTTTTGTGTCCAATGTGTCTGATGCCATGATTTTGGGCGATTTGTTTACGATGTTATTTGCCAAAGGGGTGGTTTTGGTGGCAACATCAAATATTGAGCCTGATGGCTTGTACAAAAACGGTATTCATCGCAACCGCTTTTTGCCCGCCATTGAACAGGTCAAAGCACATGTTGTGGTGATGAATATTGATGCGGGGGTGGATTATCGTTTGCGTTTATTAAAACAAGCAAAGCTGTATTTGTCCCCACTGTCTGCTGATACGGATGACTGGTTGCTTCAGCGCTTTAATCAATTGGCAGGCAATCAAGTGGTGAGCGAAGAGCCACTTGAGGTTAATGGTCGCGAACTTAAAGTCATCAAGCGCACAGAAACCATGCTCTTGGCGGAGTTTAGAGAATTGTGTATGCAGCCTCGTTCTGCCAGTGATTTTATTGAGCTTGCCAATGATTTTAGCACAGTGATGGTGGATAATGTCCCTGCGTTGTCGGATGTGATGGTGAATGCGTCCAACCGCTTTATTTTTTTGGTTGATGAGTTTTATGACCGCCGTGTCAAATTGTTGGTGCGCGCCGAGCAGCCGATTTTGGAATTGTATCAAGGCGAAAAATTGGCGTTTGAAATTGAGCGCACACGCTCGCGCTTGCTTGAGATGCAATCAGAAGACTACCTCACCCAGCCTCACCGCTTAGAGATATAAATTATAGTAACAATTATTTTAAGGAAAATACGATGAGTGATACATTGACAATGTCCAAGCAAGCTGTGTTTGATTTTATTGCCAGTCGCCGTAGTATTGGCAAATTGACCACACCTGCCCCAAGCACCGAAGAAATTAATCAAGCCATTGCCCTTGCGATGACTGCACCAGACCACAAACAACTAACGCCGTGGCGTTTTGTGGTGCTTGTCAGTGAGGAAACTAAAGCAGCCTTTGGACAAGCATTACTTGAAGCAGCCCAAGAAGATGCGAGCATACAAGGAGAGGTGTTAGGTGAAGCGGATGTGGCAAAATTTTTGGCAATGCCCAATCGTGCGCCAGTGATTATTGGCTGTATTATCAGCTATAAGTATCATGACAAAGTGCCAAAATCAGAACAAGTGCTATCTATGGGTGCATCAGTACAAAATTTATTATTGGGGCTGCTGGCGCAAGGCTACCAAAGTATTTGGCGTTCTGGTGCTTTGATGAATCATGCTGTTATTCAAAGATTTTTTCAATTGGCACAAGATGAGGAGTTGGCAGGGTTTGTGTATGTGGGCAGTAGCGAGGTAGTCATGCCCAAACGTGATACAGTAGAATTAAGCGCCTATGTGACTTATCGCTAACCCTATCCAATTAGGGTGTGTTGACATTTCACGCGCCTTAAGAAAAAATGTTGGATGTTAAAGCGTTAAATGAGCTTTTGGTGAAAAATAAACCTGTGCCTTTTGTTGTTGATAACCTTGTCAATAGTATTATATTGACTTGCGTCTATCGCCCAAAAAAGGCTAGCAACTTAGCTAGGACATCCTGACACTCCATAACACTATGAATAATTTAGCACTAACATAGAAAAAACATAGCGTTTTTGCCTTGCCTGTTTGTTAAAAAGCGGGGCTAACTCTTCGTTTTCTTTGTCAAATTGCTTGTTGGTATTTCAATATCAATGGCGCAATTTTCCTTGAAACGCTGTGTTTTTCTTGAGTTTAATGGCAAATACAAAATGTCAGGACGCCCTAATTTTCACTCAAATTGACATGTCAATACACCCTAGCAAGAGATACGACCATGAAATTACCCAAAGCAAGTGCCAATCAAACCGTCAAAAAGCTAGTAGAAGTGGCACACCAAGGCAGACAAGCTGTAGAAAATGCGGTAGAAGATGGCACAATATTGGCAAACATCGCCAATATTGCCAGTTTGGCAGGCTTAAAAAAACCAAAAAATCCCATTGACCCTACCATTATGGGGGATAAAACCATCATCAATCCTAGTGCGCCACTGCGCTTGGCGTTTTTGGGTGGAGGAAGTTTTGGGACGGCGATGGCGAATTTATCAGCGCGTAATGGCTGTCAAACCACGCTTTGGGTGCGTGACAAAAGTATGGTCAAAGCCATGCAAAAAAGCCGTATCAACAAAAAATATTTACCCAATCATCGCCTAGATGAGCGCTTGCAATTTAGTTATGATTTAAAAAGCGCCATCAAAGATAAAGACATTATTTTTGTATCTGTGCCAAGCTTGGCGGTGCGTGAATTGCTGCAAAGCATTGCACCATTGATGACAGGGCAAGCGGTGGTGTCACTGACTAAAGGGATTGAAAAAGGCAGCTGTGCACTGATGAGTGACATCATCAAAGAAGAGCTGCCAGAGGTGGTCTTTGGGGTGATGAGCGGTCCTAATTTGGCGCTTGAGATTATGGATAATATGCCTTCTGCGACCGTCATCGCCAGTGAATCGGAGCGCCTGCGCCATGCGGTACAAACAGCACTACATAGTGGCTTTTTTCGGGTATTTGCCAGTGATGATGTCAAGGGCGTGGAGCTTGGAGGTGCGCTAAAAAACATCTACGCTGTAGCAATGGGAATGGCGTCTGCTTATGAAGTGGGCGAAAATACCAAAGCCATGCTACTTACTCGTGCTTTGGCAGAGATGAGCCGATTTGGCGTGGCAACAGGTGCCAATCCTTTGACATTTTTGGGCTTGTCAGGGGTTGGTGATTTGTATGCAACGTGTAATTCTACTCTAAGTCGTAATTATCGCATCGGTGTGTTATTAGGCAAGGGTATGACAGTAGAGGCGGCAGTCAAAAAATTAGGGGAAACTGCTGAAGGGGTGAATACCATCGCACAAGTGCATGAATGGGCAATCCGTTTGGGGATTTATATGCCAATTACCCATGCTTTGTATGCGGTGCTGTATGAGGATAAGGCGGCGCTCGGCGTGGCGTTAAACTTGATGGAGACAGGTTTTAGAAGTGATGTGGAGTTTGTGATGCCTCATGATGCCAAAAATGAGCTATTGCATGAACAAATCAATGATACACTCAAAGACGCACCAAGCAAAATAACCATAACAGATGGGGGTGTGTAATGAAGATAATCTTGGTTCGTCACGGTGATGCAGGCGCTTATACCCACCCTGATAGTGAGCGTAATTTGTCAGCATTGGGCAAACAACAGGCGCAATTGACGGGTCAATGGTTGGCAGAGCAACAAAAAATTGATCAGTATATTGTCAGTCCATATCATCGTGCTAGACAAACCCAAGAGGTTATCAGCGACACTCTAGAAGCACTCACCCAAACAAACGCATCTGTCAGCATTTGTGATGGCATTACCCCTGATGATAATGCATTGGCAGCGGTGACAACATTAGCCACACTGATTGATGATGAGCTGATTATTCAAGAGGGTGTGGTGGCGATTGTGTGTCATATGCCCATCATTGCCAAGATAGCCAGTATTCTTACAGGGCAGGCACCTGCCCCTTTTGCATTGGCAGAAGCGCGTGTTTATGAGGGGGTTATTGGTGCAGATATGGCGGTACAAGTAACGTCTTTTGTGCCTAGGGCGTCAATGGATTAAGGCAAAATGATGGCAAAGACAAAGGGCGATGTGGTACATGTTTGGCTAGGAGCAAAGCGTCATGCACTGACTTTTTATTATCAGGGGCAATGGCGTGGCGTGGATGGTTGGCAGGCGCTGATTGAGCTGGTTGGCACCAAGCCTTTTGTGTGTTTATATGTTCCTAGTCATCACATCTTGGTAGAACGTAGCAGTGTGAGCGCGCGCCATCTAAAAAAATTAGGCGAATCGGGCATTCAGTATGTCTTTGAGCCTATTGCCTTAAGTCCTGTACAAGACCTAGTGGTGCGTTATGAAGAGAAAGTGGAATTTCCCTACTTGTACGCGCTGAGTTTGGGCGATATACAGATGTGGCAGCAAAGTGCCAGCTTGTTTGTAGAAGTGGCGGCGATACTGCCTGATTTTTTGCTACTACCCATCCCTATGCCAGAGGCGATGACTTTGGAGGGTGACCCCCAAGCGCCTTTGGCGATTTGCGCAGAGGCTGCTTTACCAATGATACGCTTGGCGAAAGGGTTTGGCACCTCTGTGGCGTCGCTGTCTTTATTAACCACGTTTGCACCAACGGCACTCACACCTGTGGTGACGAACATAGAAAATAACGAGGATGCAGCATTAACACAGTGGGCGCAACAAGAGCATATCAGCATCACACCCCCTAGTGTGCTGTCTGTGGTGGAATCCCCTCAAAGTCATGCCCTTAATTTCTTGACTGCACCGCCTTCACGTCAGTTATCACTCAAGCCTGTGATAGGGCTTTTGATATTGGCACTGCTTTTAAAAATCTCTTTTGATGTGGCGACAGGATATTATTATCAATATGCCACAACCCAGCTGGTGCATACCAGTCATGAGCAGTATCAAGCGTGGTTTGGTCACGCGCCAAATGCACGCACCAGCCTAAAAGCACAGGCAATGCCTTATTTGCAGCACACCCAAGCCCAACAGGTGCCTGATGCGATTTTGGCACAATTACGCCAATTAGGAGGATTGGAGCGTGTGCATATCACACAGCAGCAAGATGCTTGGCAAATTACCGCACAAACAAGCCTTATTGATACAAGCGCAGCACAAGACGCACTTAAGCAGCTAGGGGCGCAAGTCCAAGCAGTCACACACGAGGCAGGTAGTGACTTGACCATTTTAATTCAACAGCCCTCACAATAACTATGTCAAAACTCTCTTTTATGTCGCCCTTATCTCAAAAGTGGCAAGCTCTATCATCAAAAGACCGTACAGCGTTGTTGGTCTTGGTGGTGTTTTTTGTGGCAGTAGGCGGATATTTGTTGGTGGATGGCGCTCATCAGTTTGCCAAAACGCAAGAGCAAAATTATACCAAAGCGTTAGAGGATTATTTGTGGCTACACAATCAAGCACCTTATATAACCCAGTCGCGCAAAGACATTCAGGCGCTCAATCAGAGGTTGTCTGAACTGGGCGTGACAGCTGAAGTGGTGGTTGAAGCAGAGCAGGCAAGAATTACCCTTGAGCAAGATGGTGCCAATGTGAGCGCCATGCTTGCACAGCTAGAACAAGATGGCTATCTTATCCAAGAGTTGATGCTACAAAAAACCGAGTCAGGCAGTATTGCAGCACAAGTGGTGGTACGCTAAAACAATATTTTTGGGCATCATCCATAGCATATAGGGCTTTTAGGATTGGGTGCTAACTTCAAATTAATGCCCAACAAAATCCTTATTCAGCTTATAAATTATGCTATAATAGAGCTTATCTTTTGTCTTTTTATTTCCTTGACAAACCATGTCCTATTCTTTGTTGCGCCCTGTGTTGTTTGCGATGAATCCAGAGCAAGCACATGAATTTACCTTGAAATTACTAGATACTGCCAATCGCGCCCATCTACTTGGTTTTGCCTATGCCAATCAAGCAATCCCCACAACTTGCATGGGCATTAGCCTGCCCAATCCTGTTGGGTTGGCGGCAGGATTGGACAAAAATGGCGCTTATATTGATGCCTTAGCAGAGCTTGGGTTTGGCTTTATTGAGATTGGTACCATCACGCCAAAGCCACAAGCGGGCAATGATAAGCCACGTTTGTTTCGTATCAAGGAAGCTGGCGCAATTATCAATCGTATGGGCTTTAATAATGAAGGTGTGGATAAGCTGATTGACAATGTCAAACGCGCCAAATTTCAAGGGGTGCTAGGAATTAATATTGGCAAAAACGCCGTCACGCCTGTGGAAAGTGCGCTAGATGACTATGTGTATTGTCTTGAGCGTGTGTATCCTTATGCCAGTTATATCACCATCAACATCTCAAGTCCTAATACCAAAAATCTGCGCGATTTACAAAGTGGTGATGCCTTAAGTGTGTTATTAGCAGGTATCAAAGAATGTCATGTCCGTCTTGTGAATGACTATGGTTTTTATGTGCCCATTGCCCTAAAAATTGCCCCTGATTTAGAAGAATGGCAGATTGATGATATTGCTCGCACAGTTGTTGATTTTGATATTGATGGTTTGATTGCAACCAATACCACTTTGTCACGCACGGGCGTGGAGGACTACCCTGAAAGTCAAGAGGCGGGTGGATTGTCGGGCAGACCTATTAGTCACAAGAGCACACGGGTACTAGCGCAGTTTGCTGAGCGCTTGTCGGGCAAGGTGGATTTGATTGGTGTGGGTGGCATTGATGGAGGCGGTATTGCTGTCAATAAGCTTAAAGCAGGTGCAAAAGCAGTGCAAATTTATTCAGGGCTGATTTATCAAGGTCCTAAGTTGGTGCAGTCTTGTATTCAAGCCATCGCCAATTATCAAGACATGCTAGAGTAGAGGCGAGTCTTGAGCGTATTAGATATTGCGATTATGGCGATGCTCTTGATTGGGCTGTGGCGTGGCTTTCACCAAGGGGCGGTGCGTACGGCGATGTCATTGGTGGCATGGCTTGTTGGACTGGTGGTGGCTACTCGCTTTGCAGACAATGTCGCACCAATGATGGCAGGCATCACTCAAAACCATACTTTGCAGTTGGCATTGGGATTTTTGGCGCTGTTTTTGGTGGTAATTATTGTTTTGCAGTGTGTGGTGTATTTGTGCGCCAAGACCTTAAAGGCGCTCAAGCTTGATGTGGTAGATAAGCTGGCAGGAGCGGTGCTGGGGGTGGCGCTAGGCGCATTAAAAATACTGGTGGTATTGAGCTTTGTTGCGCCATTGCTGGTGCGGATGCAGATATGGCAAGAGTCGCCTTTGGCACAAAGTTTGTTGCCCTTTGCACCTATGGCAAAAACGCTGGTCATGGAAAGTGTGGGCAGTGTATGGGAAGAAATGAATCAGCCTTAGTTGTGATAATCTTGCCCATTAATTTTGCCCATTAATTTTGCTTAGCTGCTTGAATTTTATTAGGACACCCCAACATTTTGTATTTGCTATTTTTAATGCAAAAACGCTGTTTTATTTTTAAGTTGCTACTAAGTCATAATGAGTGTTGTGAGATGTCAGGGCGTCCTAAGTAAGCTTATTTAGGCGAAATGAATGAGTTAATCTATTAAATCAGTGGGTTGGTAAGCACTTATAATGGCGCAGCACATCAAGCTGACATCAAATAAGTTATGTTGATAATATTTTGTTGAGTTGTGATATAACCATTAAGGTGGTTTGCAACTTGTTTAAGAGCCTGTTTATGATTAATTTTTTAGGCAAAAATGAGATAGATTGCAATGAATTATAAACAAGTTCTAAGATATCAGCCATGTTCTTTGGCATTTTTTTATCAACAAGGGATTTATCAGTCCAAAATAGAATAACACAAACCCACAGTAAGTGGGTTTTGCAAGTTTTTAACCAAAATGGGTGGTTTATTATGTGTGGTGTGATTGGTATTGCAGCTTTTGAACCTGTCAATCAAATGATTTATGATGGCTTGACCATGCTTCAGCATCGTGGTCAGGATGCGGCAGGGATTGTTACCTTGGATAAGGGGCGTTTGTATCTGCGTAAAGATAATGGCATGGTACGCGATGTCTTTTTGAGCAAGCATATGCTACGGTTGGTGGGAAATATGGGCATTGGGCATGTGCGCTACCCTACAGCAGGCACCTCAAGCACCGCCGAAGCTCAACCTTTATATGTCAATTCTCCTTATGGTGTGGCATTGGCACATAACGGCAACTTAACCAATGCAGATATTTTGGCAAAACAACTGTACGAACAAGACCGCCGCCATCTAAATACCGATTCTGATTCTGAAGTTTTGCTTAATATTTTGGCACACGAGTTACAAAATTTTAAAACCCCAAAACTAAGCCCTGAAGATATTTTTGATGCCATCAAAGCAGTGTATCGCCGCTGTGTTGGCGGGTATGGTGTTGTGGCGATGATTACAGGACATGGATTGATTGCGTTT
Organism: Moraxella sp.; assembly: GCA_041773075.1. GTDB lineage: Bacteria > Pseudomonadota > Gammaproteobacteria > Pseudomonadales > Moraxellaceae > Moraxella. Next base: position 17,098 of record JBHBMT010000178.1, read on the forward strand.
CGTGACCCTAATGGCATCCGTCCATTGATTTATGGTCAGCGTAAAACTCAGCAAGGCATGGAATATATGGTTGCTTCAGAATCCATTGCTTTGACGGCACTAGGCTTTGAGGTGGTGCGCGATATTGCCCCTGGTGAGGCACTGTATGTGGATATGAATCATAATCTGCATTTGCATCAGTGTGTGGTCAGTAGCGCTTATACGCCGTGTATTTTTGAATATGTCTATTTTGCACGCCCTGATGCGATTATGGATAATATTTCGGTTTATCGTGCTAGAATGCGCATGGGTGACAAATTGGCACAGCGCATTATCAAAACATGGGGTGAAGACCACGGCATTGATGTGGTGATTCCAATTCCTGATACCTCGCGCACATCAGCGCTAGAATTGGCATCGCGATTAAATGTCAAATATCGTGAAGGATTTAATAAAAATCGCTATGTTGGACGTACCTTTATTATGCCAGGGCAGGCACTGCGCAAAAAATCAGTGCGCCAAAAATTAAATGCTGTGCCATTGGAGTTTCGTGGTAAAAACGTCCTTTTGGTGGACGATTCTATCGTGCGAGGTACGACTTGTCATGAGATCATTCAGATGGCGCGAGATGCAGGCGCAAAAAATGTCTTTTTTGCCAGTGCTGCACCGCCTGTGCGCTTCCCTAATGTATATGGTATTGATATGCCAACACGGGGCGAATTGATTAGTCACGACCGTGATGAAGAAGAGGTGCGCAAAATCATTGGCGCTGATCGTTTGATTTTTCAGGATTTGGAGGATTTGATTGAGGCGGTAAGCGATACCAAATACTCTACAGTGCGTCAGTTTGATTGTTCGGTGTTTGATGGTAAGTATGTGACGGGAGATATTGACGAAGCCTATTTTGCCAAGTTAGAAAAAGCACGCAATGGCGACAAACAAACCAATAGCGGAGATGACCCTGTGGATATGACAGGTATTACTTCTGCTTAATTCTAAATGGGGTGTATTGATGTTTCAATTTGCATGAAATATCAACATCTCCTAACATCACAAAAACCACTTAGGCTATAATACCTAAGTGGTTTTTTATGGAGAGGGTTATGCAGACAGCACCAAGGGAAGTTTGGTTGAATATCACTGCGGTTGTTATGGCGTTGGTGGTGGTGCATATTTTGGGGCGTTTTATTTTTACACCGTTGATGCCATATTTTATTCAAGAGGGTGTCTTTAATCTGTCTCAGGCAACTGATTTGGCAAGTGTCAATTATTTAGGATATTTGATTGGCGCGTTATTGGCAGTGGTAAGTGCAACCCCTAAGCTGTTTAAAAAAATGCTGCTGATTATGCTTATGCTAAATATCATCACCACTATTGGACAGTGCTTTAGTGCTGACTTCTGGGTGGTGCTTATGCTGCGTTTGGTGAATGGTATCAGTAATGGCGCGGTGTTTGTGCTTGCGCCAGCGCTGATGCTTGAGTGGCTTCATGCGCGTAACAAGGCTCATTTGAGCGGGCTTGTTTATTTTGGAGTATCAGCAGGGCTTGTGCTAAGTGGATTTTTGGTGAGCGCAACCGCTGCGCAGTTTAGTGGTGTAGGGCGCTGGATACCTGTGGCGGCGTTGTCGGTGATGTTGGGTGCGTTTGCGATGTATCGTTTGGCGACCATACAAGTATCATTGCCTGTCACAAAAAATGCGCATGGCGACACGCCCTTATTTGACAAAAGTAGTACCTTGCTGTTTTTGGCATATTTGGGTGCAGGGTTTGGATATATTTTGCCAATGACTTTTTTGCCTACGTTGGCATATCAATTAGACGCAAATGAGCCGCTCAATGCGCATATTTGGATGGCGGTGGCAACTGCTTGTGTTTTGACGACCTCTTTTTGGAACAAACTTGGCGCTACCATCGGTGATAGACGTGCCATTCTTGCCAGCTATGGTGTGCAGGCTTTGGGGGTGTTGGCATTATTAATATCGCCAAATAGTTGGGGATTGTTTGTGTGCGCTGTGGGTGTGGGTGGTGGATTTTTGGGGTCGGTGATGTGCACCCAACGTTACGCTCGCGCCCTTCAACCAACCCAAGGGGTAAAGCTGTCGGCAGTACTTATCACCATCTATGCAGGGGCGCAGCTGTTGGCACCCATATTGGCAAAGTGGTGGATTGGTATGGGTGCAAGTCTATTGATGACATTTGCACTTGGGCTGGTGGCGTTTGTGTGGTCGCTTGTGATGATGCTGCTGATTCAAGAGTAGTTTAAAATTTGGGTACACAAAGATAAACGGACTATTTTGGCGGATGAGTGTCATTTTTTGACATGGGTAGTGCCATACTATGTCAGAACGTGTGTAGGCTATATGCTTGCAAAAAATATACAAAAGTTTGAAAGGTTTATAAGATAATTGCTTGCAGAAGATTAAGAATCGCGTAAAATATGACTTTGGCATATCTTTTGCAGAAATGATTCTGTCAGTATGTCACTAGACATACTTTTTACAACCTATGATTTGAGGGTGTTATGAATAAGATTTATCGTGTCATTTGGAATAAAGCAACCAACACTTGGACGGCGGTGCAGGAGACAGCGAAGTCGCATACCAAGTCATCACGCACAGGCGTGGTATCATCAGCATCTGCAGGAACAGGTGCGCGATTTGTTTACACTGCTTTGGCATCGGCATCACTGATAATTAGTGGGCAGGTGGCGTATGCGGTTACAGGTGCTGATACTATCGGGGCAGATGACAAGACTTGTTTTTTTGACACCACAACACAAAGCGTGATTTGTGGTGATGCTACCACCAGTGCAACCAATACAGGTAACACACCCAAGTCGGTGGTAATGGGTTTGGAGGCAACCAGTAATGGTGAAAGCAATGTGGCGGTTGGTCGTGCGTCACAGGCAGCTGGTACCGCTGCCATTGCTTTGGGTAATAGTGCACAAGCCAAAGCGAACTCATCTGTGGCTATTGGTAATACTGCGCAAGCAAATGCACAATGGGATATTTCCATTGGTAGAGAAGCTGGATTAAACACAACACCAAGCACCACAGGAGAAGGACGTAATATCGCCATTGGTGATGGGGCGTTAAGAACGGCGGTTAATCCACAAAACAACATTGCCATGGGTACAGGCGCAGGCGAGAGCATGAAGAGTGAAGCCAGTGTTGTGATTGGTACCTATGCCAATGGCTTGATTGCCAACAAAGAAATTCTTAAGGCTACAGGGGGTATTTCTGCCAACAATGTGGTGGCAATCGGTGATAGAGCTTTGGCAACAAAAAGCAGTGCAGTGGCTGTGGGCAACCGTACGCAAGCCACGGGACTTTCTGCTACCGCCATAGGTACCAACACAAACGCAAACGCTGACTATGCTGTTGCTCAGGGTTCTAATGCACAGGCTACAGCTAATTATTCAGTTGCTATTGGTGGTTCAGGTAATAACACCAGTAGCGCTCGAGCAACCACCAATCCATTTACCACTGCAGTGGGTTATAATAGCTTGGCAACAGGTCGTCATGCTACGGCATTAGGCAGCACCACCAGTGCCGTAGGCTTTGGCTCTACAGCGGTAGGGGCGGGGGCAACCACCGCTGTATCCAGTACTGCCGGTGCAACTGGGGCTATTGCCATCAGTGCCGCAACAGATAATGGTGCAACCCAAAGAACCACTGCTTCAGGTGCTACTTCGGTGGCGGTTGGTGTGAGCACAACGGCAAGCACAGAAAATTCTATTGCTATTGGTAATACCGCAACTGCCAATGGCGGTGCGGGGGCGATTGCAGTGGGCAAGGGCACTACTGCGACAGGTACCAGCGCTGTTGTCATGGGGACTGATAGCAGTGGTACGGCTCAAAGTGTGGTGGTGATTGGTAATGAATCAAATGCCACTAAAGATAACGCTGTCGCAATCGGTATCAAAGCCAATGCAACGGGTACAGGTAATATCGCCATTGGTGCAAATGCAGGTAAAGCACATTTAACCACCCCCCAAGGTAATAATACGGTTTTGATTGGCGTAGAGGCGGGTTCACAAGCAGCCAATAACCAAGGCCAAGTCTCTGTGGGTTGGCAAGCAGGTCAAGGCACATTAGGGGCTTATAATGTTGCGTCAGGCTATCAAGCAGGGCAATATGTCAATGGTAATAATAATGTTGCCTTTGGTAAGGGTGCAGGATCTGGCACATCAGCTAGTGCTCGTTTAACCGCCAATGATACTGTTTCTATAGGTACAAATGCTCAAGCGACCAAAAATAATGCCATTGCTATTGGTAATGGTGCTCAAGCTAATGCCATCAACACCATCTCTATTGGTACAGGCAACGTAGTTAGTGGAGAAGGCTCAGGTGCCATCGGCGACCCCAGTACAGTCAGTGGTACAGGTAGCTATTCTTTGGGGAATGACAACACAATTACTACAAATGATACATTTGTCATTGGTAATGATGTTACCCAAACCTTAGCCAACTCGGTAATTTTGGGTGATAGTTCATCAGCATCTGGAATTAATACAGGTAACTATACGCTAAATGGTACACAAGATGCGAATGTGGCAGGTAAACCTGTCCTTGCTAATGGCGTGGTGTCTGTGGGCAGTGCAGGTGCAGAGCGTCAAATCCAAAACGTAGCGGCAGGTGTGGTGTCAGCTACTTCAACCGATGCCATCAATGGCAGTCAGTTATATGCTGTGGCTAAAGAATTAAAAGACGGTCAAACGCATTTCTACAGTGTAAAAAATTCAGACAGCACAGCGGCTAACTACAACAATGATGGTGCGACCGCAGCAGATGCTTTGGCTGCAGGCGTGGGCGCCAGTGCGACCGCTTACCGTGCAGTGGCTATAGGTAAAGACGCTGCTGCAAGCAAAATTGAAGCGGTGGCAATTGGTACCAAAGCTGCGGCAAGTAATACAGCTACGGTAGCAATCAGTGAGAATGCCAAAGCCAGTGGTATTTCATCTATTGCGATTGGTTTGAATACTGAAGCCAGTGGTAACAATTCTTTTGTTATGGGCTCTGGTTCAACGTTGACAACTACTAATCGTATTGCCAAAGCATCTGGCAATCAGTCTGTTGCAATTGGTTATCAAACACAAGCTTTAGGATTGGGTGGCACAGCGATTGGTTCAAATGCGACGGCTGCTGAAGTCAATTACGCCACCGCTATCGGTAGCAACGCAACAGCAGTCGCTGCAACTAGCTTAGCAGTTGGTTCATCAGCGACTGCAAATGGTGCCAGCTCAGTTGCCATTGGTCGAGCCAGCACAACCTATACTGGCAATGATATTGCGATTGGTTCTGATGCGAAGGCTGGGGTTGATGGTGCAAAAGACAGTAGTCACTCCATCGCCATTGGTCGTGGAACACAAGCAACTCAAGTACAGGCGGTTGCCATTGGTAACGGTGCTCAAGTAACAGTTGATCATGGCGTAGCTCTAGGTTCTAACAGTGTGGCAAATGTTGCTGCAGGTCAAACAGGTACAGACCCATTATCTGCTAAAGATGCTACCGCTTCTGCCGGTGTGTGGAAAGCCACCCATGCTGCGGTTTCTGTTGGTAATGGCACCACTGTTACTCGTCAAATCACCAGCGTTGCCGCAGGTACAAATGACACCGATGCGGTAAACGTGGCTCAATTAAAAGCAGCAGGTTTTACCTTGGCAGCCAGCCATGCAGGTGGTGGCGAATCAACAAGTGTAACCAATGACAAAATTCAAAATGGCGAAACTGTCACAGTGGATGCAGGGAAAAATATCAAAGTTACCCATACCGCCAACCAAGTTAGCATTGCTACTAAAGATGAAGTAGAGTTTACTCAAATTAAGTTAGGTAACTCAACCAATAACACTGTTTTAACTTCTACAGCTAATGGCTTAGATGTGGGCGGAGATAAAATCACCAATGTAGCTAATGGTGATGTGTCGTCTACCTCTAAAGATGCTATCAACGGTAGTCAGTTGTATACAACCAATCAAAATGTTGCCAATAATGCTACAGCTATTGCAAATAACGCCGCTGAAATTGCTAAAGGCTTAAACTTTGGTGCAAACGACCAAACCGCAACTGCTGGCGATGCCATCAAGCGTCAATTGGGTGAAACCATTGGTATTAAAGGCGGTATCACC
>JBHBMT010000179.1:0-9771 GCA_041773075.1 Moraxella sp.
ACCACAAGAGAAAACCACCGCTGAAATCTTAAAAGACGCCAAAGAATTGCATGAAGATTTACGCAATTATGGTAGTATTCAAGATAAAGATAAGCCATTATTAGTTTCTGGTATTTTATTAGCCTTAAGGGAAATGGAATATAAAAACTTTTCCATTGATGATTTAGTTGGTGATGATATTACTACTGATGGTGATAAAATTTATAAAGCGATTGAAACTCATTTAAAACGTGTTAAAGTTTCTCCTGAAGTCAAAAAAGATAAATTACTCAATCAATTTTCAGTTATTAAAGATACCAAAATTATTAATGAAATTAATCAAACCTTAAATAAAACGCCACTAAAACATTATACTGAGTTTTTATACAAACATATTTATCAAAATATCAAATACACCCAATCTGCCGAAGATTATTTAGGGCGGTTTTATGGGGAATTTATGTCTTATTCAGGTGGTGATGGGCAAACTCTTGGGATTGTACTCACGCCTAAGCATATTACCGAAATTTTTTGCGAATTGGTTGATTTATCTGCTGATGATTATATCCTTGACCCTTGTTGTGGTACCGCTGGATTTTTGATTGCAGGTATGCATTATATGCTCCAAAAAGCTAAAAATCAAAAAGAGCAAGATAATATTCGTAAAAATCAATTACATGGCATTGAATTACAGCCGTATATGTTTACCATTGCGACTACTAATATGATTTTGCGTGGTGATGGTAAAAGTAATTTAGACCAAGAAGATTTTTTAAAACAAAATCCTGCCCAATTACAGCTTAAGGGTTGTAATATTGGCATGATGAATCCGCCCTACTCTCAAGGCTCAAAACAAAATCCTAATTTATATGAAATTGCCTTTACTGAACATTTATTAAACTCTGTTACGGCTGATGGCAAAGTTGTTGTGATTGTTCCGCAATCATCTATGACAGGCAAAACCAAAGAAGAGCAAGCCATCAAAGCCAATATTTTAAAACATCATACCCTAGAAGGAGTGATTACGCTCAATAAAAATACGTTTTATGGTGTAGGGACAAACCCTTGTATTGCTGTATTTACCGCAGGTGTGCCACATGACAAAGAAAAGATGGTCAAGTTTATCAATTTTGAAGACGATGGCTTTGAAGTACAAAAGCATAAAGGCTTGATTGAAACCGAATCTGCCAAAGATAAAAAGGAGCATTTGCTCAATGTATGGCGTGATGAAATTATTGCACCCACAAAGTTTTGTGTAGAAACGACCATTGAAGAAGATGACGAATGGCTACATTCATTTTATTATTTTAATGATGAAATTCCAACACAGGCAGATTTTGAAAAAACCATTGCCGATTATTTAACCTTTGAAGTAAATATGATTACACATGGTCGTGGTTATTTATTTGGCTTGGGAGAAAATAAAGATGACTAAATTAAGTTTAGCAGATAGAGAGTGGAAAGAATTTTATTTCTCCGAAATATTCTCAAAAATTCAGCGTGGAAAAAGATTAACAAAAGAAAATCAAAAATGCGGTGCAACCCCGTACATTTCTTCATCATCTGCAAATAATGGTGTGGATAACTTTATATCAAATAATGACAATGTACGCAAATTTAACCATTGCTTGACCTTGGCAAATAGCGGTAGTGTTGGTTCAACATTTTTTCAAAACTATGAGTTTGTGGCAAGCGACCATGTTACTGCCCTAATTTTAAAACAACCAAATAAATATATTTATCTTTTTTTAGCAAATCAAATTCAAAGAATTAAAGATAAATATTCTTTTAATCGTGAAATCAATGATAAGAGAATTAAACGAGAAAAAATTATTTTACCTATAAATCATCAAGGCAATCCTGATTGGCAATTTATGGAAGATTATATCAAACAACTTGAACAAGAAAAAATTCAAGAAATCGTGGATTATTATCAAAATAAATTATTAGGTTGTTTAATTAATAATCAAATAGGGGGGGGTAAAACCTATATTAAAAAATGGGCTAATTTTAAAATTGAAGAACTTTTTTCTTTTGAAAATAAACCATCAAAAGGATTAAATCATTTAGATAAATGCGAAAATGGTGGTATCAATTATATTGGTGCAACCAATCGCAATAATGGCGTATTGGACTATGTAAAACCTTATCCAAATCTAATTTATCGTGGTAATGCCATCGCCTTTATCCGAAATGGTGAAGGTGCAATGGGATATTCTATTTACAAAAAAGAAGATTTTATTGCAACACAAGATATTTCTGTAGGTTATAATGAAAATTTAACAGAATATAGTGGATTATTTATTACAACCATTGCCGATATGGTGCGTGGAAAATATAATTTTGGTTATAAACGTAATCAAAGCCGTTTAAATAATGAGATTTTAAGATTACCCATTGATGAACAAGGTAATCCTGATTGGCAATTTATGGAAGCATATATCAAATCTATTGAACATGATAAAATTCAAGCCATTTTGCAACATTTAAATGATAGTCATTCACAGCACAGCACAGCACAAAGATTATGGGCGGAATTTAGTTTAAGTCAAGTGTTTTTTATTAAATCAGGTGTACGTTTAACCAAACAAGATATGGTTAATGGTGATGTTCCATTTATTGGAGCGACCGAATTTGATAATGGCATTACCGCTTTTGCAGGTAATTATAATACCAGTTTGGATAAAAATATTTTGGGTATCAATTATAATGGTAGTGTTGGATATGGATTTTATCACCCTTATACTTGTCTTTTTTCTGATGATGTCAAACGCTTGGAATTAAAAGATAAATCCCATGCCAATGCTTGGGTTTATCTATTTTTAAAAACAGCCATTTTACAACAAAAACAAAAATATCAATATGGCTATAAATTCAATGCTCAAAGAATGAATAAACAAAAAATCCTACTGCCTATCACACCCAATCACAAACCTGATTGGGCATATATGGAGCATAGTATAAAACTTCTTGAAATCCGTAAAATTTTAAAAATTATCCAATATTATAATCAATCCAATTTAATTAAGCATGGCATTGTCTAATTGGCAAAAACACGCTACAATTTACCAATAATCTCAATTTTTAATTAATAACAAACCATGACCCCCACCCTACCACCCCAATGGCAAGACTGGTTAGACACCCACTGTAGTTTTATTTATTTTGCCGCTGCTTTAGCATTTCTTGAATATTTGCCAAATAATTATTTGCCACCTGTTTAGGGTCTTGTTTGGTCATTTGCTTACTAGGATAGTCCAGATGGTCATGGGGAATTTCATCCAAAAAGCGTGATGGGGTTGTTTCTTTAAAATCTTTACCCATACGCCGTTTTTTGGCAAAAGATAATGTCAGCTCTTCTCTTGCGCGAGTAATACCCACATACATCAAGCGGCGCTCCTCCTCCACCATCTCTGATAGCACCGAGTTTTTGTGTGGCAAGATGTCTTCTTCCACCCCAATGATATAAACAAAATTAAACTCAAGTCCCTTGGCGGCGTGCAATGTCATTAAGTTTACCTTATTGGTATTCTCCTCTTCTTGTTGCTGCTCTAGCATATCAAGCAGCATCATTTTACGAATCACTGCATCAATGGTCTTATCCTCATCCTCTTCAGCACGCTCAATCAAAGTGGCAATACTGGTATATAATGACTCAATATTATCAAGGCGAGTTTTTTCTTGTTGAGGTGTTTTGGCATCTTCTTTAATAAAATCAATATACCCTGTTTCAATCATCATCTGACGCACCAAAGGCATAGGGTCGGAATTGTCATACAATTCGCGCGTATAATGCTCAATAAATTCGGCAAAATGCCCAAGCGTCCCTGCTGCTTTACCACCCACAGCTGTTTTTAAGCCACTGTGCGCACACGCTGCCAGCAGTGAAATGCCATATTCTTGAGCAAGCAAGCCTAACTTTTCTAGCGTCGCCGAACCAATGCCGCGCTTAGGCGTGTTGATAATGCGCAAAAATGCCGCATCATCATCAGGATTTAAAATCACACGCAAATACCCCATCACATCTTTAATTTCAGCACGCGCAAAAAATGATGTCCCACCTGATAATTTATAAGGTACCTGCAACTGACGCAGTTCAGCCTCAAGAACACGCGCCTGAAAATTGCTACGATACAATACCGCGTAATCCTCCCATTGGCGCTGATGACGCAATCGATGCGTCACGATTTCTTTGGCAATGCGTTCGGCTTCTGCCAAATCATCAGGGCTACTGATGACCCGAATCATCTCGCCATGCCCTTTTTGTGACCATAGTTTCTTTTCAAACAAATGTTCATTATTGGTAATTACCGCATTAGCAGCACCCAAAATCCGATTGGTGGAACGATAGTTTTGCTCAAGCTTAATCACTGTTAATTTGGGGAAATCACGCTGAAGTAGCGCCATATTTTCAGGTTTGGCACCTCGCCACGCATAAATAGACTGGTCATCATCCCCCACCACCGTAAAACGCGCCATCGTCCCAACAATGAGTTTGATTAACTCATATTGGGCAGTATTGGTATCTTGGTACTCGTCCACCAACAAATAACGAATGCGATTTTGCCATTTTTTGCGCACCTCTTCATTTTCTTTTAAAATTTTGACAGGCATCACAATCAAATCATCAAAATCCACTGCATTATACGCGCGCAAATGGCGCTCATATAGGGCGTACAAGTGCGCAAACATTGCCTCTTCTGGGTCTTCTAAGGTTTCTAAGGCAGATTCTGGTGCAATCAAATCATTTTTCCAATCAGAAATCATTTTGATGGCTTTGCCTGAAAATTCGCGACTCTCTGCACCACTTAAATTGTCTTTTTGCATCAGCTCCATCAATAGGCGTTTGGAGTCATCCGCATCCATAATAGAAAAATTGCCCTTTAATGGGGTGTGCATGAGTTCATAACGCAAAAATTGCAAGCCGAATTGGTGAAAGGTAGATACCGTCAAGCCACGCACTTTGTCAGCGCTTAATAGTTTTTTTACGCGCTCTTTCATTTCGCGCGCTGCCTTGTTGGTGAATGTCATGGCGGTAATGCGCTCAGCTGGGATATGGCAATTTTCAATCAAATGGGCGATTTTACGCGTAATGACTGATGTCTTGCCCGACCCTGCACCAGCAAGCACCAAAAGCGCCCCATGAACATGGCGCATGGCTTCTTCTTGACGAGGATTTAACGTACTCATATCACACCTTTGATTTTGTAGAAAAGTGGAGTATTATACGCAATTTTTTAGGCTAAATTGGACACTTTAACAAAAATCTTTAGCCATTAGATGAGCCAAAATTTGGTGCCTATTTTTCTTATCAGCTTAATAAGTGATACAGCCAACATAAAAAATAGGACGTATAAACGCCCCATTTTTTTGGTTATTCTCAAACCTCAAGGAATGGCACACATCGCCTTGCTACTTAGAGTGCCTTCATCATTCCATGTGAGCGCGATACAGCTTTTGCCTTGCTTACTTGCTTTTTTATTGCATTGCTCTAGTGCCTTATTGACAGCAGTATTGATATCCTTGTCTTTGGCAACAACATATTCACTAATATGTTTGTCACTAGGATTGGGGCGAGCGATAGCCACACAGGTATTTTTAAATTCAATGGTCTTGATACATTTGCCTTGGCAGTTTTCTTCATGAATTTTATCTACGATGCTTTTGTCCACATTGGTATTGCCTGACATACTTTCGGCGTATTTGGCATTGGCACTAGCGCCTAACAAACCGATTTTGCCATACATGGTATCATAGGTTTTTTGGTATTGGTGAATACGCCCATAATCTAGATGGCTATAGCATCTTGCGTTGGCATCACCGCCTTGATTAAAATCCTGAATGATATTATTGCTGTCCACCACCACGCTTTGGGTACAACATTTGACTTCTTTCCAACTGTCACAGCTGCCATAACTACACTGGCTTTTGATAATCCCTGTTTCATAACAGCTTTTCCAGCCATAAACCATTTTATCACCTCGTTTTTCTTTGGCGATATTAGGCTCTCCCCACTGCTCCACCACCGCTTGCACAGGATAACCTTTTAAATTCTTTTTAAATTTAGAAGCACTGTCCACCGTACCTGCATACATTGCCACAGGAACCAATAGTAAAAATAAAGACACATATTTTTTCATAAGATCACCTCAAAAGAACAAGCACTTTTATTATATCATGACTAATTTTTCAATCTAGATTTAAAATATGGACTTTATTTTGTTAAAATACCTTACCAAAACCCCACACCAACAAAACGCAAGCTTAATTGTATGATGTATTCGGTGCTGTGCAATGGACAGCTTGTTGATGATAACTTTAGTGATGACCTTGTGGTGCTATAAGGTGAGTTTGGTTTTGGTTTAAAAAAAATTAATCATGAACAGACTCTAAGGAATTTGGTGGAGCATAAGATCATTTAAAAAAATCAGCTCTATCAAAAAAGCCGATTTTTTAGGGTACACCCCACTTTATTTGCCTTTAAAATGAGATAAAACACCTGATTTTAACAGACAGATTCTAAAAAAGTCCACAGGCAATATAAGCATATTAGCAAGAGCTTTAATCCCTATTTTCGTATTTCCTGATAATCCTTATGGTATTTGCTATAAGGATTAAAAATACTCCTAACTTCTATCAAAGCCACCTGTTCGCCCATACGGCTGTGTAGCGACAACAGGTAATCTGCTGATTGCTGCTCCCGTTTTTTTATCTCTGCATCATAGATGGCTTTGATTTTGTCGTGTCTTTCATTTTTCATTCTGTCAATGGCTTTTGAGACATTACCACCAAAGTCAATAATCGGGTCAGGCATACCTGTGCTTGCATCAATGGTCGCCACGTGCAATAAATCGCTTAAATCATTGGTTTCTGATGTCGCCACCGCTTGTGCTGAACTTTGCCAAGAAAGCGACGATTTGTGATTTTGTATAATCTGGTTTAACAGCTTTTCATCTAGCGTTACCCACTCATATTCTGCATAGGCAAGCTCGTGGATTTTTAAGAGTTCAGCAACCAGATGGGTGCTGTCATAGACTGAGCTGTATCTACCCCCTGCTTCATCTGCGATTTTTTGTAGGACGGCGTTTTGGGCACTGTCCACATTAAAGCCAATAATGCCAAGCACGATGTCTTGATGATTGTTTTTAAACTGCCTTGCCACAGAAAGGGGGTCGCCACCGCAGGTCTCTATGCCATCGGTGATGATGTAGAGAATGTTTAGGTTTTTTTCGTCCGTCAGCCCCTGCAAATCCTGACTGCCCTGCTCTATGGACTTGGCTATCGAAGTCCAACCTGTTGGCGCAACACCTGCCAATGCCGTCTGAATTTTGGCTTTGTCTAGTGGCTCTAAGGGGGCAATCAGCTCATTGCCCGCACAGGAAGCTTCCTTGCCATCGGCTTGGTTGTTGCCCTTGTGTCCGAATACTCGTAGGGCAACCTTGCTATTTTGGGGCAGATTGGCAATCAGCTCATTGATAGACTCTTTGGCAATATCCATCATGGTTTTATCGCCTATCATTTTTTTCATAGAACCGCTGGCATCTAGGACAATTTCAAGATTGATTTGGACATCTTCTTGCAATTTTCTGCCCGTAAAAGGGTCGGTCATATCGTTTTTAAAGACCACATAAGAAAATTTGTCAATTTCCTCCACAGGCAGATATTTTGAACCTGACAAGTACAAAAATTGGCGAAACAGCCTGTCTATGCCTGCCTCATCAAGATTGTCAGGGACTTTGCCGATTTTTCGTAGCTCTGGAATGACGGCTTGTCGCCACAACGCTTTATTATCGTGAATATCTTTTGCGTAATTGTTCAAATAGACATTGCCAGATGGAATGATGCCTTTGGCTTGGGACAAAATGCCTTCATAAGTATAGACAGGCTCAGGCAGTTCGCCATTGACCCCTTTACCCATCTGCGCATCATCTTCTGCAAGCAAAGCTGATGGGGTGCTTGGGGGCGTTTGGGGAGCTGGGGCAGAAGTGAGCGCTTGCTCTTGTGTGGCGGTGGGCGTTTGGCTTTGACCACTATCCTCTGCCTTATCCTGCCTATCACAGGCACTCACCGCCATTATCAGGGCAATGGCGGATACCAATCGTACGGTCGTCTTTTTCATCAGAAAATCCTCCAATCAAACAAAGGCATACTCACATTGTGGTCATCTTATTGTACCACAAAGCAGGCGGTTGTAATAAAGTATTGGACTATTATCAACCACCTAGCACTCTTAAAATAAGAAAAACCAAAACAAAAAAACCAACCATCGCAAAAAGTGACTATAAAAACCCCAAACCATTACAGTTTGGGGTTTTGTTTTATTTATCAATCAAAGCTGATTAATCGCCTTGATACCCCTTAAGTTTTAAACGGGCTGCGTGCAATAGTGGCTCGGTATAGCCAGATGGCTGAGTCGCCCCTTTAAAAATCAAATCAGACGCCGCCTTAAACGCAATACTACTTTCAAAGTCGGCTGACATTGGGCGATAGTCGGGATCGTTGGCGTTTTGTTCGTCCACGACTTTTGCCATGCGTTTTAGCACATCTTGTACTTGTTCGGCGGTTACAATGCCATGACGAAGCCAGTTAGCAACGTGTTGGCTTGAGATACGCAAAGTCGCACGGTCTTCCATCAAGCCCACGTTATTGATGTCAGGCACTTTTGAACAGCCCACACCCAAATCCACCCAACGCACCACATAACCTAGGATACCTTGGCAGTTGTTTTCCAGTTCACGCACTTTTTCTTCTTCGCTCCAGTCGGTATTTGGGGCAAGTGGCAAAGTCAAAAGCTTATCAAGGTCAGGCGCTGGCACACTGCGCAATGCGTCTTGGCGCTCTAGTACACTGCATTTGTGATAGTGCATGGCATGAATGACTGCGCCCGATGGACTAGGTACCCATGCACAGCTTGCGCCTGCTTGTGGGTGCTCAATCTTGGTGCGGTACATTTCGGCAAGCTCATCAGGTTTTGGCCACATACCTTTACCGATTTGCGCCTTACCACGCAAGCCCGCTTGCAAACCAATCGCCACGTTACGCTCTTCATACACCCCAAACCACGTTTGTGCTTTGATTTCGCCTTTTTTGACGAACGCCCCTGCTTCCATGGCGGTATGAATTTCATCACCCGTTCTGTCCATAAAGCCTGTGTTAATAAAGATGGTGCGGTCTTTGGCTTTTTCAATGCAGTTTTTTAGGTTGGCAGACGTTCTGCGCTCTTCGTCCATGATACCGACTTTTAGGCACTTATCAGGCAAGCCAATGGCTTTTTCGGCACGCTCAAACAGCTCCACCGCAAACGCCACTTCTTCTGAGCCGTGCATTTTTGGCTTAACGATATACATAGAACCTGTGCGAGAGTTACGCAAGCTGTTTTCGCCACGAATGTCAATGGCGGTCAGCATGGGCGTAATCAGTGCGTCCATAATGCCTTCAAAAATCTCTTCGCCGTTTACCAAAATGGCAGGGTTGGTCATCAAATGCCCCACGTTACGCAGTAGCATGACCGAACGCCCATGCAGGGTTTGGGTTTGTCCGTTTAGGTCAGTGTAAGTGCGGTCGGCATTTAAAGCACGGGTGATGGTTTTGCCGTTTTTCTCCAAAGTTTCAGTCAAGTCGCCCTTCATCAGCCCAAGCCAGTTGCGATAGCCTTCCACTTTTTCTTCAGCGTCCACGGCAGCAACCGAGTCTTCCAAGTCTTGAATGGTGGTTACGGCAGCTTCCAAAATCACATCTTTTACCCCTGCTTTGTCGGATTGACCGATGGGGCTGTTTGCGTCAATGGCGATG
>JBHBMT010000180.1:0-9199 GCA_041773075.1 Moraxella sp.
ATCTTTTCTCGCTCGTTTATTGTAAGATGTCGGTAGGAAGTACTCATCATTTGGAAGTGGTTTTTGTGTGGAAACAAAATTATATTCTAGTTGATGAGTACTTCTTTTTTTGTTGCACTTGGATTGTAAATTCAGCGGTTAAAACAGGACAACAACCCTTCTGCCACCTGATTAGGAATGATTCTATGAAAGCTGTCTTTTTGGACAAAGATACTTTTTCTATTGACCTACCCGCGCCGCCTAACATAAGTCACTTTACAACCTATGGGCACACCCCTCAAGATGACGATGTGATTGTTGAGCGCTGTATGGATGCTGACATCATTATTACCAATAAAGTGGTACTCACCAAAGCCATCTTGATGCGCCTACCCAACCTAAAACTTATTCATATCACCGCCACAGGTACAAACAATGTGGATTTATCTGCTTGTCAAACACTTGGCATCAAAGTATTTAATGTGGCGGGTTATTCTGTTGTTAGTGTACCTGAACATACCTTGATGCTGATGCTCACTGCCATGCGCGCAGGATTGTATTATCACCGCGTTACCACTGATGGTACATGGCAAGCTGATGGTAAATTTTGTTTGGTCAATGAGCCTATTTTTGATTTATCGGGGCGCACTTTGGGGATTATTGGTGCTGGCACTTTGGGCAAACAAGTAGGTACCATCGCCAAAGCCTTTGGCATGAAGGTCTTGTACGCAGAACGCCAAAACACACCCCCACGCAACGAAGATTACACTGCCTTTGATGACGTGCTAGCACAAGCTGATGTGATTAGTTTGCATTGCGCCTTGACCGATGACACGCATCATCTTATCAACCATCAAACCCTTGCCAAAATGCAAAAACGTCCCTTACTTATTAATATGGCGCGTGGCGCTGTGGTAGATGCCGAGGCAGTGGCTTGGGCGCTAGATGAGGGGCTAATTTTGGGCTTTGCCAGTGATGTCTTTGAACAAGAACCTCCACTGACTAGCGATCCGTTGCTTGCCCTAAAAAACCATCCTCGCGTCTTTTTTACCCCGCACAACGCATGGGCAAGTGTGGGCGCGCAGACTCGCTTGTGGCAAATTTTATGTGAGCAAATTGAGGCATTTGTTGGCAACTGACAAGCCCAGCCTATGATAAGCCTTGCTGTCTTTGGCGCATCACTTCGTACAATACCATCCCTGTTGCCACACTGACATTGAGGCTTTGTGGGCGGTCGGGCGTTTCTGCCATCACAATATATACCAAGGTGTCGCAGCTTTGTTGAGTCAGTCTGCGCATACCCTCGCCCTCCGACCCCATGACGATTGCTACCTTGCCAACAAAATCACAGTGTTGCACTGGCGTGGCGGTATCATCCAAAGCTGTGCCAAAGACAAATACCCCTTCATCTTTTAACATCTGTATTGTGCGTGCCAAATTGGTAACGCTAACCACAGGAATGACCTCACTGGCTCCAACAGACACTTTGGCAACGGTTGGGGTAATAGGCGCGCTTTTGTTTTTGGGAACAATCACAGCATCCACCCCCATCGCGCACGCACTGCGCAAACACGCCCCAAAATTGTGAGCATCTGTAATCTGATCCAACACCAAAAATAGCACATCAGGTTTTTGGCACAAACTCTGTAACAGCGATTCATCTGCATAAGTGGGCAATTTGGCGCTCAAAACCACGCCTTGATGTTGGGTACTACCACACAAATCATCTAGTTTATCTTTGTGTGCGTATTGCACACTCACGCCCAAGCGCTTGGCGGATGCCACAATGTCAGTATGCGCCTCTTTGCCATCTTCGCGCACCTGCACAAATAGCGCCAGTGCCTCTTCAGGGCGACGATTTAAAAGCGCCTTTACCGCGTGCACTCCATAAAAATGTGGCTTGGCAGGCTTTTTATCTTCTTTTTTTGATGACTTTTTATGGGGTGTAGATTTCATACATGACCTTTAATTGATTGGGTGTGTTGGTGTTTCAATTTGGGCGAAAAATTTAGCCAAACGCTCGCTTTTTTTAGGTGATAACCTTAAGAATCTGTTCATAATTCATGATTCATTGCGCTTTTATATTTTTGTGGGTTATTGCATTAAAATGCGTCAAAAATCACCAACTCTTGTGACTTGATGTCAAAAGCTTGCAATTTATCTTATTTTTGCCTAAAAAAAATTAATCATAAGCAGGCTCTAAGTCCATATCATCCTATTGGCAAGGCTATCAACAGCAAAAGGCGTACTTTGTATTTTTCACCAAAAAAGTACATTAACGCCTCAATATTCGATATTTTTCTTAAGGCGTGCAACATGCCAACACACCCCAAAAATAGACACATCATATCATAAGCTTTTTTGTTGCGTGATGATTTTTTGCAATTCCAAAAATACTTGCCAATCCTCTTGGAGCGCCTTACAATAAGTATTTTTATTTATCAATTAACATATCATGCACCATTGTATCGTCATTGGCAATCCCATTGCGCACAGTAAAAGTCCCGACATCCATCATGAGTTTGCCCGCCAAACAGGCACATCTTTGACCTATGCACGTCAGTATTGCCCCAATGATAAGGACAGTTTTGTGGCGGTGGTGCAGGCGTTTTTTTGTGGTGGTGGTACAGGCGCAAATGTCACCTTGCCTTTTAAGGAGGTGGCATATACGCTCTGCGCCGATTCAGGCATACTATCAGACAGGGCGCGTACAGCAGGCGCAGTCAATACATTGGCACTCAAAGAAGGCGTGCTTTATGGGGACAATACCGATGGGCAAGGCTTGGTGATGGACTTGCTTAATAAAGGGGTGGCGCTTGATGGTCAAAACATCGCCATTTTGGGCGCAGGTGGCGCAACTCGGGGGGCGTTATTACCCTTATTGCAAGCAGGGGCGAATATTGTGATTTTTAATCGCACCCTTGCCAAAGCTCAAGCGCTGGTTGAGGCTTTTGATTCTTACAAAACACACCCCCATCAAACCTTGAGCGCTGACACCCTAGATGCTCAAAACTTAACAGGTACTTTTGATATTATCATCAATGCCACCTCTGCAGGTACCACCAATCAAAGCCTAAATCTATCTAGCACCGACATCCTCGCCCATACCGCCTATGACATGATGTATGGCAAGCAGACAGAGTTTTTGGCACATTTTAGAGCACAAGGAGCCATTTGCTATGATGGACTAGGTATGTTGGTTGCTCAAGCAGCACTTGCCTTTTCCTTGTGGACAGGTGTCAATGTTGATGCACTTGACTTATCCAATGTACATCGCACACTCACGCGCTAATTGGCTGTTCCGCCCAAATACATTCCCAAGCTAAACAATCCATTGGCTAATAATGCCAACATCGCCATATGGGCAAGCATAGGACGAAGCTCTGTAGGCGCCTGACTGCGATACACGCCATAAGCATGTCGCACCAACATAGGATAGCAAAGCCCCACCAAACACTGCCATGCCGACTGATACACCAGTTCAATAAATATTGCATACCCCATCATTGCTGCTGCCACAAGCACGCAATGATAAAGACGCGCCTTTGTTGCCCCCAATCGCACTGCCAAGGTGTACTTACCCACCGCCTTGTCTTGCTCAATATCGCGCAAGTTATTGATATTTAAAACAGCGCTTGCCAGTAGCCCTGTTGATGCTGCAGGCAACATCACAAGCCAAGACAGCTGATGTGCTTGTAAATAGTAGCTTCCACCCACACCCAACAACCCAAAAAATAGCCAAACCGACACATCGCCCAGCCCACGATAGCCATAGGGCTTATGACCAACAGTATAAGTAATTGCTGCTATCACCGCCAATGCCCCAAACACCACAAACATCACCACATCGCTTAAACTGCGGTACGCCAGTGCAATCAGTGTACCGCCAGATAGCAGGCAAATCGCCACCAAACCGTACATCGCTTGTTTGAGTTCTGTGGCGCTAATACTGCCTTTTTGAATACCGCGCAACGGTCCAAGACGCTCTTGGGTGTCAGCGCCTTGATGGTGGTCGCCATAATCATTGGCAATGTTTGAAAGTATCTGCAAAAACACCGTGGTTAATAAACACAGCAACGCCACTTTCCAATCAAACCATCCAGACCAATAAGCCAATGCCGACCCTGTCATCACAGATGCCACAGCAACAGGCAATGTCTTGGGGCGTGTGGTTGCTATCCAGTCACTAAGTTTTTGATGCGTCATTGGTAGCCCAAAAGATTAGCTTACTTTGAAGGTGTGAATCCGCTGTTTTTGTTCTTCGCTAAAGGGGTGTTTTTTGCCATCAGCAGTCATCTGCACCACGACCGATTCGCCTGTGGCAACTACTGCTTGCTGTGCGGTACTAAAAAAACAATATTCATGAGTAAGACTGGTATTGCCTACGTGCTTTGTGCGCACCCCAATCCATAAGGTGTCAGGAAAAACAACCGAACGCCGATATTGACATGAGGTAGAAACAATGATGGTAAAAATCCCCTCTTTGAACAAATTTAGACGAGTCAAATGATCAATACGCGCCGACTGGGCATATTCATAATAACGTACATTATTCAGATGCTGAAAAATATCCATATCCCCCCACGCCACCACTTGCTCAAAGACAGTTTGGTAGTCTTGCAGTGGATGACTGTCTGTTTGCTTAATCGCCTCATACATAGCAGAGACTCTGCTGTCTTGTATGGGATTGGTGGTGGCAGCATGATGGTATTGGCTAAGATTGGTCATGGTATTAGGCTTCTGGTTGATGACGAGGTGTGGGCTGCTGTCCTTGATTGAGCATACGCATACTAGTCAGCAGGCGAGATTTTGGGGTGTTTGCAAGCAACTCATTAACCGCAAAAATCGCATCGTCCAAGCTTGTTAATGGCTTGTCAGATGTAGCATTCGCCCCTTCATTGGTTGTTTCATTGGTAGTGGCAGAGATATTGGCGACTGGGGTTAGTTTTTTGAGCATCTCAAGGTGTGCCAGTGCTGCCTGCAAATAGCTGGTCATGGTATCGCGCTCACGCAATGTGCCTGCGCCAATAGCAAGACTTAGCATCATTGAGGCGTTTTGCAATTCTAATTCAGGACGCGTGAGCGCCCCTGCGTGCGGAATGTCCAAGCTGCGCAAGTATTGCTGAATATCACGCATTTTAATAATATGTGTTTGCCACGCATCAGGTTGGCTTTGAATGGCTTGTAGATGGTCAATATCGGTTTGTAAGCTGGCAATCAGCGTGGCTTTTAGGGGGGCGGCAATGGCAATGTGCTTATTATCAAGCTGCCACATCAGTGTCTTTAGCATTTCACCTGTTGCCTCATAATTCCCCGAGTCGTACAGGCGCTGCGCTGCCTCCATGCGAATGGTAAATAATTGCAAGTCACTTTGGGCGGTTGCTGTGGCATCAGCACTGGATTTGGGCGCAGGCGTGAGCGCAAACAGGCGGTCGTCCATGTCATTCATGCGCGCATTAAGCTCTTCGGTGATTTTTAGGCGACTGTCCACCGCAATGGCAAGCTTGCGCTGATTGTTACCAAGCCACAAAATGGCTGCCACCAATAAAATGGTAATCAGCCATTGTAGCTGAATTAACACCAAACGCGCTTGGGCATTTTGTTCAGAAATACGCAAAGCTTTGTCTTGGTCGGTGTCGTCTTGAGGGGTGTTGTCAGAGGGATTGATGTCAGGCTGGCTCATGCGTACTTAGGTCATTTTTTCTGTTATCGTACAAATTGTAGCACATCTGCCCCAAAAGACAAAGACCATCACTTTGGACGAATGATTCTTTGCATACAGTCAATTAGATTCTTAGGATGGAGTGTATTGATGATATGAACAGCTGGTTTGGTGGTGCTACTGCGTACTATCGCAGCTAGTCTTTCCCCCAATGTAATGTACTCAAAGGCATCTGTTTTAATGGCAAGGGCGTTGCAGGCGTATTGCCAATGGTTAAAGGCAAGCTCACTGCTGATGAGTACCGCCATGGTGCTATAATGGTTTTGGGTGAGTTTGCTGATATTATCTAATAGGTTAGGTGGCATAATACGCTGATACCACTCAATTGCCTGCACCATCACCCCATACTGACACAAAGTATCTGACAGCAAGCGCCGACCGCCAACACCTCGCCAAAACAACACCCTGTCATCTATGCCCAAGCAACCTACCTCCCTCATAGCAAGCATACCTTCATTGTTGGCAACAGCTGGGGTGTGCGCCCAAATACCCAGCTGCTCTAGGGCACGAGCAGTCGCTGCCCCCACCGCAATCACCTCTAGTATGCCCAACTCTATCAAAGTGGCAAGACGCTGCCAATAAGCTGCATCAAGCGTTTTTTTGGCATAAGCCACTACCGTTGGGCTAATCACAACCAATAGCCGATAGCCGCCTTTTGCTAGCTCATCAAGATGTTGCTGGTCAGTATCTGTCAAGGGGCGCGCGGTCATATCCAGTAGTGGTATATGCTGATACTCTATGCCAAGTGCTGCATAATCGCGCCAAGCAGTATCATCATGATAGCGCCAAGGTCTAGTATTGATAAATAAGGTGCGTGCCAATGTCATGAGAGGTTTTAGGTGGTGATGGAGTTAGGATTGATAAAGCGCAGATAAAATGTCCTTTGCCCCTTGCGCCAACAAACTCTCCGCCACTGCTATCCCAAGCTGCTCTGCTGTCTTGCATCTGTCTTGTTGGGGCAAGGCTATGTGCTTATCTGCTTTTAAGAGGCGCTTACCATCAGGTGTACCCACACGTCCTGATAACTGCAATCTGTCATTATCAAGTATGGCATAGCCTGCAATTGGTACTTGACACCCCCCCTCCAGCGCACGATTCATAGCGCGCTCAGCCATCACGCAATAACGCGTGGTTTCATCGTCCAAGACAGATAATAACGCAAGCACCTCATCTTCTGCACGACACTCAATCGCCAACGCGCCTTGCCCTACCGCAGGCAAACTAATGGTGGTATCTAGCTCGTGACGAATGCGCGCATCAAGCCCAAGGCGCTGTAAGCCACTGGTTGCCAAAATAATTGCATCGTACTCTTGATTGTCCAACTTGCTAAGGCGTGTGCCAACATTTCCGCGCAAGCTATGGATGGTCAAATCAGGGCGATAGGCACGCAATTGACATTCACGGCGCAGACTGGAAGTACCCACAACCGCCCCTACAGGCAGCTCATCAAGATGTGTGTAGGCGTTAGAAACAAAGGCATCAGTTGGTGCATGGCGTTTACAATAGGCACCAATCATCAAGCCTTTGGGCAACACCATGGGCACATCTTTTAATGAATGCACTGCAATATCAGCCCGCCCATCGTACAAAGCTTGCTCTAATTCCTTAACAAACAAGCCTTTACCACCGATTTTAGCAAGAGGGGTGTCCAAAATTTTATCCCCTTTGGTGACCATTTCAAGCAGGACAATCTGTAATGTGGGATAATGACGTAGCAGCTCTTGTTTGATAAAATTGGCTTGCCAGAGTGCTAAGGGGCTTTGGCGAGTGGCGATGGTCAATGTTTGTTTCATGATGGGCAAGATGTAATAATATAGTTGGCTACCTATTTAATCATATTTAGCTTATTTATGCAAAACCTAAAAAAACAAGCACCCATGGGAATGCTTGTTTGGTAAGTCAAAAATTTGAATTAAATATTGTAGATTTTTTCACGCAGTCCAGGTAAGTGGCGGCGTGATACCCCCAAAGCTTCGTCCAATCCACGAAAACGCACCTGATATTGCCCTGAATCTACAGATTCTAACAAATCTAGGTAGTCTAAATTAACCAGTGCATTACGATGAATTCTAAACATAATGCCTGCAAATTCTTGCTCTAAATCTTTTAGAGTTTCGTCAATCAAGACCATTCCCCCTTTGTGGCGGGCTTTGACATATTTTTGATCGGCGCTAAAATAATATACATCATTTAAAGAAATCAGCTCTACGCCACGATGCGTGCGCGCAGCTATATATTGACGTACACGCTTTTCTTGCCCCTGACTGCTAGGCTTGCGCTGAGCTGTTACTTCTTGAGCGCTGTTTGGCTGACAAACGCGCGCTAATGCCACTGACAAATCCTCTTTGCTCACAGGAGAGACCAGATAAGCTGAAGCACCCAAGCCTAGCACGTCTACCGCCAATACATCTTTATCCCCAATCAGAATAATTGCAGGACGGTAGTTGGCAGCGTTTGTTAATGCCGCACACAACGCCTCCAAATTATCCATCTGCTTGCTCAACAAAAGAATCTGCGGGCGATACTTTTGAATCACAGTCATCGGATCAAGAGTTTCACCGCGTGCGACCACCTCGTAACCTGCCTCACCAACAATACGCTCTAGGCGATCACGTACCAAGAACTCTTTGTCATAAACAAATACTTTCATTATTCAATCCTCTTGGCTATGCGCTTATCATTTGGTTTGCAACTGATATTGCACGCCTTTATACCATATTATGCCCCAACACCACATACAAAATGCATCAAAATCACTTAATTTGCCTTTGGTGCCAATTTTTGTCGCTTTTGTCGGCTGTCTCTAATTTGTTATATGCAATCATCATGCCAACTTTGGTCATAAATAGGTGTATTTTTATATTCTTTTTGTTAAAAAATTATGGTCAAGCGCTCTATTTTTGGGTGTTTGTAGCCATCTTATCCCGATTAATCACATCCTGTTTTTTCCTTTAAAAAATCACAAAAAACATCTGCGCGTAGATGGCACTTATGGCAAAAAATGCCTCATGTTAGTGGCAAAAAATTACCAAAAAGCGACACTTTAGACAAAAATTGACCTTTAAGCATGACTTAAAAGGTACCACTTATCTGCCAAAATTTTACCATCACCCCACCCATTATAAACTTCAGGTGATAACTGATGGGCAATCTTGTATAATACTGCTCATTTATCGTCTTTTTCTCTCATAGTTGCATTCACGCTTTTTTTATTTAAGGATAAGTCATGAGCCACTCTCAAGCCACCGCCCAAATGTGGGGCGGACGTTTTAGTGAAGCCACCGACAGCTTTGTTGCTGAATTTACCGCTTCTGTGAATTTTGACAAACGCATGGCAAAACAAGACATACAAGGCTCTATCGCCCACGCCACCATGCTTGGGCGCTGCGGTATCATCACGCTTGAAGAAGCCAAAATCAAACAGCTGATTCAAGCGTATCGTGATGCACTAAAATCTGGCAGTCCCCAAAAAGTAGTGGCACTTTACACCAAAAACGG
>JBHBMT010000181.1:0-2702 GCA_041773075.1 Moraxella sp.
GCACAAATCCAATACAGCATTAAAAAAAGCCTGACGTGTTTGGCGTTTTTTTTGTTCACGGCTAATAGCCTTGTCAGTTGCAGTAGTCATAGCGTTGTTGTCCTTAAAAATAGATTTAAACAAAATTTAGAAAAAAGGCAAAAATGCCCAATAAAATCAAACTGGTATATTATGACGAAAACCCAAACACCTTGCAAGTGTTTGGGGACTAAAAAATACAAAATTAACGCATTTGTTTGCTCAATGGTAAGTTTATTGGCACTAAAGCAATACTACGTCACAGTCACTCTCATGATTTTTGACAACTTGCCAATACAGTAGCGCCATCCAAGCTACTAAAGGTCGCCTTGCCATCAGTCAATGACAGTTTCATGCCTGTTTGACCCTGTACAAAGCTTTCAGTTGGTGACACATAGTCATTTCCTTCTTGGATTAAATCATATGCCACATCGTCTATTGTGGCATAAGCCTCCATCTCACCCTCATGATTGTGAATGGCAATACTCACACTTTTGCCATTGTCACACTGATATTTGTCGCCTTCAGCATGGTCATGATTGTGCTCATCTGCACTATGGTCATGTCCTGCATGAGCATCTGCAGTAGTGGCTGGCTGTGCGCTGTCTGCTTGTGTTGTAGGCTCTGTTGTGGTGGCAGGAGCGCTCTCTGTGGTAGTTGTTTGGGTTGTTTGGGTGTCAGCAACTGGCGCTTCTTCTTGTTTTTGACAAGCGGTCAGACCAAGAGTGATTAACAAGGTAGGGATAAGAATCTTTTTCATCGTCATTACCTATTAACAATTAAGGCAGTAAAATTGATATATTATATCATAATTTTGGATGGTCGAAAAGGACAATTTAAGTGAGTCACCAGTGATTGTTGGTGAATAAAAACACTCATAACCATCAAGGCATCACAACAATCATACCATCGGGGTTATCATGACTGGCAAAGCCAAAAGGTACATTCAGCTGTAGGTCTTTTAGGACTTGCAATGCCGCATCCAGTAGTGTCGCATGATTGTGCCACATGGCAATATGACGAACCAGATTGGACATTTTAAAATCATCGTCAAAGGCAAAATAGGGGGCGATGACCATGCCATTAATCAACTCATCAAAATAACTTGCCCAGTCACCTTGGTCGGTGCCCGTCTCATCAAAGCGTGTGCACAAAAACAGATTGCCTGTACTATAATCGCCACCATCATAATAATATTCATAATACAATGCCTTGATGTTAGGATTATCTTTGGCTTTGGCATCGCCTGAGATAAGTAGGCGGCGGATGTCATTAGCAAAAGCATGGGTATCTTTAATGGTCATCATCACTTTTTGATACTCATCCTCTGTCGCCTGTGATTTTAATAACTCTCGCCAAAAGCTGACAAAACCCTGACTGTCTGTTGCCGATCCAAAATACGCCTTGATGATGGCGCATTCTGCTGTATTTAGTGCCATAAAATCGCCAGAATCAATCGCTGCAATCAGTGGTTGTGCCAACATAATACTCCTCCGTTCAAGCTAAATTTAAAAGGTAAATAAACATCAAGAACAATAAATAAAAAATACGATGTTTTATAAACCTTTTAAATCATTTGAAATTAACTGCTTACACATTAAATCTAAAGTGCATGACATCACCATCTTGGACGATGTAGGTTTTACCTTCTAAGCGAGATTTGCCCGCTGCGGCTGCGCCTTTTTCGCCACCATATTCTACAAAATCATCAAAGCTTATCACTTCGGCACGAATAAAGCCCCGCTCAAAGTCGGTATGAATGACCCCAGCCGCTTCAGGGGCGGTTGCGCCAACTTTGACTGTCCATGCACGCACTTCTTTGACCCCTGCGGTGAAATAAGTTTGCATATTGAGTAGCTCATAGCCTGCTCGGATCACACGGTCAAGCCCTGCTTCACTCATTCCCATGCCTTCTAAAAATTCTGCCTTTTCTTCTTCGTCAAGCTGGGCGATTTCGGCTTCTATTTGGTTGCACAATGGCACGACGATGGCGTTGTCCGTTTTGGCAAATTCACGCACTTGGTCAAGATAAGGGTTATTTTCAAAGCCATCTTCAGACACGTTGGCGATGTACATCACAGGTTTTAAGGTGATAAGTCCATAGCTTTTGATGAGTTTTTTCTCGTCATCGTCTAAGTTTGCCATGCGAGCAGGTTTGCCGTCTGCCAAAAACGGTTCAATTTTGTTAAAAACATCTAACATGGCTTTGGCGTCTTTGTCGCCGCCTTTGGCTTTTTTGCCGACATTCATAATGGCACGGCTTACCGCTTCAAGGTCGGCAAGCGCAAGCTCGGTATTGATGGTTTCAATATCGGATAGGGGATTGACGCGTCCGTCCACGTGAATGACGTTGTCATCGTCAAAACAGCGTACCACATGGGCGATGGCATCTGTTTCACGAATGTTGGCAAGAAATTGGTTGCCCATACCCTCGCCCTTACTTGCCCCTGCCACAAGCCCTGCGATGTCCACAAACTCCATGCTGGTGGGGATAACTCGCTCAGGTTTTACGATTTCGGCAAGCTGTTTTAGGCGTGGGTCAGGTACTGGCACAACCCCTGTGTTGGGATCTTTGGTACAAAAAGGAAAGTTTTCAGCAGCGATGCCCGCTTTAGTCAATGCATTAAAAACCGTGGATTTGCCCACATTGGGTAAGCCTACAATACCACAATTAAAGCCCATAA
>JBHBMT010000182.1:0-6573 GCA_041773075.1 Moraxella sp.
GGAATATTGTAATACTGATTTTCGTATTTGCTTTCTGTCAGATACAAAACACGCCCATCTTTTTGCATGACACGGCAATGTTCCAAATAAAAGATATTGGCACGTTTGGAATGTAAAATGGCTTTGAGATCGGTAGGTTTTAGATAATCCATTACAAAAAATTCCTAAAAAAAGCCCCTTAACAACTAAGGGGCTTTTGGGTTAGAGGACGTGACGCTTTAGGCAGGCGACTTCATGTACACTTGAGCCTGCAAGGGTTGGCTTGGTTTTGGCACATTCTTCACCAGCAATAGGACAGCGCGTGCGAAAGACACAGCCAGAGGGTGGGTCAATGGGACTGGGTAGATCGCCTTCTAGCAATTGCACAGTTTTGGTGCGCTCAAGCTCGGGGTCTGGCAGAGGGACGGCGCTCATCAGAGCTTGAGTATAAGGATGGGTGGGTTTGTCATACACAGCTGCATCTGTACCCAACTCTACTGCATTGCCTAAATACATCACCAAAACTCTATCAGAAATGTGCTTAACAACGGACAAATCGTGCGCAATAAAAATCAGCGCCAGTCCCATCTCTTCTTGCACTTCTTGCAACAGGTTGATGACCTGTGCTTGGATAGAAACGTCTAGTGCTGACACAGGTTCGTCACAGATGATGAGTTTGGGGCGCAAAATCAGCGCGCGCGCAATGCCGATACGCTGACATTGACCGCCTGAAAATTCATGAGGGTAGCGGTTGATTAGGTTGGGAAGCAGTCCTACCTTTTTCATCATCTCGCGTACTTGAGTTTGTACCTCGTCATTGGATAGGTTGGGGTGGTAAGTGCGCAACGGTTCTGCGATGATTTCGCCAACAGTCATACGAGGGTTGAGCGATGCCAAGGGGTCTTGGAAAATCATCTGAATGTCTTGGCGCTTCTTTTTCCATGCTTTTTCAGGCAAGCCAACCAACTCTTCACCATTAAATAAGATGCTACCTGATTTGGCTTTAACCAATCCAATGATGGTGCGTGCTAGGGTGGACTTACCACAGCCAGACTCACCCACCACTCCTAGGGTTTCGCCTGCTTTTAGGTCAAAAGAAACCCCATTGACTGCTTTTAAGGTGGCGGGCTTTTGCCAAAAGAAAGCACCTTTTTTGTGAATATCAAAATGCGTTTGCACGTCACGAACTTGTAATAGTGGGGTACTCATGCATTATTCTCCTGAAGGTAGGTTGGGGTGCTTCCAGTGGCAGGCACGCTGACGCTCGTTCGGCAAGAATTGTAATTCTGGAGGGGTGCTATGGCAGATGTCCATAGCGTATTGGCAACGCTCCACAAAAGGGCAGCCTGCGGGCAAATTGAGCAGGTTAGGGGGGTTGCCTGGAATGGTAGTTAGGCGTTCATTTTCACCGTCCAAACGAGGAACAGCGCCTAATAGACCAATGGTATAGGGGTGTGTTGGATTATAAAAAATCTCTTCAGTTTTACCATATGCCATGGTGCGTCCTGCATACATGACTAAGATTCTATCACAAGTGCCTGCCACCACGCCCAAATCGTGTGTAATCATGATGATGGTTGTGCCAAAATCACGTTTTAAATCATTGAGTAGTGCCATAATCTGTGCTTGTACGGTCACGTCTAGAGCAGTGGTGGGCTCATCAGCAATCAAAAGGCGTGGACGACACAACAGCGCCATAGCAATCATCACCCGCTGACGCATACCGCCAGAAAACTCATGCGGATACATACCAATGCGTTTTCTTGCCTCTGGGATTTTGACGGCATCAAGCATTTTGATGGCTTCTTCCCAAGCTTCTGCTTTGCTCATGCCTTTGTGCAAAATCAACACCTCTGACAGCTGGTCACCCACTTTCATAAAGGGGTTTAGACTGGTCATTGGGTCTTGGAAAATGATGGCAATCTCATTGGCGCGTATTTTGTTAAGCTCTTGTTGGGATAAGCCCACCAACTCTTTGCCATCAAACTTAACTGACCCTTCAGTGCGTCCATTTTTGGCAAGTAAGCCTAGGATGGAAAAGGCAGTTTGGGATTTGCCTGAACCTGACTCACCCACAATCCCCAAGGTTTCGCCTTGGTTGAGATTGAAATTAAGTCCATTGACCGCCGTGACCAACCCATCTTCGGTGGCAAATTTGACTTTTAAGTCTTTTACTTCTAATAAAGCCATTAATATTCTCCTAGCGATCTTTAGGGTCAAGCGCATCACGCAGACCGTCACCAATGAAGTTAAAGCAGAACAAGGTGATGGTCAAGAAAATAGAGGGGATAAGTAGCTGCCAAGGAGATACTTGCATGGTCTGTGCACCTTCTTGCAACAAAGCACCCCAGCTGGTCATCGGCTCTTGCACCCCTAAGCCCAAAAAGCTTAAGAAGGATTCAAACATAATCATATTGGGTACCAACAAAGAGGCATAAATGACCACCACCCCAAGCACATTGGGAACGATATGACGCGTGACAATCTTCCAGCCTGATACACCGCCTACGTGTGCTGCTTCAATAAACTCTTTGTTTTTGAGGCTTAGGGTTTGACCGCGAACGATACGCGCAATATCTAGCCAAGATACCAAGCCAATCGCTACAAAGATAAAGATGATGTTACGACCAAATAAAGTCACAAGCAAAATCACAAAGAACATAAAGGGGAATGCGTTTAAGACTTCAACAAAACGCATCATCAACATATCTACCTTGCCACCAAGATAGCCTGAAATGGCACCATAAATCGTCCCAAATAAAACCGCAACCAACGCCCCTGCAATTCCTACCATCAATGAGATACGACCACCCACAGCGGTACGCACCAAGAGGTCACGACCTAGATTGTCAGTACCAAAATAGTGTTTGGTTTCCATAGAAGGGGCGGATGCCATATTTGCCCAATCGGTATCTGCATAGCCAAAGGGGGCAACCATAGGCACAAAGATGACAAAAATAGTAATCAGTAGCAGAATAAATCCACTGGTTAAAGCGGCTTTGTTATGAGAAAAACGTCGCCAAGCATCTTGCCATAAACTGCGTCCTTTGACTTCTTTGACTTGGGCAGATGTCGGCACACTCGCACTTGCATTGTTAGACATAAACAATCCTTTTAAAAATATCGTATCGGTGTTTAGTATTTGATTTTTGGATCGATAACGGCGTATAAAATGTCCACCACCGCATTAAAGAAGATGGTTAAAACACCGACCAAAATCGTCAAGCTCAATACCAAGCTATAGTCACGGTTTAAGGCACCATTGACAAATAGCTGACCAATACCAGGTAAGCCAAAGATGGTTTCAATGACAATAGAGCCTGTAATAATCCCCACAAAAGCAGGACCTAGATAGGAAATGATAGGGAGCATGGCAGGGCGCAGAGCATGACGAGTCACAATATAGCGCAGTGGCAAGCCTTTGGCGCGTGCAGTGCGAATAAAGGGTGAATTCATGGTTTCAATCATAGAGCCACGAGTAATACGCGCAATACTTGAAACATAACTTAAGGACAAGGCGGTAACAGGAAGTACAAGGTTTTTGAAAGCGCCATCATTCCAGCCACCAGCAGGGAACCATTTTAAGGTGACGGCAAAAATCAGTACCATCAAGGGTGCTTTAACAAAGCTAGGCACAGCCACACCAACCATTGCCACAGTCATCAAGGTATAATCAAAAATGCTGTTTTGTTTGAGTGCAGCAATCACCCCCATGCTCACCCCAATAATCACCGCGATGACAAAGGCGTATAATCCTAGTTCAAACGAAACAGGTAAGGTCTGCTGTAATAGCTCATTGATGGTGTAATCTTTGTATTTAAAAGAAGGACCAAAATCACCGTGAAGTAGCTGTTTTAGGTAATTTAAGTACTGCAACCACAAAGGGTCATTTAGGTTGTATTTGGCTTCAATATTTGCCATTACCGCAGGGGGTAAGTTGCGTTCGCCTGTAAAAGGACTACCAGGGGCTAGACGCATCATAAAAAAAGAAATGGTAATCAAAAAAAGCAATGTGGGAATTGCTTCTAGGGTGCGTCGTAAAATCAGTTTGAACATGAAAAAACCTCTGTGTTGCCAACAGCAAAATCTTCCATTGAATTAAGGTTGCTGTTAATAGGGTGTACTTATCACTCATGGTGATACAAAGGGTATCTCATTTGCCATGATATGAGTGATAAACATTACCATGTTTAGAATATGGCATGGCTTATTATGAGGATAGAGGTGTTGGTTAAAAGCCTAAAATCACCGCTGACATAAAGGCTAGCATATGACAAAGGGAATAGAAGTTAATCAAACATCACTGTCATCACCATCCATAATAAGACCGATGGCTTTAACAAACTTACGTTGATAATACCCTTGTAAGTTTGCAGAGAGAAAACCTTGCCACATTATAACAGATGTTTTGGTGGACTGTATTTATAAATTTGCCAATTTTTATATTTTTTTGCGATTTTTAATTATTTTTTTTGAGTTATGCCTTTGTTTTATATGGTTAAATTGATAATATAATCTGAAAAAATCATAAAACCAATAGAAACATCCTGTGATGATTGGTAATTATAAATCATCATAAATAACTTATTAGATTAATTTGTGAAAATTAATCTGTCAGGTGTATATGCTGGCTATGCTTTATGGTGTGGCTGATATTGGGATAATAATTAAATTGATAAATTATGTTGATTACCTAGATACTCTTTATTAAGTCATTCTTTGGCAAATAATTAGGCTGTATTAAATAGTGATGCAATAGGCATTTGTATGGTCATTTGCAGTACTTTGGTGCTACTGTAGGTGTTAGGAGGATAATCAGTAAAGCGTCTGTATATTCTAGCTGATTAGCCCATCTAGATGACATAAAAAAAGCGTGCAATCCTAGCACGCTTTTTTTGGGATTATTTTTTGTCAGAGACTGACCAGTATTTGGCATGCCAATAGTCAAGCGGGTCTTTATTGGAATAGCCTTGAACATAGGGTTTTACTAGGCGCACATTGGCATAGTAGAACACATCAATCTGCGTGCTGTCTTTGTCCATAAGGCGCTCGGCTTCTTGATATAGGGCAAGGCGGTCGGCGTCGCTGACACCTGTTGCCAAAGTTTTTGCCATCACGGCATCAAATTCAGGATTGTTGTAGCGACTCCAGTTGTTGCTGTTGTTGGATTTTCTTAGATTCAAGAATGTGGAGGCTTCGTTGTAGTCACCACACCATCTGGCGCGCGCCATTTGGTACTTACCATTGCGGCGACTGTCTAGGTAGGTTTTCCATTCTTGATTGACCAGATTGACATTCACAAAGCCAAGATTTTCTTTCCATAGACTGCTGGCAGCCACGGCAATCTTTTTGTGACTTTCGTTGGTGTCGTATAGCAGGTCAAAGTTAAGCGGATTGGCGTCACTGTAGCCTGCTTCATTTAGAAGTTTTTTGGCTTCTTCAATGCGCTTGGCTTTGTCCCATGCTTGGTAGTCAGGCGTATAAGACAGCCCACCTTTGATGGCGGTGGGGGTGAATTGATAAGCGGGGATTTGACCTTGTCCCATGACTTTGTCGGTGATGGTTTCGCGTTCAAATGCCAAAGACAACGCACGGCGTACGCGCTCATCATTAAATGGTGCTTGTGAGTGATTCAAGTCATAATAATAAGTACAAAGTGTCGGAGCGGTTTTTAGCTGATCGCCTAGCTCTGCCTTCAGCTGGGCAAATTGCTCTGGAGGTAGCTCACTGGCAGTAATGTCAATCTCTCCTGCCTGATAGCGTAGTACATCGGTTGTAGCTTGGGGAATGGGTAGAATGGTCAAGGTGTCTAGCTTGACATCTGCTGCCCCATAGTAATTGGGGTTTTTTTCTAGGACGATTTTTTCATTAACTGTCCAAACGGTGGGCTTGTAAGGACCATTGACCACAATATTAGCAGGGTCTGTCCATTTTTCACCATAAGCTTTGACAGTGTCTGGGTGCACAGGCTGTACCGCAGAGTGGGGCATCATATCAGGAAAATAAGGCACAGGCTCGGCAAGGGTGATTTCTAGGGTCTTATCATCCAAGGCTTTGACACCTAGGCTATCAGGTGGCATTTTGCCATCAATCACTGCTTGAGCGTTTAAGACTTTAGCATCTTCTAGATAGCTAGAATAATATGAGCCTGTTGCAGGATCAACTAAGCGGCGAAAACTGTACACAAAGTCATGCGCGGTCACAGGGTCGCCATTTGACCAGTTGGCGTCACGTAGCTTAAATGTCCAGACTTTGTTGTCAGGGCTATTCCATTCAATTGCCATACCAGCAATCAGATTGCCATCATTGTCATTGCTCAATAAGCCTTCACTAAACTGACGAATGATGTTGGCTTCTTGCACCCCTTGCGCTAGATGTGGGTCTAGGGTTTCAGGCTCGCTGGCGTTGTTGATGGTGATGGCGTTTTGTGCTTTGGTGGTGGTGGCGTCTGTGGATGCGCTTTTTTGGGTGTCAGCTTGTTGTGTGGTATTGTCCGAACAAGCGACCAGACCAAGACTTGCAGCAAGGACGGCAGCTAAAGGGGTTTTTGAAAAAGACATAAAAGCTCCTACAGCGATTTTAAAGAAAGAGGAA
>JBHBMT010000183.1:0-10768 GCA_041773075.1 Moraxella sp.
ATGGTGCTTACTGTGGGCAAGCGTGGCATTATCAATTACAACAATCAGTGCAAAAATTGGCAACGTGCGTAGAGCGGTTAAATCGTCAGGGGATACCCCTTGTGGTAACAAGGAGGCAACCGAGCTAAGCGCATGACGCCATGCGTGAGTACAGCGTGTTAGGGTGTAATTGATATGACGATAGGGCATAATCACAATCTCAATTTGTAAGGTAAAAATATGCTCAATCATACCATATTTTCAAGTGTGTTTAAAATGTTAAACACAAAATACATGATTATCACAAAAATATACGGTAAAATAGCAGTTTTGCACTTTTTGATTGGCAGTGAGTTATGACGTATTTAGCACCAAGACAAGGTATGTTTGCGTTGGTTATTTTGATAAGCTTTTGTTTGCAGTTGTTATTTTTTGTCTTGAGCACAGAATATCAAACACAGCAAAACTATCAAGCAGCCACTGCTAATATGGTACTTGAGTTAGGCAAAGAGGCGGCATTGCCTTTGGCAAACAATGATCGGGTTAGTTTGAGCGTACTTGCCAGTCGCTACCAAGACAACCCTGCTGTCAGTTATGTGGGCATTTATGATGCTAAGGGCGCATTACTTGTTCCTGTTGGTGATGATGTGTCAACCGAGGGAGTGAGTCATCAGGTTACTTCAGGTGAGACTGTGCTTGGACAGGTGGTAATCAAGGCGGTGCCTACCAGTGGCACGAGCATTATTGGTGATTATTGGTTGTTTGTGTTGGCGATATTGGTGGTGCATGTGCTTTTGTGGATGCTCTATGGGTATATTGCCAGACCTGATGAAAAAACCTTGCAACACATCCGCCAAGATGTTCAAGACACCCTATTGGCACAAGGATTGCTATCTACACAAACACCCACAGCACCCAAGCCTGACATCCCCCCATCTACTCAAGCGCCTACTCACCATTCTGCTGACACATCTAAGCCTAAGCTGACAGTTAAGCAGCTTTTGCAAACCCAAGGGCTTGGTGCAGTGCAACCAACAGGCAACTCTGATAGCGCAAAAGATGGGTTGCTAGCCACTCAAGAAAAGGATGATGAGACGACATCTAAGCCGTCAGTTGCTGCAGAAACAGCGGTGGTGCAGGTGATGTTTATAGACAAAGAAGAAATGCTAGGATTATTGGCGCAAGAACAAAAAGATGCTTATATTGCCCTGTGTAATCAGCTGCTAGAGCGCTGTATTAAACAAACATTGGCACACCCCAAACTATCTGGCGTGGTACTTGAGCGTGCCGAGCCGTTTGATGCACAAAAAGACACGCCTTGTTATGCCATTTATCTGACAAAAACATATCAGCAGGCACCTATGGTGATGGCAGCTGCCATGCTTGCCAAACTGATCCCAATTCTAAATGACGTGGTCTATGAAAAACATCGTGAGCTGTCCTACTTTGCTCTACCCATGAAAGCCATCGCTAGTGATGCTAAGCGAGCACAGGCAGGATTGAGTGTGCTAGACAAACATCAGCAAGCCAGTTTGATTTTGATGGATGTGCAGCAGCTGGCAGAAGTAGGTCAATTTATCAGTGCTGAACGCCTAAAAAACCCTGTGAGCATCTTTGAGCGCGAAAGTGCGGTACTGACAGCGGTCAGTGAGGTGATGGCACAGCGCTTATTGACCTTGCGTAATCAGGTGCTTTTGGCAGAAGAATAGCTTGCGTTATGCACTTGGTTTCGTATATTGACGTTGATCATGGTGTTTGTGTGCTGTGAGTATGATGTTTAAGGCGGCAGGCTTGCTTGGAGGTGTTCTTTTTTATGACAAACAACAGGACAGAGGTGGCACGTAAATTTAATAAAATGATTGACTTTTTTTGATTTTTGTATTATAAGGCATTTACATTTAAAAAAGTGTGATGTTAAGCAACAAGGAGATACAATGAGCAATCGCGATATTGATGATGATTTTGATGATGATTTTGAGGTAGATGGCGATGCTGATGCGGATTTGTTAGATGCAGAAGGCAAGACCAAGCCCCTAGAAAAACGTCTAAAAATTGATGCCATGCTAGAAGAGCAGCGATTAAATCGCCTAAAAAAAGCCCTAGAAGATGGCGATGATTTTGCTGAATTTGAAGATGATTGGGACGATGACCTATAACACATCGCACACTATCCATGGCTTAAGAGGCGACAAAAAATGACCCTTAAGCCTTTTATTTTGTTAAAGGTGAGAAGATATGACCAAAGATGATTTGTTTGAGTATTTAAATTCTGATGCCAATGAGCATGGCTTGGATGCAGTAGCGGCACATGGATTTTTGACTGCCAGTGTGGTGGGCAAACCCTTGCCAAACTGGATAAGCCTATTTTTTGAGGGGAATGACAGTCAGGTATCTGGCGATGTCAAACATGCATTGCAGGCGTGGCAAGATGAGCTGCGAGACACTCTAAAAAATGAAGCGCCGATTGAATTACCCTTTGTGGCAGATGACAACGCGGTGGATTTTGGGGAGGAGTCAGATGTGGTGGCGTGGAGCATTGGCTTTGTAGATGCGATGTATGCTGATGAATCAGTGGATTGGTTTGATGATGTGGATACTGAAGAAGACGTGGCGAATCTAACCTTGCCTATGATTATTTTGTCAGGCATTGATGAAGAAGATGAAGAGTTGGTCGCTATGCGCGCTAATGAGGATATGATGGCGCAATTGGTGAATAGTTTGGAGGATAATATTACCGAGCTGTTTTTGTTGTTTCATACCCAAGAGTAGGGCGGCATGATGAAATTATCTAATTTAGAGTATTTGCCTAATTATGTCATCACCGAGCGTCTTGATGTGGTGTATGGCAGCACTGTACGCAGCAAGCATGTGGGCAAGGACTTGTTGGCGGGACTTAAAAATATTGTTGGTGGTGAATTGACTGCTTATACAGAGTTGCTAGAAGAAGCACGTCAAGAGGCGCTTGAGCGTATGATTGCCAAAGCACAAGCTTTGGGTGCTGATGCGGTGGTGGGTATTCGTTTTTCTACCTCCAATATTACCGCAGGGGCTTCTGAATTATTTGTCTATGGTACCGCAGTCAAAGTCGTGCCCAAGCCCTTTGGGCAGCAGGATATGGTAGGCTAGAGCATGACTTGGGCAGAGCTTGTAATGCACAATTTAGGGCTGGTGTTGGCGGTTGTGCTATTTTTGATGGGGTGGTATTTTGGGACGCGCGCTGAACGCACTCACTTGGCAAGCTTGGCAGATGATGAACAGCAGTATTCTTATATTAAGGTGTCTGGTGAGCGTTTTTTTGAACCCAACTGCCAAGCAACAACTGATGCAGTACTGGTGGTGGGTAGTGTGGTCATTGCCCAAGACCGTTTTAAACTGGTTGTGGCAAGTTTATTAAGCTTGCTTGGCAAAAATCTGACCGTGTATGAAAGCTTGCTTGAGCGTGCTCGCCGTGAAGCGGTAGTGCGTGCCAAATATCAGGCGCAGTGTTATCAGTGCAACGCTATTTATGGGCTGCGTTTTGAGATGACTGAAGTGGATGGCGGCGGTGTGGAAGTGTTGGCTTATGGCACGGCTGTCTATGAAAGTGACAAGCTGGCAATGCGCTAATCTGAAGGTTATTAAGTGCAAGTGTGTTGAAAAAAGAAGGGCTAGATAGACTCATGAATATTCATCATGTTGATAACTCAATGGATTGGTAACTATTATGACAGCAGTAGCATCTTGTTTACCCAAAGACCCATTGGCGCAACTTTCTGACAGCCTTGCCATCACACAGAGCATCTTGACAGACATTGCTAAGCGAGAGGCAGCACAAAAGGCATGGTGGCAAGCGCTAGACGATGACTGGCGTAAGCTTTTGGTTGTCAAGGGGCTGCATTGGGAATGGACGCAAGCAGAGCAGATGGCGCAAGCGACACTGCTTAGACATATTGCAACCATTGCGGTGCTGGATTTGAGTGATTGCCAGCTAACAGACATTACCCCTTTGGCGCAATTGCACTATCTGACAGCACTGACGCTTAGCAATAATAATATTAGTGACATCACCCCTTTGGCGCAGCTGGCGCATTTAAGCTACTTGGTATTAGATGGTAATTGCATTGATGATGTTGCGCCATTGGCAGCATTGACCAATTTGATGGTACTTGGCTTGGGCTTTAATAATATTAGTGATATCAGTCCTTTGGCGGCGTTAAATCGCTTGATACGACTGGATTTGTACTATAATCAAATTACCGACATCAGCCCTTTGGCACACTTGTCCCAACTGGCGTTTTTGTATTTGGGGTTTGATGAGCGTTGCGGGGAGTTTTATGGAACATCGGACGTATCTTGGGTGCTAAGCCCCAATCAAATTACCGACATCAGCCCTTTGGCGAACTTAACACAGCTTGATGAGCTGTATTTGACTGAAATTGGCGTGCGCGACATTAGCCCTTTAACAAACTTAATCAATCTGACCACGTTAGGATTGCAATATAATACCTTGGAGGATATTTTGGTATTGGTGGCATTGCCCCAGTTAAGATGGCTGGATTTGACAGGCAGTGTGGTTGAGCCATCGCAGCGCGCTAAATTAGAGCAAGCATTGCCATTGTGCGATATACAAGGATAAGGCTATGAAACAGCTACCGTGGCAAGAGATTGTGCAACGCCTTAATATCATCAGGCATTACATCCTACTAGGGGATACAGAAGGGGTGGTGCTAGAGGGTGAGAAGTTGGCGCTTTATGCGTTTTATGGCGATATTGCGATGATTATTGGCTGTCTAAATCGCCAAGAATGGTCATCTGCTTTGGTGGTGATTGAGTCTTTTATCAAAAAACACCAAACAACGCACAACCATGAGCTGATATTGCAAAAAGAGCGTCTGCATTATCTGGAGCATCATTTGACGCTTGCCACCCACGAAAAAACAGCCCTAGAAAAACAATTAGCCAATTTCCATCACGCCCATATGAAGGCATTGGGTTGGCATATCAGTAGAATCTTGTATCTAAAAAAATGCCTGTGCAGCCATGACAAAGCAGCATATCAGCACGCCAGTCAGCTAGAAAAGACCTATCTTGAACAGCTAGCAGAAGCGTCCGAAGAAGACGAGGTGCACGCCCTAAAAGGGGTGTATCGTCAGGTGCGCCAGTTGCATAAACCTGACATGGTTACACAGCAGGCATTAACAGCGTTAAGCGAGGCGTATGAGGCGCATGACTTGGCACAAGCCAAACGTATCTTGCAAGCGCTTAAGGCAGGAGAATTTGGCTCTACTGCCTTGACAGATGAAATGGTGCAGCTACAGGTGCAGATTGATGACTTAACCCAACAGCTTGCGACCATGACACAAGCGGTCGATCGCATTAAACATAGCGATGCTTATCAACTGGTGGCGACATTGGATAATTGGGCGCAATATTTTGAAGAGATGCGCACCCAGCTTGCTGATGAAATAGATTGGCTAGAGCAGTGTGTGGCAACATTGCCCATTCAGTAGTTGGGCCGATGGTGAAAAATCATAAACAAAGTAGAGGGGGTAATCACTAGATCATAGGTTACCCTATTTTTGTGAATGATATCTATGTTAAAGACCTTGGATAAATAACAATCCATGCTAGCCACCTCTAAATCAGTTGCTAATAAATCACTTGTTTTGGTAAGCGGCTTTTTAAAGCCATTGAAAAACCACTGACTTTTTGTTATGTTTATTTTATTTGTGATGGGAATTGACTGATGAATGTGTTGGTTTGCAAGGTTATTTTTATGGCGTTGTTATTTGCTGGTATTTTATTCACCCAAGCGTCGTATGCGAACGAATCAGCAGCAGCCAAACAAGGCGATATTAGCAATAATTCAAATCAAGATTTGCTACTAATTTATGAAAATGGAAAATATGGTTTTAAAAATCAAGCAGGACAACTTGTCATTCCACCACAGTATGATTATGCCAGTGGTTTTAGTGAAGGCTTGGCGATGGTTGAACAAAATAACAAATGGGGATTTATTGATAAAACAGGTAAGGTGGTGATTAATTTAGAATATGATGATGCAGGAGATTTTGAAAATAATTTGGCAGGAGTTAAAAGAGAGGATAAATGGGGCTTTATTGATAAAACAGGAAAAATCATTATTCCATTACAATATGATGATGCCGAAAATCTTGGCGAAGGTTTGGTCAAAGCCAAAACAGATAAAAAGCAACTACTTGTTGATACCATAACCATGACAGCTACTGTCTTAGATTATGAACTGGTTTTGACTTTTAGTGAAGGCTTGGCAAGGGTTGAAAAAGACGGTAAATGGGGATTTATTGATAAAACAGGCAAATTGGTTATTCCGCTAGAGTATGATGATACTACTTATTTTGAAGAAGGGGTGGCGGTTGTCAGCAAAGATAATCAATATGGCGTTATTGATAAAACTGGTAAGATTGTTGCGCCATTTGAATATGATTACATAGGATACTTTAAAGAA
Organism: Moraxella sp.; assembly: GCA_041773075.1. Lineage (GTDB taxonomy): Bacteria > Pseudomonadota > Gammaproteobacteria > Pseudomonadales > Moraxellaceae > Moraxella. Next base: position 6,446 of record JBHBMT010000183.1, read on the forward strand.
GGCTTGGCGTCAGTTACCAAAAATAATAAAGAAGGATTTATTGATAAAACAGGTCAAGTAGTTATTCCATTAAAATATGATAAAGTGATATGGTTTGATAAAGGCTTGGCACAAGTTTCAAAAGATGACAAATGGGGGTATATTGACAAAACAGGCAAGATTGCCGTTCCCTTAGAATATGATGGGATTAATGGTTTTTATGAAGGCTTGGCAAGTGTTCAAAAAAACGGCAAGTGGGGATTTATTGATAAAACAGGTAAGGTGATTATTGACTTTGATTATGATGAAGTTTTAGATTTTGAAAGAGGCTTGGCAGGGGTATTAAAAGATGGTAAATTTGGCTTTATTGATAAAACAGGCAAATTGGTTATTCCCTTAGAATATGATTATGTGGATAAATTTTATGGTGGTTTTGCCAGAGTATCAAAAGATGGTAAATGGGGATTTATTGATACATCAAATCAAGTAATTATCCCTATTGAATATGATAATGTATGGTATTTTGAAAAAGGTCAGGCATTGGTTGAAAAAGATGGGCGAGCCTTTATTATTAATTAAGCAGGTGATGTTGTGCATTCTTATTAATAAAAAAAATTTCAATATACACACCCTAAATCAAGATGGATTTTAGGGCGTTTTGATTTTTTACGATAAAACTCCCAAACTGCCCCCATTTTAAGGTAAAATTACCCCATTTTTCACACATAAAGAGAGCGCATTATGAGCATTCAAGACCTACCCACCACCTACGACCCATCGACCATTGAGAAAAAATGGTACGACACATGGGAAACGCACGGCTATTTTAAACCGACTTTAGACAAAGAAAAATCATTTTCTATTGCACTGCCACCACCAAATGTAACAGGCAGTCTGCATATGGGGCATGGTTTTAACAATGCCATCATGGACGCACTCACCCGTTACCATCGTATGAAAGGCTACAACACCCTTTGGCAACCAGGGACTGACCATGCAGGAATTGCCACGCAAATGGTGGTAGAGCGTCAATTGGGGGCACAAGGCATTAGCCGTCATGATTTAGGACGTGAAAAATTTGTACAGAAAGTATGGCAATGGAAAGAACAGTCAGGCGGAACAATTACGAGACAAATTCGCCGTTTAGGCTCATCCGTGGACTGGTCTCGTGAACGCTTTACGATGGACGAAGGCTTATCCAATGCGGTAAAAGAAGTCTTTGTGCAATTACATGAGCAAGGCTTAATTTATCGTGGTAAACGTTTGGTAAACTGGGACATTAAACTCCATACAGCTTTATCTGACCTAGAAGTAGAAAGCCACGAAGAAGAAGGCTTACTTTGGCATTTTAAATATTATTTTGCTGATAAAAGTTTAACCACAGCAGATGGCAAAGACCATTTAGTGGTTGCGACCACTCGCCCAGAAACACTACTTGGCGATACAGCCGTTGCGGTTCACCCAGAAGATGAACGCTATGCCCATTTGATTGGCAAAACCATTATTTTACCTGTAACAGGGCGTGAAGTACCGATTGTTGCTGATAGCTATGTTGAAAAAGATTTTGGTACTGGGTGCGTAAAAATCACCCCTGCTCATGATTTTAATGATTATGAAGTGGGCAAACGCCACGATTTACCATTGATTAATATTTTTGACTTAAATGCTCAAATTTTGGCAGAATTTGATTGGTGCGAAAAGGCAGGCATGCCAATGACCCAAACCATCACTGCGCCAAGTGAGTATATTGGGCTTGACCGTTATGTTGCACGCAAAAAGATTGTCGAACAAGCCGAAAATGAAGGCTGGCTAGAAAAAATTGAGCCACACACACTCAAAACACCAAAAGGCGACCGTTCTGGCGTGGTGATTGAACCGTTGCTGACTGACCAATGGTATGTCAAAATCGCACCACTTGCCGAGCCCGCCATAGAGGCGGTACAAGATGGACGCATTAAATTTGTCCCCGAACAATACACCAATATGTATATGGCGTGGATGCGTGATATTCAAGACTGGTGTATCAGCCGTCAATTATGGTGGGGACACCGCATTCCAGCATGGTATGATGCCGCAGGCAATATTTATGTCGCTCGTGATGAACAGGAAGTCCGCCAAAAATACAACTTGTCTGCCGATGTGGCATTACACCAAGATGAAGACGTGCTTGATACGTGGTTTAGCTCTGCGCTTTGGACGTTTAGTACTTTGGGTTGGACAGGCAATGCCGAAATTGATGCTCAAAATGACATCTTAAAAACCTTCCACCCAACATCTGTACTGGTAACAGGATTTGACATCATTTTCTTCTGGGTTGCCCGTATGATTATGATGACCATGCACTTTATTAAAAACGAAGATGGTACACCACAAGTCCCATTTAAAACCGTCTATGTACATGGTTTGGTGCGTGATTTTGAAGGACAAAAAATGGCTAAATCTAAGGGCAACGTGCTTGACCCATTAGATTTGATTGACAGCATTGACTTAGAAAGCCTTGTGGCAAAACGCACCACAGGACTGATGAACCCCAAAGACGCCAAAAAAATTGAAAAAGCCACTCGCAAAGAATTCCCAGAAGGTATCCAAGCCTACGGTACAGATGCGGTGCGTTTTACTTTCTGTGCCTTAGCCAATACAGGACGAGATATTAAGTTTGATTTAAAACGTGTGGAAGGCTACCGTAATTTCTGTAATAAAATTTGGAATGCAACCCGTTTTGTGTTAATGAATGTTGAAGGCAAAACCATTTCACAAACGGCTCGTCCTGAACTTTGGGAATTACCAGAACAATGGATTATTAGCCGTTTACAAAAGTGCGAAAAAGCAGTCGAGCTTGCTTTTGAAACTTACCGTTTAGATTTGGCTTCGCAATCCATTTACGACTTTATTTGGAATGAATATTGCGATTGGTATGTGGAATTAACCAAACCTGTGTTAAATGACCCACAAGTGTCAGAAGAACGTAAAGCAGAAGTCCGCCGAGTGTTATTAGCGGTGATGGAATCTGCATTGCGTTTGGCTCACCCACTTATGCCATTTATTACTGAAGAAATTTGGCAAACCCTTGCTCCCCTTGTTGGCAAAAAAGGGATTAACCGTGGTGGGGAAACCATCATGCTTGCTCCTTACCCACAAGCTGATGAAAGCCGTATCAATGAACAAGCCGAAACTGATATGACATGGTTACAAGGCTTAATTGGTGCGGTGCGTAACATTCGTGGCGAAATGGGCTTGGGTAATGCTCGCCTATTGCCTGTGTTATTGCAAAATATTTCAGAGAGTGAACGTACACAAATTGAGCGTATTGAGCCACTGTTTAAAGCCCTTGCCAAAGTAGAAAGTTTAACCTTCTTAACTGCCGATGAACAAGCTCCGTTATCCTCCTCTAGTGTGATTGGGAGTGTCAGCGTGCTTGTGCCAATGAAAGGCTTAATTGACCCACAAGCTGAACTGGGTCGCCTACAAAAAGAGTTGGACAAAGTGCAAAAGCAATATGACCAAATTGCCAATAAACTGTCTAATGAAGGCTTTGTGGCAAAAGCTCCGCCTGCTGTGGTGGAAGGTGAACGTGTGAAATTAAATGAGTTTGCTGAACAGTTGGCGAAAATTAAGGGGAATATGGGGCAGATTGAAAATCTGTAATTTGTAATTAAAAGTTAGATTGGGATTTGGTTCTTTTGCCAAATCCCAATTTTGGAGTAAAAAAATGAGTGATAGCCAAATCAAAGTTAATGAAAATATTGAAAAATATTTAGATAGTTATATTAAAAAAGAAGGTGTACAATATGCAACCCTTTTGACTGGAAAATGGGGATGTGGCAAAACTTATTTTATCAAAGAATATATTACTAAAAAAGAAAATGAATACAAATTTATTTATGTTAGTTTATTTGGTTTAAAAACTATTGATTCTGTGAATGAAATAATTTTTAGTCAATTGCATCCAATATTAAGCTCAAAACCTGCAAGATTAATTACAAATATATTTAAGTCTGCTGTAAAACTAGGAATTCAACTAGATTTACATTCTGATGATAAAAATGATACTACATTAAACTTAGACCCAGACAAGTTAAATTTCTTTGAAAGCGATAATTATAGTAAAAATATCTTTATTTTTGATGATTTGGAGAGATGTTTTATCCCTTATAATGAAATATTAGGTTTTATTAATAACCTAACAGAACATCATTCATTAAAAACCATCTTAATAGCAAATACCGATGAAATTGAAGATGATAATCAAGAAATATTTGATAAATTTAAAGAAAAAGTTATCAATAGAACTTTTGTTGTACAAAATAATGATGGAAATTTTTGGGAAGTTTATTATGAAAAATA
>JBHBMT010000184.1:0-23974 GCA_041773075.1 Moraxella sp.
GCCAATCTTACCAACTGGAAAGGACAACCTCACACAGGTGAGGAACGCGCCGCCCATCCCAACGCCCGCTTTACTGTTTCGGCAGCGCAATGCCCCTCTATTGATCCTGAGTGGGAAAATCCAGAAGGTGTGCCTATTTCTGCCTTTATTTTTGGTGGTCGCCGTGCTGATACCGTGCCTTTGGTATCAGAAGCTTTTGATTGGGTAGATGGCGTGTATAAAGCAGCTACTATGGGTAGCGAAACCACGGCTGCCGCTACAGGTGCTCAAGGCGTGGTACGCCGCGACCCCTTTGCTATGTTGCCATTTTCAGGCTACAACATGGCAGATTACTTTGACCACTGGCTTACCATGGGCAAACACCTAGAAAAGTTAAGCCAACAAACAGGCGCCAACTTACCAAAAATGTTCAAAGTCAATTGGTTCCGCCGTGACACAGATGGCAACTTTGTTTGGCCAGGCTTTGGGCAAAATATGCGTGTCTTGGAGTGGATTATTGAGCGCTGCGAAGGTCGTGCCAATGCAGTTCACACCCCTATTGGCTTAGTGCCTACTTATCAAGACATTAATTGGGCAGAATCTGATTTTAGTCAGGCGCAATTTGACTTGGTTACAAGCCAAGACAAAGAGCTGTGGATTAAAGAGCTAGAAAGTCATAGTGAGCTTTTTGCCAAATTAGGTGAGCGTATGCCAAAAGTCTTAATTGAACGCCAAAAAGCACTATTAGATGCCGTAAAAGGTGTTTAATTAAGTTTTAAGATAGCCAACTTCTTTGGCTAAGCTTATCTTGCGTGTGTTATCTTTGGGTAACGCACGCTTATTTTTGCTTGTAAAATATGCTATGATACCAACTTTATGTTGTTGATAAATGTTGTTGATAATAGGTTTATTCATCTGCCACAAGAATGTCTTTATCGCTACAAACACCCTTATTCCAAGGTCACCTGCTTAGCAATTTATTTAAAGGTAAGTTTAAGGGGTGTTGTTTTTATTGGCAAAAACACGGTAGCCTTTTGTCTATTCTACAACTATCTGATTGCCAGCCTGTTACTAGGGGATTGTTTTGACACAGATACCAAACCATTTAGATTTTTTGGCGCAAGCAAAAAAAGCCATCGCCACTGAACAAATTGCCTTAAGTGTTCTAAGCAATGAATTAGATGAGCGTTTTAGTCAAGCTTGTCAAACCATTTTGGCATGTCAAGGACGTGTGGTTGTGACAGGCATGGGCAAATCTGGACATATTGGACGAAAAATTGCTGCCACCCTAGCCTCTACAGGTACGCCTGCCTTTTTTATGCACCCTGGCGAAGCAGGTCATGGAGATTTGGGTATGTTGGTTACAGGCGATGTTTTGCTTGCCATTTCCAATTCTGGGGAATCTGATGAAATTCGTATGCTTTTGCCCGTGGTTAAGCACCTACAGATTCCACTTATTAGTATCAGTCGTTCTCGCCGTGGTGTTTTGCCTATGGCAGCAGACATTGCCTTGACTCTTGGCAATAGTGAAGAGGCTTGCCCCTTGGGGCTTGCACCTACCTCAAGCACAACCGCCACTTTGGCACTTGGCGATGCCTTGGCAGTGGCATTACTATATGCTCGCGGATTTACCAGCAGTGATTTTGCCATGAGTCACCCTGCAGGCGCATTAGGTCGCAAGCTCTTGACTAAAGTGGCTGATTTGATGCACACCAAGGAGTTGCCTGTTGTACCAACGAGTGCAACACTCAATGACACCTTGTTTGTCATGACAGGGGGCAGATTGGGCTTGGCGGTGGTGACTGATGACACCCAAAAAGTGGTAGGTATTTTTACCGATGGTGATTTACGCCGCAGCTTAGCAAATGGCAGCGATTTGTTGGTGCAAGTAGGACAGGTGATGACCAAGCATCCAAAAACCATTGACAAAGATTATAAAGCGGTTGATGCACTTAACCTGATGAATGAGCGTGGTGTCAACCAGCTGTTGGTTCTAGACAATGGCAACTTAGAGGGCATTATTAGCATCCAAGACTTAATCAGTGCAGGAGTATCATCATGACAGCTTCACCAGAGTTACTAGCCAAAGCGCGCCCAATCAAGCTATTTGCGATGGATGTAGATGGTATCTTATCTGATGGTCAAATCATCTATGACAGTACAGGCAATGAAACCAAAGCATTTTATGTGCAAGATGGTTTGGGACTCTCTGCCTTGCGCCAACATGGATATATCCTTGCTATTATTACAGGTAGGGACAGCCCTATGGTGGCAAGGCGTGCCAAAGAACTTGGCATTACCCACCTTATTCAGGGACGAGATGATAAATTTACCGCCCTATCATCACTGGCAGATAACTTAGGCATTGCCTTGTCAGACTGTGCTTATATGGGCGATGACCTGCCTGATGTCAAAGCCATTAAGCAAGCAGGTTTGGGGATTAGCGTACCCAATGGCTGCCCTCAAGCACAGGCTGCAGCGGATTTTATCACATCGCGTACAGGCGGATGTGGCGCGGTGCGTGAAGTATGCGAGCTATTATTAATGGCATCAGGTCAATATGATGCGTGGATTGCCCAATTTGACTAAGCTTTAGCATGAATATTAAATTACTTACCATTATTTCCATTGTGGTATTGGGCGTTGGTATCTATTTGTACACAAAAGATGACAATGCCCCCACCACCGCCCCCCTACCCACCCCCAAGGTGAATGCTGAAGTCACAGGGATTAAGGCGGTAAAAACCAATGCTGACACAGGCGAAGTGGAATATATATTGACTGCCGATTCTTTGGTACAAAATGCACAAACAGGACAAGATGAACTCAAAAATGCTGTGATGGACTGGACACCTGTAACAGGCGAACACTACACTATTACCAGTAGCATCGCTACTTTTGAGCAAAAAACAGGTGAGCTTATCATGCGTGGCGGATTTAAATTGACCAAAAAACCCCATGCCAATAGTCATGAACTTATCATGACAGGCACACAGTTGCAGGGCAATACCAACACACGCTTGATTTCTAGTCATGCTCCTTTGAACGTGATTCAAAATGGTCACCACTTTCAGACAAAAACCATGCAAGGCAATCTGACCACAGGTGAGTATGAATTTGGGCAAATCGCCATAGAGTTTAAAGCGCCTATTCGTCAAGATACTCCTTTATTTTGATGAGTGATAGGTAAAATATTTTTGTTTTAAGATGAGTAAACAGGATTATGTTAAATAAATATGTCATTGGTATCAGTCTTGGTGCCTGTCTTGTAGTATCCTCCCTACCTCTCATCACTCACGCACTACCCTCGGATGCCAGTCAGCCTGTACGCTTGGTGGCAGACAAAGCCACCTATAGCGAACGCACTGGCGTGACCACCTATTCTGGCAATGTTATCATCACCCAAGGCACTCTTAAAATCACCTCCAATAATATTGTTGTCAATCTTGCCAGCGACCGCAGTATTACTTTAGCCGTTGCCACAGGCTCCCCTGCTACCTTTGAACAAGTTGTCACCGCCGAAAAAGGCTTAGCCAAAGGTCAAGCCAACAAAGTGGATTATAATGCAATCACAGGCATCGTTACCTTAACTGGTAATGCCAAACTAACTCAAGATGGCGCTAGTTTTTCTGGTAATGTCATTCGTTATAGTTTGAAATTGGGTGATGTAGAAGCCAATGCAGGAGGTGGGCAGCGCGTTGAACTTATCATTCCACCCAATGTCAATACCAATCAACAAGGGGTGCGCCCATGAGTGCCACCTTATCAATGCGCCATTTAGGCAAGCGCTATGGGCAGCGCTGGGTTGTCAAAGATGTTTCCTTTTGTTTATCTCAAGGAGAAGTGGTAGGTATTTTAGGTCCTAATGGCGCAGGTAAAACCACCAGTTTTTATATGGTCGTTGGGCTAGTCCCTATGGACAAAGGGCAAGTGATGCTAGGTGAGCTGGATTTATCCAAAAAAGCCATGCACGAACGCGCGCGCGCAGGCATTGGTTATTTACCTCAAGAAGCTTCCATCTTTCGCAAGCTTTCTATTGAAGACAATATCCTTGCCATTTTGCAAATGCGCAAAGACTTGGACAAACAAGCCCAAGCGCAGGAGTTAGAAAAACTCATTGGCGAATTTAATCTAGGACACGTTCGCCACTCACTTGGCATGAGTGTATCTGGTGGTGAGCGCAGACGCTGTGAAATTGCACGATGTCTTGCCAGCAATCCCAAATTTATCTTATTAGATGAGCCCTTTGCAGGGGTTGATCCCATTTCAGTTGGGGATATTATGCAGGTCATTATGACTCTCAAGGCTCGAGGCATTGGGGTGCTAATCACCGACCATAATGTACGCGAAACACTATCCATCTGCGAAAAAGCCTATATTGTTTCTGAAGGCGCAATTATTGCTCAAGGCAATCGTGAAGAAATCTTAAATAACGCTTTGGTGCGCAAAGTTTATCTTGGGGACGATTTTCAAATTTAATCCAAGCATTTTGATAGTTTGGTATTTTAAGTGTTTGTTTAGAGTGTATTGATATTTTGATTCAAATACTGCCAATAAAAAAAACCCTGAAATTATCAGGGTATAGACAGCATCAAATAAACCTATTATTTTATACTGGATTTAACAAAAACATTAGGACATCCTGATACTTCATAACACTCATTACTTTCTAGCAATCATTTAGCAAAAATATAGCATTTTTACATCAAAAATGGCTACATCTTGATTTTAATTGCAAATATGAAATATCAGAATACTCTAGTTATTGTAATTACCATCTTCTTCATCAAAACCGTCGCCAAAGGCTTTTTTGTCAAAGTTTTTTGGCTCAAATGCTTTGCTGCCTTCAAAATTCTTGCCATCAAAGCCACGCTCTTCATAGCTTGAACGGTCAAATCCACCGCCAAACCCACGATTGTCATAGCCTGTTGCACTACGCTCAAAGCCACCTGATTGACCTTGATATCCACTGCGTTCAAAACCACCACTACGCTCAAAACCTGTATTTGGTGTGCGCGTAAATCCGCCACGAGTTGTAGTACCTTGATACCCACCACTGCGTTCAAAACCACCACTGCTCATAGGATAAGTGGTGCCTGTTGTACCACCTTGATATCCTGTCATTGGTGCTGTATCTCCTGCGGTGCGCGGATTTCTTGCAGGGACAATGGTAGAAATGGCATGCTTATACACCATTTGGCTAACAGTATTTTTTAATAAAACAACGTATTGGTCAAATGACTCAATTTGACCTTGTAATTTAATGCCGTTTACCAAAAAAATAGAAACAGGAATACGGTCTTTACGCAATGCGTTTAAAAATGGATCTTGCAAGGTTTGCCCTTTTGACATTGATTTTCTCCAAAGAAACTAACCAACCAAACATTAGGAAGTTTTTAGTGATGTGTAAAAGTCACACAATACCGAAGTTAAGGAGGATTGTATTTGCTTTTTGAATTTTTGACAAACTCAAGATAGAAACAATTATCCTTTAAGCCGCACTTAAATTAACAAGCGCCTAGCTCGTACACTCAAGTCCACGACTTAATGGCAAAAATTAGATAAATGTTGTGATAAAGCTATGACAAAAAGACCAAAAGTAACAAATCCTGAAGTTAATTTTTTATTAACTGTTTTTCTACTTCTTTTATGCAATTAAAAGATGCTCTTGTAATATGGTTGATACCATTCAATGAGGCATCTGTTGTTGGTACACCCATAAGGTTGAGCTGCCTAAGCCATGTATATTGGCGCTTGGCAAGCTGCCTTGTCGCATATAATGCCCTATTTTTCATCTCTTGACAAGCATTTTGCGTATCAATCTGTATTCTTTTTGTACAATCGGCATGATTTTTTAAGAGATTGCTTGTTTTTTGAGCATACTCATGAGCCATTAGGACATCATTATCCAGACAGGCAGGGTGGCGTATCTGTAACAGAAACTCCAATACTTGTCGATAGCCAATACAGCGCATGGAGGGCATATCAGGGGTAATGGGATAGGTTTTGACAATCTCAACAACCTCCTCTACAAATCCCGCCTGCCACATTCCATCAAGACGCTTCTTAATACGCTCATGAAGCCATGCTCTATCAGGCATGACGCTTAAAGCATACCAGCGCCATTTCTTATCATGGCTTAATGCTATTTTTGGCATAGATTGCCATTGGCTCATCGTTTGATTTGTCTGTAAATGCACCTCAACCGCTCTACCAATACGCTGTGTATCGCTTAATTTTAGCTTTTGGCAAATTACGGGGTCATAAGTCAATAAATACTCGTATAGCGCTTGATTGCCACCCGCCTCCTTAATAGCCATGACCTGCGCACGAATATGGGGCAAGGTTTCGGGCACAGGAGAAATACCCTCTAGCAACGCCATATAATACATCATCGTTCCCCCCACCAATAAAGGCAGTTTGCCACGCTGATGAATCGCCTCGATTAATAACGCCACCTCTTCAATAAAATTTGCCACGCTATAATATTGGCTGGGGGTAATAATATTCACCAAATGATGCGGATAGCGCTCAAGCTCTTTGGCGCTTGGTTTGGCAGTACCAATATTCATATCCTGATAAATCAGTGCGCTATCCACCGATACAAGCTCAAAACGTCCTGTTTCATATAATTTAAACGCAAGGTCTGTTTTGCCACTTGCTGTAGGCGACATCAGACAAACCACGGCATTGTCAGGCAGCTCTTTATAATACAAGCTCATTTGCTTGACTCCCTGTTATGACAATCTCTCGGCGCTCATCATCAAGACGCTTTAGGTGTATTCGCCAATCAGGTGTTGGTAAAACTTCTTGGGCGCGACTTGCCCATTCAATGATGACCAGACTATTAGGCTCATCAAAATATTCAAAAAACCCCATAAATTCCAACTCTTCAGGGTCATTTAAACGGTACAAATCAGCATGATAAACAAAAACCATCTGACCCTCTTGCATAATTTCATAAGGCTCTACCAAAGTAAAGGTTGGGCTTTTGACAGCGCCTGTATGACCCAATGCTTGCAAAAAATAGCGCGTAAATGTTGTTTTGCCTGCACCCAATTCCCCTGACAGCCAAAGACTCCCTCTTAAGCGCTGTTTAGCAAGGCGATTGGCGAGTGCTTTTGTTTCTTCTTCGGTATTTAAAAGTAAGGTTTGAGTCATCAGAGGCTTACCTGTAATTGCACCAAAGGATTGATAAATTTTTCCCCATCCAAAAGTTTGCGATACATATCAGCATCACTCCATTCTGCCTTGACTTGCTCGCTAAACTCAAAATCCGCCAACCTAAGCTCACCCATATGCGCATTTATCACATCTTCATAAAAACATTGCGCATATCCTGTGGCTGTTTCATGGACAATGACCGAATAAACTGACACATCATTTTCGCCATTTTGAGTTTGGGTTTGTTTTAAAATTTCACTCACCCAAAAAAATATCACGCGACTAAACTGCTCTGCTGATGGCGATACGGGCAATGCCACCCAGCGTGCACTAAAATCCTTACACGCTTTGATATAAGCTGGGTCATCTTTTTGCCAAAAGGTGATGGCATGGTCAAAACTGTCAATGATGTCTTTGATTGCCCCTTTTAACAACCCAAAATCATACACCATTTGCCCATTATCTAGCCTATTGGCTTGCAAAATCAGCTCAACTTGATAACTATGACCATGAATAGAACGCTTGCAGCGGTCAGAGCTACAATTACGCACAATATGGGCATTTTCAAATTTAAATAACTTGCGAATACGCATTTTTTCTCATCTTTTTAAAAAAACTTGGTGCAAACCACCCTTATATCATACCATCAGCGTGGTAGTACCATTATAACATACCTCAAGCACAAAAAATGCACCTCACAGAAGTGCATCTTTTGTTATCTTATGTGGCAAATCAACCACTTAAAATGACAATGCTTTGTTGTTGCCATGTTCATCAACGATATAAGTTGGCAAACCAATCTCATTTAATAAATTAATAAATGGCTTGGCATCTAATTCTTCTACATTGACCATTGTTGCGATATCCCACACGCCTTGAGCAACCAAAATTGCCGCAGCAACGGGTGGAACGCCTGCTGTATAAGAAATGCCTTGACTGCCTACCTCGTCAAAAGCTTCTTTGTGGTCGGCGACATTATAAATAAAAATTTCGCCCTCAACCCCATTTTTCTTACCCTTAACTTTATTACCAATACAGGTTTTTCCGACATAATTAGGGGCAAGCGAACTAGGGTCAGGTAATACCGCTTTGACCACTTTTAATGGCACAACTTCTTGCCCTTCAGCGGTTTTCACAGGCTGTTCAGATAAGAGTCCAAGATTTTTTAACACAGTAAATACATTGATATAATGGTCACCAAATCCCATCCAAAAACGAATATTTGGTACATTTAAATTCGCTGATAATGAATGAATTTCATCATGACCACTTAAATAACTGTTTTGTACACCAACAACAGGTAACTCATCAGTGCGTTTGACTTCAAACATTTGGTTAGTTTGCCATGCGTTATTTTGCCAAGAGTACACCACGCCCGTAAATTCACGAAAATTAATTTCTGGGTCGAAATTGGTCGCAAAATATTTACCATGACTGCCTGCATTAATATCAATAATATCAATATCAGTCACACTGTCTTTGTCAAAATACTCAACGCCCAAACGTGCATAAGCATTGACGACACCAGGGTCAAATCCAGCACCTAAAATAGCAGTAACGCCTGCTTCTTTACATCTTTCTTTGCGTTGCCATTCATAATTTGCATACCAAGGCGGTGTTTCACAGATTTTTGTTGGGTCCTCATGAATGGCAGTATCAATATAGGCAACCTTTGTTTGAATGCAAGCTTCAAGCACCGTCATATTAACAAATGCAGAGCCAACATTAATGACAATTTGCACCCCAGTTTTTTGGATAAGTTTCGCCATTGCGTCACTATCCATCGCATCAACAGCATGGGTGTGTAGGGTTGCAGGGTGTTTAAAACTACCCTTTTCTATCACACTTTGAGCAATGGCATCGCACTTAGATTTTGTGCGAGAAGCGATATGAATATCGCCCAAAATATCATTTGCCATTGCACATTTGTGGGCGACAACTTGAGCCACGCCCCCAGCTCCGATGATTAACACGTTTTTTTTGGTCATGATAGCATAATCCTCCTTATGTGCTTGCCTTGGTAAATAAATGGCAGCACGGTGAGATGTTTTGTATATGGGTTAAAAAGGAAGACCAGAGAAAAACCCACATACCCAAATTGGGCATCAATGCCCCAAACTTTTTAATACTCAAGACAAACTGGCTTTATAATCTTCATAATCAAAACAGCGCTGAATGGTGACATCACCTGTCTCACTGACAATCACAATAGAGGGCATATCCACCCCATTAAACCAGTTTTTCTTGACCATAGTATAAGCAGCAGCATTGCCAAACGCAATTTTATCCCCGATTGCCAATGGCTGCGTCAAGGTGTATTCCCCAAAAATATCACCCGCCAAACACGATTTGCCATACACCAAAACAGGATATTCGCCTGTCTGCTCTATATTTTGATGCTGCACAAATGCCAATGGTGCACTTTGACGATAAATCAATAAATCCAGCATATGCGCCTCAATAGACGCATCAACCACTGCCAATGGCTTTTCGTTGTGCAAGGTATCTAATACGCTAGTCACAAGCACCGCGCCATTATGTACCGCCGCCTCACCTGGTTCTAAATAAATCTGTACATCATATTTTGTAGCAAAGGCTTTTAGGCGCATGGCAAGCTTTTCTAATGGGTAATCCTCTCCAATAAAATGAATGCCGCCTCCTAAGCTCACCCAGTTTAAACGCTCAAACAAAACCCCAAATTTTTGTTCAATATCGTCTAAGTTTTGACAAAAGGCATCAAAGTTGGCATTTTCACAATTATTATGAATCATCACCCCTGTGATTTTGTCCGCTACTGCCAAAATGGCATCCAAATCATGCTCCCCTAGACGACTAAAAGGGCGTGCAGGGTCAGCAATAATAAATGAAGAATTGCTGGTTTTTGGATTGATGCGCAAGCCTGTTACCACGCCTTTTTGCGCTGCTTTTTCCCCAAAAGCGGATAACTGATTAAAGGAATTAAAAATTATCTTATCAGCATAGCTTAATACTTCGTCAATCTCATGGTCAGCATACGCCACACTATAAGCGTGTGTCTCTCCACCAAAGCACTCTTTGCCAAGCCGCACTTCATTTAATGAAGAAGAGGTTGTGCCATGCAAAAAAGGCTTCATTGACTCAAAAACACCCCAAGTGGCAAAGCATTTTAACGCAAGCAATGCTTTTGCTCCTGACAACTGGCATAATGTGTCAATTTTTTTTAGATTGGCGATGATGGCGGTTTCATCTAGCAAATAATAAGGCGTTTGTAGATTTTCAAGTAATGTTGTGGCTGAATTGGTTAGTTGCCCAAAGAGGTGACTCATCGTTTTTCCTATCGTTATCAAAGGTCACTATATGCTATCACAGCGACCAATTTCAATTCCCCAAAACCTAAAAAAATGCCCAAAATGGACATCATAGCGCTTATTGTAACAAAATTATGCCAAATAACAACCAAAAAACTTTTTTTTATAAAAAAATCCCCACAAATCTAGTCTGCGGAGATTATAATTATTAATAAAAAATTATCTGATAATTTTATCAAAATAATAATGTGTCATTCATTTACAAAAGCGATTTTTTTCAGTCCCGCGCCATTTGCCACTGCAAGCACTTGTGCCACAGTATCGTATTTACCCTCTTTGTCAGCACGCAAATGCACTGATGGGTCACGTCCTGCCGCCACTTCATCGCGAAACTTTTTATCTAGCACCTCTAAGCTAATAGGGGTTGTATCCCAAAAAATTTGCCCTGTCTTATCAATACTGATCTGAACCACCTCTGGCGGCGCCTCACTGATGGTTGATGATGTTTTTGGCAAAGTCAGTGGCACCACTGGATTTAACACCGTGGCTGTCACCAAAAAAATAATCATCAATACCAGCATAATATCAATCAAGGGGATTAAATTAATCTCATTTAAGCCTTGGTCATCGCCATCACCCAAAGAAAAAGCCATGTCGCCCCCTATAGCGCTGTTTTTGCCAAAATACCATGAGCAGTATCTGTGGCAATGTGCAACGCACGCTTATTTACACGTACTGCAATATTATAAAAAACCACCGCTGGAATCGCTACCGCCAGCCCAAGCGCCGTCATAATCAGCGCCTCTCCTACAGGTCCCGCTACTTGCGCCAAACCCGCCTGCCCACTCACACCAATACTATGCAAGGCATGGAAAATACCCCAAACTGTACCAAATAGCCCAATAAATGGCGCAATGGCAGCAGTAGTACCCAAAACTGGCAATCCTTTTTCGGCATCAAAACGAAAGCGCGCAATTTGCTGTAATAACAACTGCTCCACCGCCATCTTTTTTTGTGTAAAAGCAAGATTACTAAATTCACTTTGTTTACTTTCTACACTCAAGGTAAGCTCATTGGCGATATTTTTTGCAAGACGGCGAGATTGCGCAACACGCAAAATGCCCACGACCCAAGAAGCAATAGACAATACAAGCAGCACCACAAACAAGGTGATGCTAACACCATCTGCACTGTCTAAATAAGTTGAAAACTCCATAAAAACTCCGTCATACCAAATTAACTTAAACTTATCAAATAACAATAAACCCGTCAAAAAAATACAATAACGCCACTACTCACCCGATGACCCTCCCTCTGCTGACGATTCTGCTTTAGGCTCTTCAGGCGTTTTGGCTTCTTCAGATTTTTTGTTTTCGGTTTTTGGCGCCTTATCTTCAGATTTATCAGACTTTGTCGTCTTGCTTTCTTTTTTATCTTGTTTTTTGTTGTCTTTTTTGACACTAAATCCAGACAACGACAAAGAAATTGTCCCCTTGCCCGAGACAGCTTTCCCACCTGATAAATGCGGATTGAGACTGGATTGTTTAATGCGCCTTACAATTTCTCTATCTAACGCCCTATCACCTGTGGATGACACACTAACACTGGTAATCTTACCACTGGTATCAACAGAAATGGTCGCACTCACACTGGTGGTTTTTGGGTTGTATTCATAGGCATTAGCAAAGCTTAAATTGGGCTTTCTCTTCCAGCTGGCATTGGCATTGGTAATGGTGTAGCTACCGCCACCTGCACCTAATTGAGAGCCACCTGTATTGCCACCTGAAGCGCCCGATCCCGAACCTTTGGGAGCAGAAGATTGTGTGGATTGACCGCTACTAGCGCCATTTCCAGCGCCTTTGCTGCTAGTGCCTGAAGTCGCCCCTGTACTAGCAGTTTTGCCACCTGTAGCGCCCGTATTACCTATATTAACTGTATGCCCTTGCGATTGCTTATGATTGGACAGTATTTTTGATGTCTGATTTATGGATGTATTTGTGTTTAATGAGTCTGCCTTTGGTGCTTCAGTTTTTGATGCATCCGCCTTTGGTGTTTCAGCTTTTGATACCTCTGATTTGACTGGCTGTCTTTGAGTTTCTTGAGTGAACATCTTAGGCGGTGTTGATGCTGATTTAATTTCCCTTCTTGTTGCTTGCGCAGGGGGTGGTATGGGAGTTGTAGCAGATCTGGTTACGACTTTGGGTTGATTGACAGGTATAACAACCTCATCAGCAATCACCAAAGGCACTTCTTTGGGCTTTTCTTGAATTTGTACAAACTCTATTTCAATCGGCTTGGGTTTAGGCAGTACAATGGGTTTAGCCCGCATTTGACCAAGCCCATACATTGCCGCGCCATGCAAAGTAAATACCGCCAAAACGGCGGCTGTAATCATCGTGTAGGTGGGCTTTGTGGTTGATGTTGTAGGTTGCATAACTGACCTAACATGAATAAAGACGTTGATTTTTTGTTATAATATAACACATCAAATCATTTTTGTCATCTGGTGGCATAATTATAACAATTTACACTTATAAAGTTAAACGATAACCATTATCAATCATAACCACAAAAAAAGCAAGCGCTTTTTGAGAGCTTTTCTTAATTCGTCAGATATAGAGCAACCTGAAACATCTTATCACTTATCAATCATCTATAACTAACACAGCGTTTTTTAAATTAAACTGTCAAATACCAAATATCAGAATGCCCTACTATTGATGTAACTGCTCGTGCTTTAAGAGTGTTTTTTTAATCTCAATACCTCCTGTATAGCCGCCCAGTCCACCATCAGAGGCAATCACACGATGACAAGGAATAATCAGACTTATTGGATTTTTGCCGTTGGCATTGGCACAGGCGCGAAAGGCGGTGGGTTTGCCGATATTTTTGGCAAGTGTGGCATAACTGATGGTCTGCCCATAAGGAATATTCAACAAGGCTTGCCATACTTGTTGTTGAAACGCTGTGCCACTGCTTAAATCCAGCGCCACATCAAAGCGTGTGCGCCTGCCATCAAAGTACTCATCAAGCTCTTGGATGGCTTGAAGTAGCACCTGTCCATTGGCTGTCTGCTTATCAAGTGCATCCATCTTTTGATAATCAAAGTCATCGGCACTAACGCCAAGCAATTTTTCGCTTTTTTGAGTAAACCAATCCAGCGCAATCAGCTTGCCCTTTTTAGCAATTAGTGTAATAATGGGCAACTCAACTGGTGGCTGATAATGGGTGATGATATAAAGTGGCTGGCTCATACTCATTTATCTAATCCAATTTATCCAAAGCATCATTGGTATATTGTTGTAATTCTTTTTTTAATTCATGCAACAATTGCGATTCGCTTGGTAGATATAATTGATATTGACTGGCAAAAATTTGCTTTTGATTTTCAGGTAGGCTAAATTTTACCATAGCATCATTTTTATCAGCACATAATAAAATGCCCACAGTTGGGTTTTCATGCTCTGATTTTTCGATGCGGTCGTAGTAATTCACATACATCTGCAATTGCCCAATATCTTGGTGTGTCAGCTTATGTGTTTTTATTTCAATAATCACAAAACAACGCAACAATCGATTATAAAATACCAAATCTACAAAAAATTCATCCCCATCAATATGTAAGCGTTTTTGACGGGCGACAAAAGTAAAGCCATTGCCAAGCTCTAGTAAAAACTCTTGCAAATGGGTGATAATCGCCTGCTCCAAATCCTTTTCATAATAGGCAGATTCACGCTTTAGACCCAAAAACTCGAGTACCATCGGGTCTTTAATCAGTTGTTTTGGCTCAGATAGGGCAATCTCGTTTTTGGCAATTGCTAGTACATTTTGTTTATCATTACTTATCAATAAACGCTCATAGAGTTGGCTGTTAATTTGACGCTCAAGCTGTCTGACTGTCCAGTTATTCTTTATAGATTCAGCAATATAAAATGCCCTTTTATCCACATCATCCAAACGAATCAATAGTTTATACTGACTCCAGCTCAATTGCGAATACAGTGTGTTCGCAATTGGGAACTTAAGATAAAACTGACGACACAATTCCAATTGGCGCTTGGAAAATCCACTACCATACTCTGGCTCTAGCTGTGCAGCAAGCAGTTTAATTAAATAAGCACCATAATCAGCCCTTTGCTGACCTTGTTGCTCCTCATTAAAAATACGCTCACCAATATGCCAATACATAATCACACGTTCAAAATCCACAGAACGAATGGCTTTTTCTCTAGCTTGGCGTATGATTTGTTTAATATCGCTAATAAGAGTTGATTGTAGTTGCATAATTCCCACTCAAACAGCGAGCACCGCTTCATTCGTCAGTGCCGTCAAAACATGGTCTTGCCATTGCCCTGCGATTTGTAGATAGGCTTTGGCATAGCCTTCTTTGACAAAGCCAAGTCGTGATAATACCTTGGCGCTTTTGTGATTATCAGGCAGATAATTTGCCATAATACGATGCAGCCCCACTTTTTCAAACATCTCAACAATCGCCAAATTTAGCGCCGCACTCATCACGCCACGTCCTTGATACTCACCATCAAGGCTATACCCCAAATAGCAGGCATTAAACGGCATGGGGATGATGTTTGAAAAATTAATCACCCCAATCATTTGATGACAATCCTTATCCCAAATCAGCCAATTGACCGAGCGACCCTCCGTCATCATCTGCGCTTGCTGTGTCAAGTGGCAGGTAACACCATCTAGCGTATAATAACTTTCATCACGCAGTGGCTCAAACGGTGCCAAAAACTGCCGATTACGAAGACGAAAGGCAAGCACGGCATCACCATCTGCCTTACTTGCCAGTGCCAATACAAACTGCGTACCATCAAAGCTTGTGCCTATGATACGGGGTGCTACTTTATCCTTATGTATCATTTATTCGTCTTTTTCTAAAAGCGCATCCACAAAATCTTTGGGGTGAAATGGCTGTAAATCATCAATGCCCTCGCCCACACCAATAAAGCGAATTGGGATATCGGTATTTTGGGCGATATTAAACACCACACCCCCTTTGGCGGTGCCATCAAGCTTGGTAATGCTAATGCCTGTCAAATTCACCGCCTCACTAAATACCTGCACTTGATTGATGGCGTTTTGACCTGTGCCTGCATCAAGCACAATCATTGTCTCATGTGGGGCGCTTTCATCACCTTTTTTGATGACGCGCACCACTTTTTCAAGCTCATTCATCAAATAGGTTTTGTTTTGTAATCGCCCTGCCGTGTCTGCAATCAGCACATCAATGCCCTTGGCACGCGCTGACTGCATCGCATCAAAAATCACTGACGCACTATCTGAGCCATGACCCTGCGCCACCACAGGGATATTGTTGCGCTCACCCCATACCTGCAACTGTTCGGTTGCGGCAGCGCGAAAGGTATCACCAGCAGCCAGCATCACCGATTTACCCTCTTTTTGTAGGCGCTTGGCAAGCTTGCCAATGGTCGTGGTCTTGCCCACGCCATTGACGCCCACCATCAAAATCACATAGGGTTTTTTGGTGGTGTCAATCACCAAAGGAGCCACCTTGGGAGTTAAAATATCCGTCAGTTCAGACTTTAAGGCTTTGTACAAAGAATGCGAATAAATCAAATCCCCTCGAGCAGTTTGTTCGGTTAAGTTGGTGATAATGCGATTGGTAGCACTAACACCAATATCAGCCACAAGCAACTGATCTTCCACTTCTTCTAAAAGCTCATCGTCAATCTCTTTGCCACCTACCAAAACATTGACCAGTCCTTCAGATAAATTTTTGCTGGATTTGGCAAGTCCTGCCTTCATGCGGGCAAACCATCCCCCTTGTTCGTTGTCACTCATACCCTATCCCAATAATAAATAAATTGCTTGGATTGTAGCACATTTTGTCAAACAATTCACCCAACAAAAAAAGCGCCAATCCACCTTGACGCTTTTTTGTGACCAATACCCATCTAGCCCTCTAGCGACTCACCCAAAATCACGCCACCATCATTTTTGGTAATCATGACCGTTGCTGAACGAGGAACTTTACCACCAGCCACCGCTCCCCATGCCACATCAGGATTGTCCTCTCCTGGGTGCTGAATGTTGATAAACAGCGTCTTAAAATCAGGTGTCAAAGTAATGCCTGTGACTTCACAGCCCTTTGGTCCAACAAAGAATCGCTTGAGTGTATCTTCACTTGCCATCATGCCCACAGGAGTGTTTTTGCCTGTACTGGCTGTCACAAACTTGCCATCTCCAACACGGTTTGGCAATGCTGCCAGCAGCATACAGTTGGTGGTCTTGGTATAAGCACTGTCATCAGTTTGAATCCATAGGACACCGCGTGGGTCAAAATACAAGCCATCTGGTGATGACAAATCATTGTCAGCACTAAGATTTGATAAATTTTGAGCACTTAAATCGCTAGGCGATGCAAACAAATACACATCCCAATCAAAACGTGTGGCAGTATGGTCGCCATTGTATTCACGCCAACGAATGATATGACCATGCTGATTGCCTTTGTCGTTATAGCTTCTTGGATTGGCGGCACTAACGCCCTCTACAGTACGCTTTGAATTATTGGTCAAAGTGACATACACCTCACCTGTAATAGGGCTGACTGATACCCACTCTGGTCTATCCATCTTGGTAGCGCCTAGCGCATCAGCAGCCAAGCGCGCATGAATCACAATATCAGCTTGATTGGCAAAATTATACTCTTTGTGTCGCACTGTATCCATTGCTAAGCGTCGCCATTCGCCCGTACCATCTTCATGAAATACTGCCACATACAGCGTGCCTTCATTCATATATTTATCACCTGCCTTTAGCCCCTTGCCGATGTCTTTTGGCGACCAAAGTGCTTTTGAGACAAATTTGTAAATATATTCACCACGCGCATCATCCCCCATATAAAAAACCACAGGCTTGCCTGCTATCACAGGTGCAAAGGCACAATTTTCATGCGCAAAACGACCCAAGCTTGTGCGCTTAACCGCTTTTGCTTGTGGATTAAAGGGGTCAATTTCCACAATAAATCCAAAGCCATTAAACCCATGACGATAATCCAAACTAGCATCCTCTGCTTTGGCTGTACTCTCCCAGCGACTAAATTCATCGAGGGTAATGCCATCTTTGTCATCAGCTGTATGCCACAAATAACCGCCCCCTGTGCTATTTTCGCCAAGTCCATAGCGAGTGAGCGCCAAATCTGCTTGAGCGCCAATTACCGCCTTATCCTCGCCACGCGCAAACACATTCAAAAAATTTTCCTCAACCGTCAGATACGTTCCCCATGGTGACATACCTGCGCCACATTGGTTATTGATACCCCAAGTGGTTTTGCCTGTTTTGTCAAATTTTGTTTGTAGTAGCGTATCGCCACTTGCCACACCTGCCAATGTTGCGGTTGTTGCACTGGTGTAGCGCTTATTAAAACGAGAGTTTTTGACCAACTCATATCCTTGACCATCTGCCTTGCGTTTTAATTCAACCACAGATACCCCATGAGCGTTAGCATCGCGACGCACATCCATAGCAAGACGTTTTTTACGATAAATCGGTTTGGCATGACCATCCTCCTGTGTATAAAATCCAAGTGGGTGCAAATTCTCATTGGTATATTCATGGTTCATCGCAAGCAAAGCACGTTCAGATTGATTGGCATCGTATTTGCCACCTGTCATGCCAAAAAAGTGCATCCCATCGTGATTATCCCCCATGCGATACATAAAAGATTCGCCCGAATGCTGACGGTTGTCATTAAATGCCTCAATGCCCTCCACCAAAGGCTCACCTAAGTGCAAAAATGCCTTGGCGGTATAGCCATCAGCCACCATCATGTCATTGCCTGTATAGTGTGGCACTGCAGCAAATTTCAGCGCCTTAGGACGAGATAGCGATGCTTTATTGGTGGCAGAAACAGATTTGGCTAGCGATGTCATGGGCAGTGACCCAAACATAGCAACAGCAGTCAAGCCAGCACCACCTTTTAAGACAGTGCGGCGTGACACCGTTTTTGCCAACAGCTGGCTAAACTCTGCATTGTCACTACCATTAGAATCTTCAATAAACTCATGGGGGTTTTTCATATACCTACCTTTTACGTTTTGATACGATAACTTAACAATTACCTATGATTGATTAACAACTTGCAGTGATTGTATCACCCGATTGTGACAATGCCATGACATTAATAGGGTAATTGATGGGTTGGGGTTGCTTTTGAACAAATGAATTACTATACTTGTGCGCACCATTTATCCATCAAACCGTGCCATGCTATGAAAGACTCTGTATCCATCTTGCTTTTTGGGGTGATAATTATCTTTTTATCCGCCTGCCAATCCATCAACCCAACCACCAGTGTTATGATTGGTACTCATAGCAGTATCACCAACTAGTCCCATGATTTAGGAAGTTTAGTCTATGCTCAAAAAAACCCACCTTGCCGCCCTCTTATCCACCATATTATTAACCGCCTGCCAAAGCATACCAACCACCACAGCGCCAGCTAACACACCCATAAACACCTCAAGTAGCGCCCAAGCTTTTGTTTATGACACCACGCTTGACAATGGCTTACGCGTACTTATCAAACAAGACAAGCGCGCGCCTTTGGTGGTGACACAAATTTGGTACAACGTAGGTTCCAATGATGAGCCTGTGGGCAAAGGTGGCTTGTCGCACTTTTTGGAGCATTTGATGTTTAAGGATGCCAAAGGACTCTCTGCCAGCGAATACAACAATCTGATGACCTATCTTGGTGGCAACCTCAATGCCTTTACCAGCAATGATTACACCGCTTATTACGAAGTCTTGCCTGCCAACCAATATCCTGTGGCACTACAAATAGAAGCCAATCGCATGAAAAATCTGCTATTTAAGGCAGAAGAAATCGCCACCGAAAAACAAGTGGTGCAAGAAGAAAGACGATTGCGCACCGAAAACAACCCCACCGCCCAAGCCTATGAAATTTTGCGTCAAACTGCCCTGCCAAACTCCCCAAAAGGACGCCCCATTATTGGCTCAATGAGCGATATTGAAAGTCTGAACGAAAGTGATTTGCGCGCATGGTATCAGCGTTATTACAACCCTAATAATGCCACCTTAGTTTTGGTGGGAGATGTGGAGCCTACAGAAGCCATGGTGTGGGTGCGCCGTTATTTTGACTCCTTAACCAATCACCCAAGTGCCATCACCCAGCCCAATCTAACCCAGCCAACTCATCGGGGATATCATCAGTTTAATAGCCCTCAATTTGTGCCCACACCCCAACTTAGCATGGCATTTAATACCCCAAGTCTAACCAGTCAAACAGGGGCAGCAGATGCCTATGCCTTGGCACTGCTTAGCGATATTGCCGATGGGGGATTGTCCGCACGATTTGAAAAACAGCTCATTAGAGAGCAAGGTGTATTA
Organism: Moraxella sp.; assembly: GCA_041773075.1. Taxonomy (GTDB): domain Bacteria; phylum Pseudomonadota; class Gammaproteobacteria; order Pseudomonadales; family Moraxellaceae; genus Moraxella. Next base: position 19,827 of record JBHBMT010000184.1, read on the forward strand.
AGCTCAGTGGGTCTAAGCTATAGCCCTTTTGATAAAGGGGATACGCTCTTTACCATTCATGCCACCCCCAAAGAAGGTGTAGATTTGGCGACTGCCGAAAATGCCATCTTGGCTGTACTTGCCAATATTAACGCCCAAAATATTGATGACAACGAGCTATTGCGCGGACAAAACAATCTTGTTTCCTCGCTTGTATTTGACAATGACAGCATGGAAAATCAAGCAGTCATGCTAGGTATGCTTGCCACCATGGGGCTACCCATTGATAGTATGGACAAAGAAGTACTACCCAAAAAGTTTGCCCAAGTCACCAAAACAGACATTGAAAAAGTGGGCAAAAAATACCTCACGCGTGACAATCTAACCACTCAATACATCTTACCTATTGAACAAAACAAGTAGCCCATTTTTGACTTATTAGGATTTTTCAATGCCAAATCGTCCCACCTTATTAGCCCTTGCCATCTTAAGCTTGACACCTTGCTTCTCCACGCTTGCACAAGCCAATTCCTTAGATGGCGTTCCTGCCTTGGAGAGCCTTAATCAGCTTGGCGAACTTCATTTATCACTACCCAATATACAAACCTTCCAAACAGACAATGGCATTGATGTGCTATTCACCCCCCTGCACGAACTACCCATTGTGGATGTTACCTTAAGTTTTGATGCAGGGGCTAGTCATGACGGCTTTATTGATGCCAACGCGCAAGGCATTGCCAACATGGCTGCAACTCTGCTCACCAAAGGCACCAAAAACCTAAGCGAAGATGAATTTATTGCCAAAAAAGAATCCCTTGGTATTGAGCTTGCTGCTGGTGCTGACAAAGATTTTGTGACCATGTCTTTGCGCAGCCTATCCGACAAAAATACCCTAAAAAGCGCAAGCGAACTTATGGTGTTGGCGCTGACTGAACCTGCCTTTGATAATATCACCTTGAGTCGCCAAAAAGATCAACTCACCACCAGTCTAAAGCAGCGCTATGCCCAGCCTAACTATGTGGCAGGTGTGACATTTACCCAAGCCATCTTTGGTACACACCCCTATGCACTGCCCGCTACTGGCACGCCAGAAAGCATTGCCAATATCACCAGTGATCATTTGCGCACCTACAAAGAGCGCTATTTGGTTGCCAGTAATGCCAAGCTGATTATCACAGGGGATTTGACCCTAACAGATGCCAAAGCGCTTGCCAATGCTCTGACACGCGCCCTGCCTCAAGGACAAAAAGCTGAACCTCTACCCAAACCATCCTCACCCAGTCCTAGACATATTCACATTGATCATCCTAGCAATCAAACCAGCATTTTAATAGGTCAGTTGAGCGAAAAAGCCAATAATGACCCAACGCGTATGCAAGAATTTACCAACCTATCTATTGCTAATGATGTCTTGGCAGGCGGGGATTTTAATGCACGTCTTATGAGTACCATTCGTGAGCAAAAGGGCTATACTTATGGTATTTATGGTAATTTTAGCCCTCTGACCTATTCGGGCATCTACGCCATCTCTTTTTCTACCAAGAATGAGCAAGCTGCCAATGCCATTGCTGACGCACTCGCTGTCATCAACGATACAACACAAACAGGCATCACCGCCAATGAGCTTGAGCTGACGCGCCATAATCAAAAAAACGGCTTTCCAAGCTCTCTTGCTAGCAATGCCAATATTCATAGCATTACCACTCAGATGGCTGTCCGAAACCTGCCCATTAGCCACCTTGCAGAGCGCCTGCAACGCCTAGATAGTGCAACCCTTGCAGACGTTAATACCGCCTTAAAACAGCACATTCAGCCAAATACATTTGTGGTTGTGACTGTCGGTAGTCAAGCACCTGATTTAAGCACCATAATAGCCTCTCATCCACAAGCTAAAAGCCAAAGTATGACAACAACGGACGACAAAATCAAACAACAAACCAAGGATGGTGCAACCATGACATCAAAATAAAGCATCAATGAGCTTTAGGCTACTAAACCCCATCATCAGCACTCACAAAAACCCCCAAAGCATATTTCATCTTTGGGGGTATTGATTGCTAAAGATGATTTATGTGGCAGGCTGCGCCAATGAATTTAAATACTCGCTAGCACACGCAACAACGCTTTTATTTACCGCCTTTAAGACGATTTCGGTACGCGCATTTTGATTGACAGCTGCTGTTGCCATTTCTTCTAGTGTCACACTTTGTGGTGCTTTTTGTGCAACACAACCACAGGTTTTGTCCTCAAAAGTTTGTTTTTGCTCGGTGGTCATAATCATACTGGCAGTTTGATAAATTTGCTGTTTATTTAATTCACTGCGACAACGTGTATCTACCGCTTGACTAAAAATTGCCATCCCAATATTACTGGCAGTACTTGCGCCATTTGCGCCTGTATTGGTTGTATTAGTACTACTACAAGCACCTAGTAATACAGGCACAGCCAATAATGCAATTAATTTTTTCATCATCATTCCTTATTCAACAGGAGTTAATGGAGGGACAACATTGGCATTTTGTCCACGGTGGCGTAAATAATGATCAAGCAGCACAATCGCCAACATCGCTTCAGCAATCGGTGTTGCACGCACGCCCACACAAGGGTCGTGACGCCCCTTGGTAAGCATTTGCACAGGATTACCATGAATATCAATACTTTTGCCAGCAGTGGTAATGCTAGATGTAGGTTTGAGCGCAATACTGACTTTGATGGTTTGACCACTAGAAATCCCCCCCAAAATCCCGCCTGCATGATTTGCCAAAAACCCATCAGGCGTTATTTCATCTTGAGAGGTGTGACCAAACGCTTCTGCCACCGCAAAGCCATCACCAATCTCCACTCCTTTGACTGCATTAATACTCATCATGGCATGGGCAATATCAGCATCTAAGCGGTCAAAGACAGGCTCACCCAAGCCCACAGGCACACCCATCGCCAACACTGTCAATCTTGCACCCACGCTAGTGCCTTTTTGTCGGCACTCATCAATCAACGCCTCAAACTCCGCAACAGCTTGGCTGTCAGCACAAAAAAACGGATTGCTATTGACAAAGTCCCAATCAATCTCTTGCTCTGTTATGGCGCGTGTCTTAACTGTGCCAATTTGAGTCACATAGCCTTTGATGCTCACCCCAATATCCGCCAACACTTTTTTGGCGATGGCACCTGCTGCCACACGCATTGCTGTTTCGCGTGCTGATGAGCGTCCACCACCACGATAGTCCCTAAAGCCATACTTCATTGCATAGGTATAATCAGCATGATTGGGACGAAATGTATCTTTGATATCGCTATAATCTTTGGATTTTTGATTGGTATTGCGAATCAATAGTCCAATGGGCGTGCCCGTTGTACGTCCCTCAAACACCCCCGAAACAATCTCCACCACATCCTCTTCGCGGCGCTGAGTGGCATATTTTGATGTTCCTGGCTTGCGTCTATCAAGGTCAAGCTGCAAATCTGCTTCACACAAAGGGATGTTAGGTGGCACACCATCCACAATTGCCATCAAGCCCGCCCCATGCGACTCGCCACAGGTGGTCACAGTAAACATCTGCCCTATTGTATTACCTGCCATTGTTATTTATCCTAGTGTTATTGGTTGAGTGGGTTAATGATGGCACAACTTGGTCGACTATAAGGAAGGTTTGGCATAGCGCGCAAAATCATCACGATACTCCAGTAACTCTTCACAATCAATCGCAAATACCCCACTACCGCCTTTTTCAAATTTTAGCCAATCAAACTGAATATTGGGGTAAGCTTGGCGCAATGCCCACTCACTATCCCCAACTTCGCACACCAAAAGCCCATCGCGCGTCAAATAATCAGGCGCATAATACAAAATCTGATGAACAATATCTAGCCCATCTTGCCCCGCCGCCAGTGCGTGTTCAGGCTCATGCAAAAATTCAGGAGGCAACTCCGCCATCACAGCAGCATCTACATAAGGTGGGTTGGTTACAATCAGCTCATATTGATTTTCAGCAGGCAGTTTGGCAAATAAGTCGCTTTCAAGCAAATTCACCTGCGTGGTCACTTCATGGTGCTGCGCATTTGTCCATGCCACTTCCAGCGCCTCTTTATCAATATCAATGGCATCAATATTGGCATCAGGAAATGCCTTTGCCAAAGCAATGGCAATACAACCTGACCCTGTACACACC
>JBHBMT010000185.1:0-8949 GCA_041773075.1 Moraxella sp.
CACGGAAATTGAAAATAGCGGCAAAATCGCCCTAAAAGTAAATTTTGCGACAGGCAAGACAGCTATTTTGCCAGAATCGCAAGCACAAATTGCTGAAGTTGCTGAATTTTTGGTCGCTCACCCAGACATCAAGGTCGCCGTCAATGGCTACACCGATAATGTTGGTAACGCTGCCAAAAATCAAGCGCTTTCTGAAGGGCGAGCCAAAGCGGTTGCAGATGCCATTGCTGCTTTAGGTGTAGATAAGGCACGTCTTAGCGCTCATGGCTATGGCGACAAAGACCCTGTTGCGGATAATAGCACCGAAGAAGGTCGCGCCCAAAACCGCCGTGTGGAATTGGCACAGATTCAGTAACCCCCTTGACCAAACCCAATTAAAAACCCGATAAGGATTTATCGGGTTTTTTTATAGAGTCAGACCGCCCTTAAACTCATACATGATAGTGCTTACTTTTTTATTTGCAAAGGTGCAATCATGGCATTAATTTGGGGTTCAAAAAACAAGTAAATACCAAGTAACACCACCACACTCATAAAATCCCCATCCAAATACAAACACACAAAAAACAATAACAACAAAAAGCATACAGTCATTATGCCAAACCATCGTGGGGTTGTGATGATGCTATCACAGTTGGGGCAATGATAGGCTTGACCTAGTCTAAACTGCAAGGGGTAAATGGTGTTTTTGTGACACTGTGGGCATATTCTAGTAATATTCATCAGAATCATCTCTGGCATATAATGGGTAAATTAAAGCATCCAACCTAGCACCGCCCGCCCACAAAATAAAAGCCACCACAAGCGACACATAACCCAACGTCAAAGATAACTGATAACCAAACCATGTAGGGACAAACTGTATCGCCAAACATACCAGCGGAGGCACCCATGATAATAATGGCGCTGGGTACACATGATAATGGCAATGAGCACAATAATAACGCTCAAAAACAGAAAATTTCAATGGCTCAATGCATTTTGTATGGCAGTGGGGGCATTTTCTTAAAATACTCATAATACACCTCAATGCCACAACCTAAGCACGTTAGATTGTGGCTTCCTGATTTAATCTAGCTGTCTAATTTGTCTTTGAAATTCTTCATTTTGTTCACGTAATTTTTGATTCTCCTTCTGCAATTTCACTTGTTTTCCTTGCTGATAAACAGTGCCAACCAATCCTATATTTCTTAAATATAGTTGCCAATACCGCCTTGTCCAACTGCGCTCCAGCTGGCAGCTTTCCTTGCTGCCAATGCTCTCCAAAAAGATTAGCATCATAATACACCTGACTCCCCACTCGTCTAATGGCAGGATTCTGTTCCATATTAGAGGGATTGTTAGCGGCTAACATAGACTTTGTTAGCACCAATGGGGGAATTGACGCACCATGCGTTTGTTATAGTTCTTCTACACTCAATTTTTTTGATAGTCATACTATCATAGCCATCAGAAAAAATAAAGCGTTGATCAAGTTCACCTATCTTTGAATTAGCCATGGCATTTGCACTAACAATACCAAGGATGAATAGTGCCAAGAATTTCATATGGATTGCTTATTAACCTTCTGTTACCTTTGTATTCATAACTTGCAGTAGCACTTAATATAACAGGGTCATTTATTGTATAAACACTCACCCCTATTGATGCTGATGGCAAGCTATTAGACTTAAATTCATCTGACTCACTGTAAATTGTCACATCTGAAAATAGCAATGCATTGGCTAAATCTTGGGTTTAATGGCAAATACAAAATGTCAGGATGTCCTAGCAACATTTTAGAAAAAAAACGCAAATCAAGACTAAAAATAAAAAAAATCACCTTCTTAAAGAAAGTGATTTTTTTTATTAATGATTGTCAAAATAACCCTTTATTTTGCCACTGCTCATCATAGCCTTTTGTGGCTTCTGACACCTTGACATAATCAGCATAACTTTCAGCCAATAGCACAGGAGGAATGTCTGATAGCGCTAAGTCGTCACTACTCCACGTTGTTGCGCGGTCTTGCTCAAACACAAGCTCAAACAAGACTGCCTCCATATTTTCTTCAGGCACATAACTGCCGCTAAAGGTGATGGCAGCTGACAAACCCAAACTGTCAAAGTGCTTATAATATCTATCAAAACTACCACCATCTTCAATGCTTGCGCGCTGATAGCCTAGTTTTGTCACCACTCCGCGCAACGTAAAGGTATCAGTCAGATAGCCCTTTTTGTCATCAAAACAGGTTGCCCCTTGCTTAAAGGCAGGAGTGCCATTGACCATCTGTGCAAACAAAAACGCCACTTTATAATCTTTAAAGTGCTCACGCCAAGCCTCTGCCTCCTCATCACTCACCAGCACTTTGTGCGCCACTTTGACAAACTGTGCTGTATTTAATGTAATTTCGTCATCTTCTAGATTCAATAAACTGCCATCATCGCTAGGACGGAATGACTGTAACACCTTACCATCTTTATCCACCTCTAACCAAACAAGGCGAGTAATTAGGCGCTTCATCAAAGGATGGCTAAACAAATACTCCGTCCAATCACTCACCGTCCATGTGCGCTCACTACACATCGCCTCATATAGGCGCGCTGTTTGCATAGTCAAGACCTGCTTATATTCTTTTTTGGCAGTGGTAAATAGCGCTTTAGTTTCTTTGATAAGCGCCTCATCATCGCCTTGTCGAGGTGCAGGTAGTGCCTTGATGACTTTGCCCTCTTCATTTTTTAGGACAAATTTATCTTTGTCATCAATATATGCCATCAGCTGACGAGAACCGTAGTCTAAGCGCAACACACCATCATCATCAAACCCTGCTGTTGGAATGGTACGGTCAGCAAGTTCATCTGGTGTCCAACCATGACGCTCGGCAATCGCATTCACCAACTCTTTGGCAAGCTCTTGAATACTGGCAGTGCGATAGCGCCGTGACACACCCAAAATCATCTGAATTGCCACAGGGTCATCATTGTAGCTTAATGCCGTCAAAAATGCCTTAATTTGATGGGTGCGTGTATAGTGGTTTTTAAAATAGTCTTGTAGCAACTTAACCGTATCCACTCCTTTGGCACCACCAATCAAGGCAAGCAACCCTTTGGATTTAATCGCTGACCCAAAATACTCACTCATTCTTTGGCGCTTGAGCTCTTCAATCCATGTCTCAAGCGATTTATTTGCCATGCTTTGATACCATTCGCTATTGGGATACTGTTTTGCCCATTGTTGCCAATCTGCCTGCTGACGCGGTGCTTCTTCAATAGCGTATTGGGTTGCCTCCTCAAGGCTTGGTGCGCGCGTATCTTGTGCAATAAAGCTTTGTAAAATATGCAAGCTTAACGCCTGACGACTTTTGCTATCCAACAGACTCAAATAGCGCTCAAGCAAGGCATTAGGCGCAGGGTCTTTGAGTTTTTCAGCCAACACCACCCACCACCGAATAATCTCTTCGTCCACCACACTGCCATCTGTCCAGCGCACCTGTGGCAGTGTCTCAAACTCAAACCATGCCAAAGACGCAGGCAGTTTTGCCTTTAAGCCTTTTTGGGCATCGCTAAGCAATACTTTGGGTGATAAATACGGACTAATATCCTCACCCAAACTCTCAAGCGTGGTCAAAAGCGCTGCAACGACCACTTCTTTTTTTTCTTTTTTAAGCTGGGTGTACAAAGGCTTGATGGCATCTTTATTATTTAGACGCATCAGCCATTGACAGGCAGTGATACGAATTTCTTGCTTGGAGTTGCCAAGCGCTTCTATGGCGCGCTCATGGATGTTGGGCACAGTTGCAAGTACATTTTGCGCATCCGTGCGTAGTGCCTTGTTTTCACCCAAGGCAATTTCAAGCAGCTTGGCAATATACTCTTTTGGCACAGTTTCAAAGCGCGCCAATAGTGCAATGGCATATTTGGGCTCAAACTCATTCCACCGATTTGATGACCGACTAGGCAGCAGCCCCAAGCCTTCGGCGATAAAGTCCATATTTTCATAAAAAAATGGCAAAACCATCTCATCACTATGGATGTATTTGGACAATCCCTCACCATAGCTTGGCTCTACATACGATTCTGCGAGCGTACTGCGATAATCCTTCCCTGTGACCGTGCGCAGCGCCTCTGCTAGCTGACGCAGCTCTAGCTGTGCCAAGCGCTGTGGCTTAATAAAATTGGTCAGTCCCCACACAGAAAAATGCCGATCGCCATGCGTGTGCATACGCAATCCCTGATAAATACCAAAGTCAGGTAGATTGGTAATCACGCCTTTGTGCTGCACCAACTCTTTTTCCACATTATCTTGAGATGTCAGCTCACCATTTAAAAATGCCAAAGTTTTTTTGCTAACAAGCTCAAGCTTTGTTTCTAGCTTTTGCCAACTCTTATACTCTCCTTGTCGCCAGTTGGACTTGTAATAAGTACTCTCATGCTTATTGTCCTCTATTTCTCTCTCGGCAGCTTGTTTGCGCTTTTCTAATATCTCATAGTAGTTTTTATGCAAAATTTCAAGCACACTGTCAGGCAATGTAGTCACTTCTAGCGGTTTGGCAGGGGGTGGTACAGGCACATCTCCTCCTACCGCCTCCACACTACTTAGGCGCGCCAACGCCTGCTCTATGCTGGTGATGACGGTTTTATTGGTTTCATTGGCAAGCGCTGATTCTAACAATGAACGATGACTCTCCCCTAGACGTGCTATCATATCTGCAGCAAAAGATTTTTGTTTGGGTGCGCCACTTTCAAGTAGCTGTGTAAGTTTCTCTATTACCACTGTTTCATCAAGTTGGGTAAGTTTGGCGGTTGCAAGCTTGCGCACCTCTTTGCTATTGCTTGCCATTAGCATTACGACTGTAGGGCTAAAATGCGCCACATGGTCAGGCTCATAGGTCAAAAAATCATCCAAAAACAGCTTTTGCGCCTCGGCAGATAAGCTTGGGATAATCGCGTGCACAGCGTCTTTTTCTTGGCTTAAAAATGCCACCGCCCCTTCCATACGATAGGCAATCTTAAGATTTGTGGTATACCATACATCCACACCCTTGCGCTCAAACATCGCTGTAATCAAGGTTGCCACAGGGTCATCTATCTGCGCCTCCTCGCTTTTTAGCAGCTCAAGTAGCTTGGGCGTTGTCCAGTGAGCACGCTCCTTTGAATCAATAGAATATAGATTATTTAGCGTCTTATACAGTGCGTCTGCCAGCAACACCCATAGCCATTCAGGAACAGTCTCTACTTTTGGGATGTCCTTATTTGGATTGCACGCCCCAAGCACTGTGGCAAAGCGGATAATCTGTGCAGAGCTTAGCTTATCAAAAATGGTGTTGTACAAAGTTTTGCGCGCTGATTTACTGGCACTGCGCATTTTTTCTTGTGCTTTTGAATAGCTTGGCAGTGACACATAGCGCGTGGTCAAGGTAGCAGGGCTAGACATCCACCCCTCCACCGTCATGCCTGTTTGCGCCTGCAATGCCAACACAACCTCACTATCCTCCCCTGCCAAAATATAGCGAATGGCTTTTTCAGGATAGTCCTCACGCACTTCGCCAAGGGGCTGAAAAATACAGCTCAAAAGCTCTATCGTAGAGGAAGTGACACCGCCAGAAGAAAATAGCGAGGTCAGTTTTTGACTTAGGTTGGTCAAGATGCTCATCTTGCAGTGTTCCTTATATATGAGTTGATTGATAAGGTGTTTTTTTTCAGATTATTTGGTAGATAAATTAAGCTTAAATTAGCACATTTGTACAATAAGGTCAATGAGCCATCAAACTTACCTCGCCTCACATAACAAGTCCAGCTGACTTTTGCAAATAAGTTGCCTAATCAGTTTTTTAAGCCTTTGTTTTATTTGAATGGCAAGGTGTGATATATGCCTATTTTATTCTTGACAATTTATACTTTTTTGTTAAGCTTAGCCTGCAATACATCCGCCCAAACTTTGCTTTTTGTGTCGCTATTGTTACCACACTGCTTTGGCAAAGTCATTTACAAGGAATTTTTTATGAAAGCCTTATTTAAACCCACCACCATGATGCTTGCACTGTCTATGGCAGTTGGTTTGAGCGCTTGTGGCGAAAAACAAGCCTCCACCAGCACCAGCACCGAAAACAGCACCGCAGGCGAAATTGCCACCGCCAAAGCCCCTGATGGCAAAGACACCTTGGTCATCGTTAACGATGCAGAGCCTAGCTCACTAGATCCACAAAAATCCCAAGACACCAATGGCTCTGCTATCATTCGTCAGATGATGGAGGGCTTGGTTGTGACCGATGCAGAAGGCAAAACCGTACCGGGTCTAGCAGAAAGTTGGGAAACGCCTGACAACAAAGTCTGGACATTCAAACTGCGTGATGCCAAATGGAGCAATGGAGATGCCATCACTGCTCATGATGCCGTCTTTGCACTACGTCGCTTGGTAGACCCTAATACCGCCGCCTATTATGCCAGCTATTTGGCTGATGCCAAAGTGCTTGGCGCTGCTGACATTGCCAATGGCAAAGCTCCCGTAGAAACCTTGGGAGTCAAGGCGCTAGATGATAAGACACTAGAGATTACTCTAACAGAAGCCGTGCCTTATTTTGTAGATATGCTCACTTTGCCCGTGGCTTATCCTGTACACCAAAAAAGCCTAGAGGCACATGGGGATAAGTGGCTAGACCCAAAAAATATCGTTGTCAGTGGCGCTTACAAGCTCTCAGAATGGGCAGTGGGCAGCCATATCACCCTTGAGCGCAATCCCAATTATTATAACAACGACAAAACCACCATTGAAAAAGCACAGTTTCTACCCATCACTGCACAAAACGGTATCAACCGTTACCGTGCAGGCGAGGTAGATATCTCTAAAGTTCCTGGAGAACAGCTTGAAAAAGTCAAAGGCGAAACACCAAACGAAGTTCAAACATCGCCCAAACTATGCACCTACTACCTAGAACCCAATGTCGCCGCCAAACCCCTAGATGATATGCGTATTCGTCAGGCATTATCTATGGCGGTTGAGCGCGAAATGATCGTCAAAATCTTAAAGCGTGGCGAGCCTGTTGCCTATCAGCTCACCCCTATGGCAGTCCAAGGCATGACCGAAGTAGCACCTGAATGGAAAGCACTAGATCAAGCTGCGCGCAACGAAAAAGCTAAGGCGCTATTGGCAGAGGCAGGCTATACCGCAGAAAATCCACTCAAGTTTGAATTCTTGTACAGCACCAGTGAAACTGGCAAACTACTGTCCAATGCCATCACCTCTATGTGGAAACAAAACCTAGGGGGCGCTGTGGATGCCGCTCAAATCAACCAAGAGTGGAAAACTTTCTTGGACACCAAAAACCAAGGCAAATTCACCATGGCTTTCTCTGGATGGTGCGCTGATTATAATGAGCCTTCTAGCTTCCTAAACCTACTAAAAACAGGTAACAGCAACAACACTGGCAAATACAGCAACCCACAATTTGACACTTTGCTTGCAGACACCCTAAAGGCAGACACCACACCTGAAGCACGTCAGCAGCTCTATAAAGAGGCTGAATTACTTATCAGCAAAGACACCGCCATCATCCCTGTCTATTCAGCGATCAGCGTCCGTCTTGTCAAGCCTTATGTACAAGGACTATCAAGCAAAGATCCACTAGATGGCTATTTGGTCAAAGACATCAGCTTTAACAAATAAGCCATTCGCCCAACAGCCTGTTTTCTGGTATGGAAAACAGGCTTTTGTTTGGGGTGTGTTGATGTTTCACCCACCTAAGCCAATACCAACCTGAATGCAAAATAAATAAACAGCGATCCAACCGTGGTTTTGCCAAGCTTTGCCAGTAAAGAAAATTGATGTGCATACCTAAGTATCAACTGGGCAAACTGCGCCACCATCGTCAAAAATATCAGACTAATCATTTGAAAAATCGCCCCCAAAATGGCAAAGCTTAATAGCGGATAGGCATAATCTATCGCCACAAATTGCACCATCATTGACGGAAAAAACAGCAGTCCTTTGGGGTTGAGTAGTGCAATCAATAACGCTTTTTTAAAGATTTGTGTTGAGTTTGTCAGCTCAGTACGGGCTGTATGGGCGGTCTTTTGCTGTATGGCATGATAAAGTAAATTAATGCCCAAATATGCCAAATACATCGCTCCGATGAGTTTTAATACGCCAAACAAAGCAGGATAAAGCTGCAAAAGTGTCCCCGCCCCAAGTGCTGACGCAACAATCAGCGTGCCATTGCCCAAAAACGTACCCATCATGGCAAACCGTGCCTGTTTTGCCCCCAAGGTGCTGGCGATGGACAGACAAAACATGGAATTGGGTCCAGGTAATAAAATCAGCACCAAAGCCGTCAAAGTGTACGCCCAAATATCATGAATACCAAACATCGTGTGCCTTCTTGTGTGAGTAATTAAGATGGGGCTAGTGTACAAAAAGTTTTTGTATAGGTAAAATATATTTAAAATTGGTTATTCATAGGTTTTTTGTATGATAAATTTTCGCTTGCTGCGGCATTTGTATTTGTTTTCGGTGGTGGCACAAAAAGGCAACATCGGACACGCCGCCGAAAGCTTGGGTATGTCGCAGCCGCCATTAAGCGAGCATATCAAAACGCTAGAGACCCATTTGGGCATGACCTTGTTTCACCGCTCAAAACAAGGCGTCAGTCTGACCAGTGATGGTCATCGCCTTTTGCCTAAGGTATTGGACTTTGTAGAGCGTATGCAAACATTAAGCGATGAAATGGCTGACGTGCAAGCAGGGGTAAATCAGCCCATTCGTGTGGGAGCAATCACCCAAGCGATGACCCAAATTTTGCCCAAGACGGTTCAGCAGTATCGCAAATTTGACCCGATGGCACGGATATCCATTCAAGAGATTGATAGCGTACAGGCAATTTTTCTGCTACAGGCAGGTAAGATTGATGTAGCACTGGTGCGTACTCAGCTTGATGAGTTATTACCGCCACAGATGGTTATGCTGCCTGTTTTTGATGA
>JBHBMT010000016.1:0-24738 GCA_041773075.1 Moraxella sp.
GACGCTCAATTTGTACAGACCAATGCCAATATCAGCACACTTGAGCAAACCGCTACCAATGCTGACCAAGTGTTATCACAGCGCATTGACGCACTTGATGCAAGCTATAAGAGTGCTGACAATGCACTCAACGCTAGTATCACAGCTGAGACACAAGCACGCACGAGCGCTGATAATGCTTTGTCTCAGCGTATCACAGCACTTGATACAGCGTACAAGTCTGCTGATACACAAGCTAATGCTAAGATTGCAACGCTTGAGCAGTCACTCACAGACAAAGACAGTGCCATGTCTCGTCGTGTCGATACACTGCAAGCAAGCTACAACACGCTTAATAGCACCAAAGCAAGCACAGCAAGCGTCACAGCTGAGACACAAGCACGCAGTACAGCTGATAATGCACTAAGCCAACGCATTGATAATCTTAACAGTGATTATCAAAGCAATAAAGCAAGTGTTACAAGTCAGTTGCAGACTTTGAGCGATGCAGATAGTGCGACGGCTCAGCGACTTGATGCACTGCAAAGCCGATACACCGACAACTTGCTGGCATCGCATGACAGTATCACAACTGCCAATTATCTGATGACTAATATCCCGTTGCGTCGCACATTGGCACAGGGGCAAAAAGTTGTTATCACCGTCTATGCCAATTTGGGCGATGACAGAACAGGTTTAACCTTGTCGAATACCACCCCACATGGTGCCAGCGCCCTACATCGCTTTAGCAAGACGAATAATGGCGTGTATCAGGCGGTTGTGCCATGGAATGTGGGGGTTGGAGCAAATAACAGCGTACTGATTTATCACACCCCACAAACCGCGACATCCTCAAGCACGCTACATCATGCACACATTGCCCTAGCTGACGCAATGAGCGCACAGACTGACGCAAATATTGCCACGATGCAGCAAACGCTTAGCAGTGCTGACCAAGCCTTATCAAGTCGCATTGATACGCTAGATGCAAGCTACAAACGAGCTGATACAGCATTGAATGCTAGTATCACAGCAGAACAACAAGCACGCGCAACAGCTGACAATACATTATCACAGCGCATTGCTACACTTGACACAGCGTATAAGGCTGCTGATAGCACACTCTCTGCTCGTATTGCTACCGCTGAACAATCGGCAAGTAGCGCCCATCAAGCGATTGCGCAAGCTCAACAAACATTGACAGCGCAGATTAACGCAATCAATCCGATTGCACTTGATTACACAAGCCCAACCAGCGGTTCAGGCTATAACATCGCTCGATATGCGCTGTCAAATGCTCCTGCGCATGGTGAACAAGTCATCATTACCATTTATGGCACATTAGGTACAGGGCGGACGCACTTTGGTTTGTATAATTCGGGCGGTGGCGTGCTTATTGGTAATACAACGCAAATCGCTGATGGTGTATATCAGTACGCGGGCACTTGGACAGTGACAAATGGCAGTCGCACCGCTGCAAACACGCATCTTTGGGTGTATCAATTTGCATCAAACGCAACAAGCACAAGTACAATCAATCGCATCACGATTGAGCGCACATCATCAGCAGGTGCATTGCAAAGCCTAAGTGCTAATCTTGATGAATTCAAAACCGCTCAAGCGTCAAAAGACAATGCGACAGCACGGTCAATATCGACGCTACAAACCACGGTAAACGGTCAAACCGCATCAATCCAACAGCACGCCCAAAGTCTTAACGGCTTGTCCGCTCAATGGACGCTCAAAGCCGAGAGCAATGGCATTGTCAGCGGCATTGGCTTAGCAAGCAATAACGGCGTATCAGCGTTTGCGGTGCGTGCTGACCAGTTTTATATCGCACCGCCGACTGGTACGACCAAAGCACCGCTATTTAGTGTACTGACCACTGCCACGACGGTGGGTGGCGTATCAGTGCCTGCAGGGGTGTATCTGAGTGACGGCTATATCCAAAATGGGGCGATTACTAATGCTAAAATTGCTAATGGGGCGATTGATAGCGCCAAGATTGGTAATGCTCAAATCAGTAACGCTCATATCGCCAATGGTGCGATTACAACGGCAAAAATCGGCACAGCGCAAGTTGACACCTTGCAGTTGCGCGGTCAAGCGGTAAGCGTGACAGGTTCTGTGCGCGGATGGACAAATCAAGCGGTTACAGCATCAAGCCGTGGCGCATTTCTTGAAACAGCATCGGTGGCGCTTGACACACTCTCAACAGCAACAACTATGGTTGATATCACGCTCAACCGCTTGGCATACAATGACAATCCGAGCGTCATCACAACTTATATTATTGAGTTTTATTGCAACGGTGTTAAGTTTGATACACAAAGCATAAAGTCATACGTTGAGTTGTCCGCTGTGATTTTTAAATCAATACATACAGCGCCGCCAAACGGTATGGCAGAATATAGCGTTAAGATTGGTACAGATAATCAGCATCGCATTATTGCTGAAAGCTATCAATTAACCGCGACAACATTAAAGAGGTGAATTATGTCAGGTATTACACTGTATATTTTAGATGAAAAAGGCGCTTGTACGCATGAGCGGCGCGGTGATATTGATGGCGTGATGTACTTAGCTGAAAAATATCAAGAAAAATACACGCTAACCCCACCGCCAGATGACACGAAGCAATGGCGGTGGATTGATGGCAAATGGCAATAGGAGTAAAAAAATGACCGATTTACAGGGGCTACACGCCCCTTTTCTTATGAGCTGGCTTGGCAACAAAGTTGCAACTCATTGACATTTGGCATTACCAAAAATTATGCCGACACACAATCAATTATCCAACTCACACATCAGAACAATGTGTTCACTAGGGAGCAATTATGCCAAATAATGTTTTAGATTCTATGCCGTGGTTAATCAAGCTGTTCGCATTAATCGTTGGCGGTATTATCAGTCTTGTTTTGTCGGGCGATATTGATATAGATGGCAATGATAATGCTAAGTTAAAAATCAATCTAAAAGTCTTAACTAAGCTGCTATGCTCAATTGGGCTAGGACTGTTTATTGGAGAATTTGCGATTGATTATTTTGATTATGAGCATCTCAATTATTATTCTCAAAGCGCTGTATTAATGGCGTTTAGTGTTTTTGGGATGCTTGTATTCGGTATTTTGTATCGCTCTGTACAACTGACACTGCACGAAAAAACGCTGTCAGAAATTGTCATAGAGGTTAAACAAACTATCAAGGCTTTTTTAAAGTAGCAAGAGGTGAATAATGAAAGCAATATTTGAAAAATTACGAGTAATGAGCGGTGGCAAATTGACGCAAAGCCAAGTAGACGCAGGAAATGCCATTGCTGCCGCCGTCGGTCAAGAGCTGTTAGAGCGCTTGTTAGACATGGCGATGGCGATAGCTCGCGATGAGGTAATACAGTTGTCTGATGCAGGGTTTGAGCTGATTGCACAGTTTGAAGGCTTTCGTGCTACCCCTTACCTGGACGCTGTGGGCGTGCCTACCATTGGCTATGGTAACACCTACTATACAGATGGTCGCAAAGTCAAAATGAGTGACAAGCCATTAAGCCGTGCTGAAGCTAAAGAATTAAAACTTGTCATCATTAATCAAGATTTCGCCCCAGCGGTGCGTCGTGCCATACAAGGTGTTCCCATTCCCATCACGCAAGGTATGTTTGACGCTATGGTAAGCCTTGCTTACAACATCGGCGCAGGCGCATTTGCTAAGTCTAGCGTGGTGCGTCATTTAAAGCAAGGCAACAAGACAGCTGCTGCCGAAGCGTTCCTGATGTGGAATAAAGCAGGCGGAAAGGTGCTTACTGGGCTGACACGTAGACGGCAGGCGGAGCGAGCGTTGTTTTTGGGGTGAAATATCAACCTAGGTTAGACTTAGAAATGATTTGTCAATCTCTTTGCTACTTGCTATAATAGAGCTTGGCAGAGTGTTGGCGACACACAAAATACACACAACGCTAAATTGATTTATAAAAACAAATATAAATCAATAGGTTAAGTAAAAAAATCAGTGGTCGCCATCTCCACCATACAAACCCTTAAAAGTCAATCACTTAGGTGGTTGGCTTTGTCATATTGGTTACATCACTTTATTTATTTTATTGTTATGACTCCAAGTCTATCACCTGACTCAAAGCAACAAACTCAAATATTTACCCGCCGCATTGTGGTCTTGGTGGTAATTATTTTACTTGGCATGACAGGATTAATTGCTCGCTACGGCTATTTGCAAGTTACCACCCACGAACGCTATGTGGCGCAGGCTGACAGCAATCGCATTAAGCTTATTTCAGACCCCCCTTCTCGGGGCTACATCTATGATCGCAACGGTTACCTACTTGCTGACAACCAGCCTGTCTTTACTGCCATCTTGAGTCCTGATGAAATTGACGATCCAAAGCATACTCTCACCTTACTTGCACCCATCTTTGACTTAAGCGATGAAGACATTGCCAATATTCTTGCCAAAATTGACAAAAATAGCAAAGACCCCATCACCATTAAGCTTGGCTTGACCGAAGAACAAATTGCCACCTTTGGAGAGCGCAAACCCTTTTTCCAAGGCGTCACCATTGATACCAAATTAACGCGCATCTATCCTCATGATGAGCTGTTTGCCCATGTGATTGGCTATGTTGGGCGCATCAATGACAAGGAAGCCAAAAAACTTGCCGAAAATCCTGATGATAAACACCGTTATGCAGGCACTGATTTAATTGGTAAGCTGGGTATTGAGGCACAATACGAGGATATTTTACTTGGCATTCCAGGGTATCAATCAGTAGAAACCAATGTGCATGGAGACATCTTAAGAAAGCTTGATACCAAACCTCCTGTGGCTGGTAATGACTTATATTTAAGCCTAGATTATGGCTTACAAAAAGTCGCCCAAGACCAATTGGCAGGCAGGCGTGGGGCAATTGTGGCGCTTGACCCTAAAAACGGCGATATCTTGGCTTTTGTTAGCAATCCAAGTTACGACCCCAATCCTTTTGTTTCAGGTATTTCATTCAAAGACTATGCCGCCCTGCGAGACGATCCTGATCAACCCTTGTACAATCGTGCCTTGCAAGGATTGTACCCACCCGCCTCTACCATAAAACCTTTTGAATCCATGGGCTTTTTGCACCACAGACTAATGACGTGGGATAGTACCATTTTTGATCCTGGTTACTTTAGTTTACCAGGGGATAGCCATCGCTTTCGCGACTGGAAAAAAGGCGGACATGGTACAGTCAATATGACCAAATCCATCGTCATGAGCGTGGATACCTATTACTACAAAACTGCCTATCAGATGGGCATTGATAAATTGCATGATTGGATGGTGCGCTTTGGCTTTGGTGTCAAAACAGGCATTGACTTGCCCAACGAAAAAGCAGGCATCATGCCCTCACCCAAATGGAAAAAAGAAACCTACAACAAAGATTGGCTCCCAGGCGAAACCATTTCGGTAAGCATTGGACAAGGCGCATTTTTGGCATCCCCCTTACAAGTTGCCAATGCCACTGCCATGACTGCCAACAAAGGCTACCATCTTATTCCACACTTACTCAAACGCTCTGAAGGTAGTCTGCCCGTTACCATCATCACCAAGCCCGATGGCAGAATTGACTTTAATGGCACAGAGAATGACTGGCTTAGAATGCACAATGCTATGGAAGAAACCATCAAGCGCGGTACTGCCAAAGGCATTTACACCTCTCGCTATCGCATGGCAGGCAAAACAGGCACCGCACAAGTCAAGTCCATCGCTCAAGGCAAAAGTTACAACAAAGCCGCCCTTGATTCACGTCATTGGGACCATGCGTGGTTTACAGGGTTTGCACCTGTAGAAGATCCCCAAATTGCCCTTGCAGTTATTGTAGAAAATGGCGGTGGCGGCAGTAAGGTTGCCGCACCAATTGGGCGCGCTTTGTTTGATTATTGGCTACTGCAACGTGACACCAACCCTGTTGTACCGCCAAGCCCTGAGGAATTAGCCACCAAACGCGCTGAAAAGCTAGAAAAAGCGCGCCTTGCCAAAGAACAAGAAATCAAAGAAAAGCTTAGCAAAACACCCCAAGACAGCCACACACAATAATATGAAGCGCCACAAATCCCCAAAACCCACCAATCAAGTGCGCATTATTGGTGGACAGTTTAAACGCCGCAACCTTCGCTTTGTTGATAGTGATGGCTTACGCCCTACCCCAGACCGCCTACGCGAAACGCTGTTTAACTGGCTAACAGGGCATCTACAAGGCGCCGATGTTTTGGATGTTTGTGCTGGCAGTGGCGTTCTTGGGTTTGAATCTTTATCTCGGGGAGCAAATCAGGCTGTTTTGATTGAACCAATCGCTGCCCAAGCCACCCTACTAAAAGAGCAAGCCACCCTTTTTTGTGTTGATGACAAGCTTACCATTATCAACACATCTGCCCAACGCGCACTACCCACCCTAAAAAAACCCTTTGATATTATCTTTATTGACCCTCCTTATGCACTAAACTTATGGCAACCTTTGCTGCTTCTTTTGCAAAAGCACACCCTGCTTCACAAAAACAGCCTTATTTATTTAGAGGGCGATAAACCCTTAGAAGAATTGCTTGATACACCACTGACCATTGATGTGCTTAAATCAGGCAAATTTGGTCAGGTTTATGCCTATCTTATTAACATCACCTAAATTTAGGCTGGGATGTATTGACGTTTCAATTTGAGTGAAAATTTAGCTAAGTCGCCAGCCTTTTTGGGTGATAGGCGCAATCAATATGATACTATTAACAAGATTATCAACAACAAAAGGTGTTAGTTTGTTTTTCACCAAAAGCACGTCCAAAGCCTTTGTATTTAATATTTTTAGGGCGTGTGAAATATCAACATACCCAGCGTTCCTTATTAATTCTAGCATCTCTGATTAATTAAGGTTATAATGAGTGATTATGTACCACAAATAAAGGGGCAGCCTGTGAAATCTTTGACACTATTATCATTAAGCATATTCACCATCTTTGCAACTCATGCTCACGCCAACACCTTAAAGCACGTCACCATCTATCAAGGCAGCGCCTTGGTGGAGCGCACAAGCCCTGTGAGTGCAGGCGAACAAACGGTCGTCTTTGACTGCCTTGCTCACACTTTAGACAATACCAGTGTGCAAATTAGTGCGCCTGATTCTGTTTCTATCGGTGAAATTAGTATAGAAAGCCTATCAGGCAGTCAAGCCAAACATTGTCAAAATGACATCAACAATCTGCAAACAGAGCTTAATCACATCAACGCCAAGCTTAAAGCCGCCCAAACCACCTTGGCATTTTTAGAAAATTTAGGCAAAGCCGATAGCATTACTTTATCAGGCGATATCACTAGCCAAGCCAATCAACTTGCCAATAAGACTGAAGAAGCTGAACTTGCCATTAATACACTGACCGAACAAAAAGAGCAATTAGAAGCACAAATGCGCGAACAAGGCAGCACCAGTACTCAAGTGCGCAAAGTCAGCGTACGCTTAGCCAGTCCACGCGCAGAACAAATCAGCTTAAGCTATGTCGCTAATCGTGCCAATTGGCAGCCTCAATATCAAGCCAAGCTCAACACCAAAACAGGCAAACTTGATATTAGCCTACAAGCTTTGGTTTCTCAGCAAACTGGCGAACACTGGCGCAATGCCAAAGTCACTTTAAGCACCAGCCAGCCCAGTCGCCAAACCAGCATCTATACACCAAATCCTATGCCGCTTAATCTAGAAACACCGATTGCCGCCCGTGCCAAATTTGCCACCATGAATATGGTAGCGCCTGCTGCTGCACCAATAATGCTAGAGGCAAGCGCTGTTGAAGAACCAGAAGTAGAAAGCTATCATGTCACTAGCGAGCAAACAGGCGATATTGTCAGCTACAGCCCAAGCCAATTATTAACCCTAGCCAGCAATGGCAAGCGCACCACTTTAACACTAGACAACAAGAGTGCTAGCGCTACTTTGATTAATCGCATCAATTTAGACGGGGATTTGTCTGCCTATTGGTACGCCAAAGCACCTCGGCTTGATGGTACATGGCTGCCTGCTGGTGTCCAATTATACCGAGATGGCAATTTTGTGGGCACAGGACAATTCAACCAAGAAACGCTTAATACATGGGGCTTGGGCTTTGGTAAAAATAGTCAAATCATTGCTCGCCATCTTAACAGCGATAGCAACAAAGGTAGTTCAGGATTATTTGGCGGCAAACAAACTCAAACGCTCAATAAGGCTGTTGAAATTACCAATCGCCTACCCACCAACGCCACACTTGAGTTGGTCAGCGGCATTCCTGTTGCCAAAGACAGTCAAATCACTGTCAAATCCAGCTACAGCCCCACACCTCAAGGCGACAACTGGCAAGATATGCAAGGAGTGGCTTATTGGCAATTATCTCTAGCGCCTAATGCCAGCACCAAAGTAGAACAAAGCCATACCATCACCTATCCCAAAGATAGCACCCTTTATGGCTTACGCTAGGAAATTACTATGAAATCTATCTTTTGTATTGCCCTGCTTGGCAGCTGCTTATTACTTCAAGGATGTGTACACAAAGTGGTGACTGTCCCTGCCAAAATCGCCTATAAAACCACCAAAGGCGTTGTTAAAGGCACTGTTGCTGTCGGCAAAGCCATCATTCCTGGTGATGGGGATGATGATAATGATGCCAAAAAACAAACCGATGACTAGGGCATCCTGACATTTTGTATTTGCCATTAAACTCAAAAAGATAAACTCAAGAAAAACCGTAACGGGTGTGATAAAGTATTAGAGCACCCCACTCTCTTTATGTTTTGGCATTAAATGTGTACTGCCTCAAGCTCACTCTTAAGATTCAAAGCTGTTGTTTTTCTTGAGTAAACAACAGCTTTGCCAAATCCTCCCTGCCATTCATCAAAATTAAACCTATATTCACAATGACATACCGCCAACATTTGTTGCAAAGCACAGAAAGCACAGTTAGGCACTTACTTTTGTGTAAAACGCTGATGATTTATCTGACATTTTTATCACAAAACCCTGTGAATACAAGGTTTAAGACAGACAGAATATTTTGAATGAGCAATCCACCCTTCCTACAAAAGTTTTGTGGTGACGCATTTGTTTGGGTGCTTTATTCCTCTTGAGTTTTTGATGGTAATATCAAAAAGTTTTAAAAAATACAAATAATACTTGCAAGCACTAAGGAATTGTTGGTAAAATAGGCGACTGTTTTTGAGAGCCCCGTTTCCCCCTAAATTCACTCTCAAATTAAGCAAATAGGTTTAATATGACAACTACTGTAAGTGCAAAACCTGCTGAAGTCATTCATGACTGGTATGTCGTGGATGCTGATGGCAAAACGCTAGGTCGTCTAGCTTCTGAAATTGCTTCTCGCCTACGCGGCAAGCATAAGCCTTCTTACACCCCACACGTTGATACTGGCGATTATATCGTTGTTATCAATGCAGACAAAATCGCTGTCACTGGCAAAAAAGCCCAAGACAAAAAATACTATCGTCATACAGGCTACCCTGGTGGTATCAAAGAGACCAACTTTACCAAGTTGATTGCTCATAAGCCAGAAGATGTCCTATTTAAGGCAGTGAAAGGTATGCTACCTAAAGGACCTCTTGGCTATGCCATGATTAAGAAGCTAAAGCTATATGCAGGTACTGAGCACCCACACGCCGCTCAACAACCTAAAGTATTGGACATCTAAGGAGACATTATGGAACGCAATTACGGAACAGGTCGCCGCAAGACTTCTACCGCTCGTGTCTTCTTAGCCAAAGGCACAGGCAACATCACTGTTAATGGCAAGCCCCTTGATGAATACTTTGGTCGTGAAACCTCTCGTATGGTAGTGCGCCAACCACTAGAATTGCTAGAAGTAACCAACAACTATGACATCTACATCACTGTTTCTGGTGGTGGTATCAATGGTCAAGCAGGTGCAATTCGCCATGGCATCACACGCGCTTTGATTGAAGCTGATGAAACGGTTAAACCCGCTCTAAAAGCAGCTGGCTTTGTTACTCGCGATGCTCGTGAAGTTGAGCGTAAAAAATTGGGTCTACGCAAAGCTCGCAAACGCCCACAATTCTCAAAGCGTTAATAAAACGCTACTGGCTTTACAAAATTCACGATTGCTCAAAGCCAAAAAGCTCTTGTTTTTACAAGAGCTTTTTTAATTTCTATTTGTTTGCTACACTACTTGTACCATCTTCGGCTTATTGTCCTATCTTAAAGTATCCTGACACTTCATAACACCCATTACGATTTAGAAAGTATTTAGGAATAAACCAAGCGCTTTACATTAAACCTAGCCAACTCTTCGTTTTCATCATCAAATTGCTTGTGGTTATATTCATATCAGCAGCGCAATTTTTACCAAAACTTCCGCGATTTTTCTTGAGTTTCATGGCAAATACAAAATGTCAGGATGCCCTAGTTTTGAACCAAAAGGCTTTATCTAGGGTGTGTTAAACTTTGATAACATTTTTATAAACCATGATAAAAACTTAAAGTCCTCATCAATGTTTACATAAAAATGACTAACTCTTGTTCTTCTATGTCAAAAACTTGCTTGCTTGATAGACTAACTACCAATCTCAAGTTTTTTCCTTGAAAAATGCGCGATTGTTTCATTTTTTTATTGCAACTAGCAAAGTTCAACACACCCCACCTTTCATCACTTATGGCGCTTAGTACTACACTTGCCACCGCTTTATCAAGGTGATTGCAAGTTTGTTACAACATTGTCTATATCCAATATTATCCATGCACAAGCTAAGGTTATTTGGTCTGTGCAGATAGATGAATGCCTGTTGTTAATTTTTTGGCTTGCATATATTGCATCACCGTCACAAACCAATTGCCATCTTGATAATCAAGCACTAAATCAGGCGTGATGCCCACCTCATCAATTTTACTACCATCAATCATTTGGTAATACGCTGTGGTCAGCTTAATGGCTTGAGTATCATCCAAAGGAATAATGGATTGAACAGAACCTTTTCCATAGCTGGTTTCGCCTGCAATTGTTGCTCTGTTTTGTAATTTTAGTGCTGCTGCCAACACTTCTGCTGCTGATGCTGAATAGCGATTTTGCAGTATCATCACTGGCATGGTGGGCAAAATAGCGTCGCCCTTAGTGGAGAGTGTTTGCACCTCTTGCTCTCTACTGACAATCTGCACCACTGGCTGCTCATTCAAAAATAACGATGCCACCTCTATTGCCGCTGACAGTACACCACCTGGATTATTGCGTACATCCAAAATAATTGCATAAATAGGTTCCTGAACAGCTGACAATGCTGTCACCAATTCAGCTTTGGTTTGATTGGTAAAGACAGGTAGCTTGATAATGGCAACACCATTCATCATCTGCACCGTCAAACGTGTATCCTCCACCTGATTGCGCTGCAAGCTGACTGTACGCTTTGTTCTTCCTGCTTTTGATACGACCACATCCACCTGCGTACCTGCAATCCCTGACAATAATTGATTAATATCATTGTCCGTGTCGTTACTACTTAATTTATGCTCGTTGATTTGGTGCAAATAATCTCCCGCACTAATGCCTGCTTTGTCCGCTGGCGACTCTTTGGCGACATGCATCACCACCCAATGATTGTCATTGGGCACAAATTCCACCAGTAACCCAACGCTTGCCACACTCCCATCCGCAAAAGCTTGTAGATTTTTAAGCGCCGCCTCATCCAAAAACTCAGCATGTCCATCTAATTTGGCAAGCACGCCGCGCATGGCGTTTTCTAGCAATTTCTCATCATTAACATCATGTACATACTGGCGACGCACCGTATCAATCACAGATACAAAGGTTTTTAGTGTTTCTGGGGAAATGGCATTTAAAGGCACTCGGGTTGGATGCAACCCTTCAATACCCACCAAAGGATCTGGGGTGCTATCCAAAGTAGATAAATCCACCTCTTCACCCTCTGATGCTACCACTGGTGCTTCAGGCAGCTCTATGTTTTGCAAAAATTGAGTTGGTGGCGTGTACACTGGCAATGTCTGTGCGCTTGCCTGCCCACCACCCCATAGCACCACATTTAATGCTGCAAAACCCACCCACATCAGACAGCTTGGCTTTTTCATAAAGCACCTCTTTAATTAAACACCAAGATGCTCTCGCCTGTCATTTCACTTGGCTTATCAATACCCATCAGCGCCAATATGGTTGGTGCAACATCAGACAATTTACCTTCTGCGCGCACCGTAGCTGCTTTATTGCCCACATAAATAAAAGGTACAAGCTCTGTGGTGTGTTGTGTGTGCACCTGTCCACTTTCATAGTCTTGCATTTGTTCGCAGTTACCATGGTCAGCTGTAATTAATAAATGCCCACCTGCTTGACGCACCGCCTCTACAATCACACCAATGCACGCATCCACCGCCTCTACCGCTTTGACGGCTGCTGTAAATACCCCTGAATGCCCCACCATATCTCCGTTGGCATAATTGACAATCAACACATCAAATTTGCCTGATTCAATGGCGTGTTTTAGGTTATCAGTCACCTCATAAGCGCTCATTTCAGGTTTTAAATCATAGGTTGCTACATCGGGTGAATTGACCAAAATGCGCTCCTCTCCTTGATAAAGCGCCTCTCGTCCCCCACTAAAAAAGAAAGTCACATGAGCGTATTTTTCTGTTTCGGCGATGCGCAGTTGAGTTTTATTTAGGCTTTCTAAATATTCACCTAGTGTGTTTTTTAGGCTAGTAGGCTCATAGGCGGTGGTCGTTTTTGGGTTATTTGCTAAATCATCAGAATACTGTGTCAGCATAACAAAAGCGGATAATTCAGGGTGATAATGTCTGTCAAATCCATCAAATTGCTCTTCTACAAAGGCTTGTGACAACTCTCGTGCGCGGTCAGCCCGAAAATTCATAAAAATAACACCATCATTATCACAAACTATCCCATTGTCATCAATTAAAGTGGCTTGTACAAATTCATCCGTTTCTAGCGCCTCATATGCCACTTGCAGCGCCTCTAATGCTGTCGGCGCCTGACGCACCGCTTGACCATGTGTCAATAACTCATAAGCTGATTGCACTCTATCCCAGCGCTTATCTCTGTCCATCGCAAAATATCGCCCAATCATACTGGCGATTTTAGCCTCCCCCTCAAACCTTTTGTTTAATTCATCTAATTTATTTTGCAGGTTTGTTAAGTATTTTTCGGCAGATTTTGGGGGAGTATCTCGCCCATCCAAAAATGCGTGCACAAACACTTGAGTAGCGCCTTGTGCTAGCGCCAACTCACACATCGCCCAAATATGCGCCTCATGTGAATGTACGCCACCATCAGACAACAGTCCTAAAATATGCACCGCACCTTCATTTTGAAGTGTGGATTTTACAGCATGAATCAATACTTCATTATCAAAAAATTCCTTAGTCATAATGGCATTGCTAATGCGTGTAGAATCTTGAAACAAGACACGCCCTGCCCCTAGATTCATATGCCCTACTTCTGAATTACCAAATTGACCATCAGGCAAGCCCACATCTAATCCAGACCCCGAAATCAATCCATTGGGACAGCTTGCTAATAGCGCATCCAAATTTGGGGTATTGGCAGCAGCCACTGCATTATCGCGCACATCAGTGCGATGCCCCACACCGTCTAAAATCATCAATACATAAGGGGTCTTTTTTTGATTAGTCATACCAATACTCTCTGTTTTTGCTCAAAATAATGCACTGTTTATCAAAATACGCTTAAATGTTTATTTATTTAAACACACCTCACAAGCAAACGAGCACTGCTTTTTTTGGTGTGTATTAGAGCATTCTGATATTTCATATTTGCCATTAAACTCAAGAAAAATCGTAGAAGCTTCAAGGAAAATTACGCCGCTAATAGGAATATATCAACAAGCGATTTGACGATGAAACTTAAGAGCTAGCCAGTTTTAAGGCAAAAACACCAGTCTTTTCTCAATGATTTGCTAAATTGTAATGAGCGTTAAGGTGTCAGGATACCCTAATAATAAGCTAAAAAAAACTTGTCATTTTAACATCAAACAGCATACGTTGCGGATAAGTGCTTCTTAAATAAATAGATGCATTTTAGCATATTTTAAGCCAAATGAATTTGCTTTTTTGGGGCAAAGTACGATAGAATAAAGCTACTGGGGTGTTTGCCAGTCAAGGTTACGCCTGAGCCGATAATCACACCTAAAGGACGATGAAATTACTTTGTTGTGTATGCCTGCATATGATATGGTCTGCCCTGCCTTGTCAGTGCCACCTATGATATGTATCAGGAAACCTTAAGAAGTCATGAATTGTCCGCCTTGAACTTTATGGTTCATGGTCACTCCCTTGGCAGCGGCACTCTGGTTTTTTTTATTCTTGTATTCAACACCAATATTTAAAATCACGCCAAAAACCCAAGTCCTACCCCTCCCAACAACACACCTCATGCCCTATCCATGCAGTCCACCACTTATCATTCATGCATCTTAAGGTGTGATAGCATTTTACACATCTTAAGCGAAAAATGTTAAATATAAGAGCCTGTACTCATGACCAATCATTTGATAAATTTCAATATTTATGAAATATACTCCAGTTTGACAAAATGTTCAGCAACTACAACCGTCTGCTCAAAATCTTTTGTCAAACGCCAAGACCAGCCATGCCAATGCCAGCCCTATCACCCAATGTTTGGGGAAATGTGAGTCAATGATGGCATAAGTCGGCATGACTTGCTTATTGTGTATTAAGAATTTTTTTTAAACCAAGTTCAATAAATTCTACCCCACAAACCTAACTGTCAAGGCGACTACTTACACCTAAGATTAAGATATTTTTCATATTTTTCTGTCATTGTTTGATGCGGTGTATTATAGGGATAGAAATTATATTTAATTAGTAAGGTAATTTAGATTAAAGTTATGAGATAAATTCATTAGTTGGAAATGATATGAACATTCAACCTTACGCTGAAAAATATACACAAGAAACATTAGCGGTGCTCCCACTGTATTTTCTGTGAATAACACTTGTTACTGGGGGTATTTTATAAAGATAAATGGCGTATTTTGAAGTGAAATAATAGGTTAAAACACGATTTATTGTGGGATAAATGGTGTTTTTGTTTTTCAGGCAGCCCGAAAAATACCTGTCCATTTTTCGGTTGTTCTTGTACAAACGAATGCCGTAAAATAAAGCATAATTTAACTTTTCTGCGCTATAAAATGAAAAACTTAACCCTTACACACGAGCGAATGTATCAAGCCATTTTGGAGAAAGATACGGCATTTGAAGGCATATTTTTTACCGCAGTCAAAACCACAGGTATTTTTTGTCGCCCGTCTTGCACTGCCAGAAAACCCAAAAGCGAAAATGTGGAATTTTTTGCGACCACCAAAGAATGTATTTTGAAAGGTTATCGCCCTTGTAAAGTTTGCCGCCCCTTACAAAATTTAGCCCAAACGCCTACCGAAATTCAAGCCATTCTTGATGAGTTCACCCAAAACCCCAGTTTAAAATTTACGGATTTTGAATTAAAACAGAGAAATATTGACCCGAAATTCATTCGGCGTTGGTTTTTGAAAAACCACGATATGACTTTTCATGCTTTTTGCCGTCTGTATCGCATTAATTCTGCCTTCAAAAAAATTCAATCAGGTGAGCAAGTAACTCATGCCGCATTTGATTCGGGATTTGATTCATTAAGCGGCTTTTCAGAATCTTTTAAAAAGATATTTGGAATTTCACCAAAACACAGCAAAAGCCAAAGCATTATTGATTTAAAAAGAATAGAAACGCCACTTGGCACAATGATAGCTTGCGCTACCGATAAAGGCATTTGCTTATTGGAATTTAGCGACCGCAAAATGCTTGAAACCGAATTAAAAAACATTGCCAAAAGACAAAACGCCATTATAACTCAAGGAGGTAATCCGTTTTTTTATATGTTAGAAACACAATTAAATGAATATTTTTCCAAAAAACGCACCGAATTTGATGTGCCCTTGCATTTAATTGGCACAGATTTTCAGAAAAAAGTCTGGCAAGTTTTACAACAAATTCCTTACGGCAAAACTTATTCTTATGGGCAACAAGCCGGTATTTTAGGTAATCCCAAAGCCGTAAGAGCGGTTGCCAACGCCAATGGAATGAATAGTATTTCCATATTGGTACCGTGTCACCGCGTGATTGGTGCCAATGGTGAATTAACAGGCTATGGGGGCGGACTGTGGCGAAAGCAATATTTATTGGAATTGGAAAAGTCATTTAGCGGCAATATTTTATTTTGACAAGGTGAATTTATGAAAAAGTTAATTCAGAAAAATGAATGCCTAATCATTGGCAATGTATGGGACAGTTTGTCGGCGATAATACACGAACAAGCAGGTTTTAAGGCATTAGGCACAACCAGCTGGGGAATTGCCAATACTCTTGGATATCAAGATGGGCAGCGCATTGATTTTGAAGAGCTTAAAAATGTGGTGTCACGAATTTTAAGAGTAATCACGATACCATTATCGGTAGATATAGAATCTGGGTATAGCAAAGACAATCAGGAAATCATTGACAACATATTAACGCTTGCAAAAATGGGGTGTGCTGGAGTCAACCTGGAAGACTCCACCCCCAATCAAGGCTTGAAAAATAAAGATGAATTCGCTATTTTAATCAAAGAAACAAAAAAAGAACTGGTTAATAATGGTTTTGACGATTTTTATTTTAACATCAGAACGGATACTTATTTAACACTTGACAACCCGCTGAGCGAAACCCTCGACAGAGCAGTTTTGTATCAAGATTTTGGTGCGGACGGTATTTTTATACCGTGCATTCAAAAAGATGAGGATATTAAAAAAGTTTTGGAAAAAATCAATATTCCTTTAAATGTAATGTGTTTGCCCAATTTGACAGACATAAAAAGATTAAAAGCATTGGGCGTGCAAAGAGCAAGTTATGGCAATGCGATGTCAGATTATATTATTTGCCAAATTGAACAACTAACAAGAGCCATTTTAAATGGGCAAAATACAGAATGTTTATACCAAAACAAGGGAGTAACGACAAAATTCAAATGAATTATTTTTCTTTTGTAATAAATTAAGGTGCATTTAAATGCATCTTAATTTAAATTAGCGCGAATTTTGCTTGCAAGATACATATCTTGGCTATTAAAATGAAGCAAGAGATTTGGCTAAATTTTTCACTCATATTAAAGTATCAATACACTCTAAATAGCTATTTTACATTTTTCAAACTTTATAAATAAATTTTTATATTAATTGGCATACTTGTTGCTATCACTAAGTCATCTTTTTTGTATTTTGTGGTGGTACACGCTATGCCTCATTCTTATCCACTCTGTTCGCATTCTCGCTTTTTTATTATTGCAACAACACTTGCCTTAAGCGCTTGTGGCGGTGGTTCAGACGGCAGCCCTAGCAATACTAGCAATACTAGCAATACTTCCTCCAATGCAAATACGCCTAGCCAACTAGCACCCAGCCGCATCCAGTTATCTGCCAATAGCGTTCTAGAAGGAAAACAAGGTGTTGTCATTGGCACTCTAAGCACCAATAGCACCGCCAATGAGGTAGTTAATTTTTTGGTGAATGATACTCGTTTTGAAATTATAGGCAATCAACTCAAACTTAAAGCAAATCAACTGCTTAACTATAGCCAAACTGCACACATCGCCCTTACCATCACTGCCACCAATAAATACGGCTCAACAACCACATCTTTTAGCTTGCAAGTTAAAGACGATCCCAACTTCCCTATTACCACCAAAACGCCCGTTGTGCGCAATCACCCCACCTTTGGCAAATATGTAGACGTGCGTGATTTTGGAGCGGATGTGACAGGCGTAAAAGACAGCTTTCCCGCCATTGAACGCGCCCTAGCTATGGCGCACCAAGAAAAGGCAGCCTTATATTTTGGCATTGGGACATTTTTTGTCAGTCAGCAGATCAAGATTGACACCCAAACCCAAGGTGTTACCGCTCTATTCGGTGAAAGTATGGATAAAAGCAAGATTACCTTTAATTGGCAACAAACAGGAGTGCACAATCCTGAAAGCAATCAAACCGACTCACGCAGTTTTGCAGGGATTTTGATTGACGGTCAGCATAACAAAACCATTGCCAATTTGGCTGTGCAGTACCAGCACAAACAAGCAACTGATTTTTATAGAGCAGGTGACAGCTACTTTGGCAGAGTCAATGGGATTTTGGTTAGTGATGCCAACTACACCACCATTGATGGTGTAGAAGTGAGTGGCGCAAATCGCTCGGGTGTCCTATTTAGCTCTAGCAAAGGGTATAACGAAAAACCCAAGCTCACCAAAGGAACTCACACCTACACCAGTAGTGATTTACACTATGGCGGTATTGGCAATAAGCTCATTAATAGCTATTTACATCACAATCGCGTCTCTGGTGTTATGGGGGCTTACCAAAAGGACTTGACGGTACGCAACAATCGTCTTGCTTACAATGGGCATGAAAAAGATGGTGGCACAGGATATGGCTTATCTTTAATGGCAGGAAGTTATAATTATAATATTTCCATCACCCACAATACCACCAATCACAACTACCGCAAAGGTTTGGATTCTCATGATGGCAACAAACTTCTGATTGCCAATAACACCCTCAATGGCGACAGACTGTATAGTATCGCAGTAGAGAATCGTCAATTCACTATGGATGATGTTATTATTCGTGGCAATACCATCAATCCTGATGCCACATTTGTTTTGGCAAAAGATGACAATGACAACATTAGCGCAACTTCCGCTGCAGGCTATGCTAGTTATTGGGGAATTCGTATAGAGAATAAACAACAACCTTGGCAAGATTTCCCCAATCCAAAAAACGCCAACTTTATCATTCAAAATAATACCATCAATGGGCTAGCAGATGGTGCAGGACTGACTCGTGCCATTGAGTTTCGTAATCATGAATGGGAGGCAGATTACACCTTGACCATTGACAAAAATACCATTAAAGGAGCCTCCGCGGACAACATCGCCTTTATTAGAGGAGAGTCGCCCAAATATGTCAAAGGCACAGGCACTATCAATATTACCACCAATACCATTGACATCACTCGAATTCCCGATACCTTAATTGACATCGGAGAGATAGGCACTTATCCCCATTTACATGGCGCCATTAACTTTACAGGCAATCGCATTACTATGGGCAACAACCCTGGTGTGCCTCGCTTATTAACGGTTTCTAGCAATGCCAAAACCATCACCATTGCCAATAATCCTACACTTAATTTAACAGGCTACATTGGTAACAATCCCACCATCACCTTACGTAATATTGCTAATACGCCAGCCAGTGCCAACATTCATACCAATCATTTTTATAGCAAATCGCACAGCCCCTTAAATACCAGCTGGTTTTTTGTTCATAATATCAACTTAAGCACCCATCAAAATCAAAACACCCTGCAATAAAAAAAATCAGCCCATCATCTGCCTACACCCATTTGGGGTAGGCATTTATTCTATAGATAAACTGTGTTATCATAAGTAGTTTTATTAAGCATTCTTACCACCTTCATGACCTCACCTACCCCCGCAATTGAACTTCGCGCAGTTAGTAAGCAGTTTTTGATTGAAAAAAACGGTCAAAAACATGAGTTTAGCGCTGTTTTACCCACCAATTTAACCATCGCCCAAGGAGAAATTTTTGGGATTATTGGTGCATCAGGCGCTGGCAAAAGCACCTTAATTCGCTGCGTCAATTTATTAGAACGTCCCAGTAGTGGCAGCGTTATTGTCAATGGCATTGAATTGACTGCCCTATCTGAAAAACAGCTGATTGCTGAACGCCGTCACATTGGTATGATTTTTCAACATTTTAATTTGTTGCACTCTCGTACCACCTTTGAAAATATCGCCCTACCGCTTGAGCTGGCAGGTGTGCCAAAAGCCAAAATTCACCAAAAAGTCCAAGAGCTATTACAATTGGTCGGTCTAAAAGACAGGGCTGATACCTACCCTGCCAACTTATCAGGTGGACAAAAACAACGAGTAGCCATCGCCAGAGCGCTTGCCAATGACCCTAAGGTCTTGCTGTGCGATGAAGCCACAAGCGCCTTAGACCCTGCCACCACCCAATCCATCTTAAAGCTGCTCAAGCACATCAATGACACGCTTGGTATTACCATTTTATTAATCACGCATGAAATGGATGTTGTCAAAAAAATCTGTGACCGCGTTGCCGTTATTGATAAAGGTGAGCTGATAGAGCAAGGCAGTGTCAGCGAAATTTTTGCCAATCCCAAAACCGACCTTGCCAAAGAGTTTATTCGCTCCACATTTCATATTGGGCTACCAGACAGCTATCTTGCCAGTTTATCACCTACACCAGCACCCAACCTTCATCCTGTTATCCGCTTTGAGTTTACAGGCAATTCGGTGGACAAACCTGTATTTTCACAAGCTTCAAAAACCTTTGGGGTGGAATTTAATATCCTAACCTCGCAAATGGATTATGCAGGCGGTGTAAAATTTGGCTTTACCATCGCACAACTGCTTGGCGATAAGCATCACATTGATGCTGCAATGACCTACCTAACAGAACATCAGGTGCATTTGGAGGTACTTGGGTATGGCGCATAATTTACTACACACACTTTGGCTGGATTTTAATCAAGAATTGAGTGCCAAAATGTGGCAAATGGTTGCCCTGTCCACTTGGGAAACCATCTATATGGGGCTAGCTGCCACTGCCATTGCCGTTTTGGTGGGGTTGCCTTTGGGATTTTTGGCATTTTTAACTGACAAAGGGCGCATTCTTGAAAACAAAGTGCTGTTTGTTATTTTAGATGTGGTCATTAATATTGGTCGCTCTGTACCTTTTATTATTT
This sequence comes from Moraxella sp., assembly GCA_041773075.1. GTDB lineage: Bacteria > Pseudomonadota > Gammaproteobacteria > Pseudomonadales > Moraxellaceae > Moraxella. Next base: position 20,846 of record JBHBMT010000016.1, read on the forward strand.
TACTGATCATTTTGTTACCTGTAACACGACACTTGGTTGGTACAACCTTAGGCACCACAGCCGCCATTGTGCCCTTGAGCGTGGCTGCCATTCCCTTTTTTGCGCGCCTCACCGCCAATGCACTACTAGAAGTTCCCACAGGCTTAACCGAAGCTGCCAAATCCATGGGAGCAACGCACTGGCAAGTGGTTAGCAAATATTATTTTGCCGAAAGCTTACCGATTTTGGTCAATGCAACCACCCTAACCTTGGTTTCGTTGATTGGCTATTCTGCGATGGCAGGTGTGGTTGGTGGGGGCGGCTTGGGCAATCTTGCCATCAGTTATGGCGAGCATCGCGGTATGATTTATGTCAAATGGCTCTCCACCATCATCATTGTTGCCATTGTGATGATTTGCCAAAAAGCAGGGGATGTTTTGGCGGCACGTCTTGACCATCGTTAAACACGATATGCTATTTTTGCCTAAGCTATTTCGTTATTTTTCCACAAAAGAATATTGAAAATAGCTTGCAACCTATGGTTTAATATGCGTTTATCATCTTGATAGAAGCATTGTGATAGAAACATTGTGATAGAAACATTGTGATAGTAGCATTGTATTATTTTTAGGAAAAACATTATGAATTTAAGTAAATTTTTTGGTCTATGCACCTTAGCCTCTGCCATTGCTTTGGCTGGTTGTGGCGGAGAGAAAAAAGCCGAAACCACAACTAATGCAGAGCCTGCCGCTGCCGCACCTGCTGCCCAAACCATTAAAGTTGGGGTAATGAGCGGTCCTGAGCATGCTGTTGCTGAAGTGGCTGCCAAAGTCGCCAAAGAAAAATATGGCTTAACTGTTGAATATGTAGAATTTAATGACTACGCCCTACCCAATACTGCAGTTTCAAAAGGTGACTTAGATGCCAACGCCATGCAGCACAAGCCCTACCTAGACAAAGACAGCGAAGAGAAAAAACTAGACAATCTTGTGATTGTTGGCAATACTTTTGTCTATCCTTTGGCAGGCTATTCCAAAAAAATCAAAAGCTTAGATGAATTGGCAGAAGGTGCTACCATTGCTGTGCCTAATGACCCCTCTAACTTGGCTCGTGCTTTGATTTTGCTTGAAAAACAAGGGCTTATCAAACTAAAAGACAATACCAATCTATTTTCAACCTCGCTTGATATTGTAGAAAATCCCAAAAACTTAAAAATCAAAGAAGTGGACACTTCAGTAGCAGCGCGCGCCTTAGATGATGTGGATTTGGCGGTGGTCAATAATAACTATGCAGGACAAGTGGGCTTAACCGCTTCGGAGCATGGCGTTTTTGTAGAAGACAAAGACTCACCTTATGTTAATATCATTGTGGCACGCAAAGACAACGCACAGTCTGAAGCCATTCAAAACTTTGTCAAAGCCTATCAATCTGATGAAGTAGAAGCTGAAGCCAAAAATCAGTTTAAAGATGGCGTTGTCAAAGGCTGGTAAACACTCCTTTAACCCAAAAATCCCTTTGTTGCAACAAGGGGATTTTTTACTTGAAATCAGCCATCCCACCCTTATTATAGGTATTTTTTAGACACTGATTATGCACAGTCATATTTATTTTGCTGACACCCTAAGTGACCAACAAGCATTGATTGATAGCCTTGTTGCTACTCACTCACTACCGCCATTGACAGCCTTTGTGGATGGACGGCATCTTGCTTGCCCACTGCCTTTATTAAAAGCCAAATTGGCATTAAGACACCTTAAAAGCAATGAGCATCTTTACTTGGTTGCCACTGACAAAAACTCCGTTACTGATTTGACTGCATTTTGTCAAAAAAATTCACTGACTAGCCAACATTGGCAAAGTGATGACAGCACAACTTCTGATACAATTTTTCACTTTATCATAACCAAAAATACTAGCGTTTAGATGCATTTGCCTTTACAATAAAAGCTATTTTTACCCATTTGATACTCAATAATGAACAAAAAAGCCTCCCCTCCCCCCTCCACCAATTTTGACGACTACGAAGAAGAGCTTGATGAATTTGATGATGGCGATTTTTCTGATATGGACGCCATTGAATTGGCAGAATTTGAAGAGCTGGATGATGAGCTTGATTCATTTGATGACATTAAGCCCCTATCTAAAGCCATTGCAAATCGACCACCCCCCAACAAAAATGCGCCCACTCGTGAACTGGTACCCGCCATGCCAACACACCTGACCGCACCGGGGGTGAATTTAGGTGCCTATATTAACACAGTCCATCAAATCCCTATCTTAACTCCCGAAGAAGAGCAGATTTTGGCACATCGTTATTATGATGAGGGCGATGTAGAGGCAGCACGCCTATTGGTGATGAGTCATTTACGTTTTGTGATTCATATTGCCCGCAGCTATTCAGGTTATGGATTGTCGCAAGCTGACTTGATTCAAGAGGGCAATCTAGGCTTAATGAAAGCAGTCAAACGCTTTGACCCCAACAAAGGCGTACGTTTGGTCAGCTTTGCTGTTCATTGGATTAAAGCAGAGATTCACGAATTTGTCATCAAAAACTGGCGTATTGTTAAAATTGCCACCACCAAAGCGCACCGCAAGCTGTTTTTTAATCTGCGCAGCCTAAAAAAATCTAACAATCAGCTTAGCCTAGAAGAAGCCGAAGCCATCGCCAAAGATCTTAATGTCACTGTCAAGCAGGTTTTGGAAATGGAAGCACGGCTCACAAGCTATGATGCCTCCTTTGAAATGCAAGACAGCGATGAAGATGAGGGGCGTTATGCACCACAGCTGTTTCTAGAAGATGCTGCCGACCCTGCTGATGTGATTGAAGAAGCAGACTGGGAGGAAAACACCACCAGCGCTTTACAGACCGCGATGGATTCTTTGGATGAGCGTTCACGTGATATTATTACCCAGCGCTGGCTTGCCGACCAAAAATCCACCTTGCATGACTTGGCGGCGGTGTATAATATTTCTGCCGAACGCGTACGTCAGATTGAAAAAAATGCCATGGATAAAATCCGTGAAGCCATGACCATCAATTCTGTCATTGTAGATGAGCTCCCCTAAGAGCTTGTTTACAATTCATGACGCTTGTTTTTTGTAGAATATTGCATAAAAGTGTTTGCTCTTTTTGTCAAAAGTGGCTAAATCTTATCTTTTTAAGCATCAAAAACTTGCTTGATAGAATCACTATCAACCTTAAGTTTTTTCTTGAAAAGCTTGTGATTTATCTTATTTTGCCTAAAAAAAATTAATCATAAACAGGCTCTAACTTTTTTGTACGTCTATCCTCTTTATATAAACTAGGGCGCATTGCTTTTGTCCTAGTTTTCCCTATTAGCTTTTTATCTTTTTGTAGCTGTTTATCACTTGTCAATCTACCATTGGCTCTTTATAATTTTAGATAAGGTTTGGTATGATTGTCATTTTTTTTATTGGATAACTTATGATTGTCTTAAAATATGGTACACTGACGATGGCAATAGGGGTGATGTTAGGGGCATTTGGCGCGCATGGCTTAAAAAACTTTGCCACCCCAAAAGCATTGGAATTGTGGCAAACCGCAACCCTTTATCTATTTATACATGGACTAGGCATCTTACTGGTGGGGGTATTGGTGGCGCTAGGACTTTCTAACAAAAAACCCGCCGTCTGCTTTGGAGTGGGCATTCTACTATTTAGCGGCTCACTGTACGCTATGGCGCTAGGAGCACCCAGATTTTTGGGTGCCATCACACCAATGGGCGGAACATTATTTATTATTGGGTGGTTGTGGTTGTTTTTTACCTTAACTACTCATACAATGCCCAACTTACTTAATACGCATATCACCAGTTTCTACAAAGCGTTGATGCCATGATAACGCTTCTAACAGCAGATGTGGGGTATGCAAGCCTTTGGCGTTTTTGGCAGCC
>JBHBMT010000186.1:0-49335 GCA_041773075.1 Moraxella sp.
AGGCAGGATCGAACTCCCGACACACGCATTTTCAATCCGTTGCTCTACCAACTCACCTATCGAGCCGTAACTGGTGCGTATTAAACCAAACTTTCATCAAAAGGTCAAGCATTTTTTGGTAAATTTGTCATTTTGGACGTTTTTTTGGGTGCAATATAGTATAATTAGTCATTTAGGGGTGAAGAGGGGTGGATGCTTTGTAGTAAACCTTTGTGGTTTTGATTAAAATTTGGGGTATCGCCTTAAACTGTCAATACACCCTAAATGATAATGCTAATAAGGAAGCAACATGACCATAGACTCATTGGCACAAAATCATATTGCCATGCTTGAGCAAGATTTGACACAAGTATTTGATGTGCTAGCACTGCCTGAGGTGCTGGATAAGGCGTGTCGTTATGCCATGAGTGCAGGGGGTAAGCGTATCCGCCCACTACTGGTGGCAAGTGCCTTTTGTGCGTTGGGTGGACATGACAAAGCAAGCTTGGCAATGATGCGCCGTGCGATGATGGCGGTGGAGTTGTTGCATGGGTATTCTTTGGTGCATGATGACTTGCCTTGTATGGATGACGACGAGCTGCGCCGTGGCAAACCAACGTGCCATATTGTTTTTGGTGAAGGTGTGGCGCTACTGACGGGTGATGTTTTGCAGTCATTGGCATTTGAGGTGCTAACCATGCCACTAGAGGCATTACCATTAGATGAGGCGATAGGCTTGGCGCTTACCCAATGGTTTGCACCTAGAGCTCGGCGCATGGTGGCAGGGCAGATGCTAGATGTGCTAGGAGAAGCCCAAGTATTAACCCAAGAGCAACTAGAGCGTATCCATCAAGATAAAACAGGGGCGCTAATCGAGGCGGCGGTCTTGATGGGAGGGGTGTGTGCAGGGGCAACACAAGCACAATTGGCACTACTAGAGAAATATGCCAAAGCGTTAGGACTGGCATTTCAGGTGCAAGATGATGTCCTAGATGTGATTGCTGACACAAAAACACTCGGCAAGCCTGCAGGCAGTGATGAAAAACACCAAAAGTCCACCTATGTGCGTCTTTTGGGAGTGGAGGGTGCAAGTGCCTATGCTAAGTTGTTGTTTGATGAGGCGCTGCAATTGGCACAGGCATTTGGCGAGCATAATACATTGATGGCATTGGCACAAAAAATCGCCACCCGCCAAAAATAATCGCTTTAGGGCGTGTGAAATACCCACATATCCTAGTCCCATTGCCATGCATTTGGGTCATAAAAAGTAGATTCGGCGTGTTGCCAATTAATGAGCTTGGTCAAAAATGTCTGTACATAATCGCCTTTGCGTTCACGATAATCTAGATAATAAGCGTGCTGCCAAAGATTACAAGCAATCAAAGGCTTAACACCATGAGCTAGAGGGCTTGTGTGACTGCTGGTTGTGACTGATAGTTTGTCTTGGGAGTCGCTGACAAGCCAAAGCCAGTGTGCATCAAGACTGTGTGCATCGGTAGCGTGTTTGACAAATTCAGCTTGAAATTTTTCAAAACTTCCAAAATCTCTTAAGATTTTTGCCAAAAAATCACTGTGTGGCAAACCTCCTCCATCTTTTTTTAGACTGGCAAACCAAAAAGCGTGATGGTAAATTTCTGTGGCATAGCGACTAAGTGGTGTGGCAGTGATGTGCTGACTTAAATAATCAGATAAGCTTAGGGTTTTGGCAGGGTGGTCATCAGGGCGCTGGCTAAGCAGATGTTTTTTTAGGTCATTAAATTTTTGGTAATATTCAGGCACAATACCCTGCAAAATAAAACACAAGGTTTCACCACTTAAATAAGGACTTAATGCATCCATTGGGTAGGACAGCTTAGGAAACTCTGGTAGTATTGGTAAAAACAAGGTGGTAGAAGGTGTCATAGGATATCAAGTGGAGTGTTGTTTGAATAAACATGGTATAAAAAATACCACCCTCAAAGTTGGGTTGTTTGCCCATCATGTCCTTATGGGAGCGTGCCAAGGCGCTAATTTTTTCATGGCGACAGGTAAGCTTAATGTTTGTGCATCATAGGCATCAAGCCAAGCAAACTGTGCGCCACTGGCGTTTAGGGCATTGGTGAGATGATGGGCATGTTTGTCATCTAGAGGATATTGTATCAGCTTTAGTTGCCAATGAAAATGTGTTAAGGTGTGACGGATGGTGCTTAGAGTGGGTAATTTTAGTAAATCAGCGTCATTAGGCAGATGTTCAAAAACACTGTGTTCACTTAGACTAGGCGCTAGACTGGGATTGTCAGTGCGTGAATATAAAGGCAAACACCATAATCCACCCCAAATTCCTTCACTGGCACGTTTTAGCCATAACATTTTGTTTTGCCAAGTCAGAGCAATGGCAAGGCTGTCGTAGGTGGGTTTGGGGGATTTTTTGCGTTTGATGGGGTAGGCAGATACGTTGTTTTGTTTGAGTGCAATACAGGTGGTATGAATAGGGCAGGTGGTGCAGTTAGGACGAGTGCGAGTGCAAACAGTCGCGCCCAAATCCATCATCGCTTGAGCATAATGGTTGCTGTGCTGGTGTGGGGTTAGGGCGGTTGCCAATGCCCACAAAGTCTTGTCAGTGCTGGCAAGAGTAATGTCATCATCAATGCCAAAATGGCGAGTTAAGACACGCTTAACATTACCATCGCAAATCACCCCAAACTGTCCTAGCCCCATTGCCATGATAGCACCAGCAGTGGAGCGCCCAATGCCTGATAATGCTTGCCATGCCTCCAAAGTTTGCGGATAGCTGCCTTGATGCGTGACAATGTCAAATAAGGTGATGGCGGCTTTGTGTAGGTTTCTGGCGCGTGCATAATAGCCAAGACCTGCCCAGTGACTCAATACATCATCTAACGGTGCTGTTGCCAAGCTTTCTAGGGTGGGAAAGCGTGTCATAAAGCGCTCAAAATAGCCAATGACAGTAGCTACTTGGGTTTGTTGTAGCATGATTTCAGAAATCCAGACGGGATAAGGGTTTGGCGTATCTGTATGCAGCTGTTGCCAAGGCAATTGATGACGTCCATGCTGATAAAACCAAGTCAGTAAGCGGTTGGCAAAGGTGGGGTCATGGGTAAATTTTTCTGTCATTTTAAAAAATAAAGTAAGATAATTTAAATATTAATATATGGGTATTGTATCGGCTTTTGGTAGATTGTACAAGTGGTGCTTGATGATAAGAGTGTGGCAGTATGGCAGTGTGTTGAGTGGCTTAATGATGGCACTGGTAGCGCAGGCAGATGTGGCATTGATGGGAGTGTATGACCCTACATATGCCCAAGACTTTCGGCGTTGCCCCACGCATTTTGCAGGGCAGATGCCCCCACAGTTGCATAGTCAAGCTTGGGCGGTTGATAGTACCTTGTATGAGCTGTGTTTTTTGGGGTTTGCTACTTTGTATGTTGGTGCAAATGATGCCAAGTGGCATACAGCACTCTTTTCGGCAGAGTATCTGACTAAAGAGCGAGTATTGCGCGCCAAAACCTTGCCACGCATTGACAGTTTTCGCGCGGAGAGTCGCTTACCAAGCACTATTGCAATCACACCCAAAGAGTATCAAGGGGCGCTCCTTGACCGTGGGCATTTGGCACCTAATGCTGATATGGCGGAGGTGCGTCAGCAGTACGACAGTTTTAGCTTGGCTAATATTGTGCCGCAGCATCGTGAGCATAATCGCGCCCTATGGCGACATATTGAAGCGCATACACGCACTTTGGCGCAAGAATATGGCGAGGTGTATGTGGTGACAGGTACCAGCTTTCATGGGCAAACACTGGCGCATATGAAAGGGGTGCTGATACCCACGCATTTGTATAAGGCGGTATATGTCCCTAAGCGTGCAATTGCGATGGTGTATTATTCACCCAATGATGGCAGTGGTAGTTATCAGCTGTTAAGTCTGTCAGAGTTTGCCAAGGTGTCAGGCATTATAGTATTTCCAAGTTTGGCACAGGCAACCATCGGCACAGACAAAGACGTATTTGCCATTGACACCAATGGGGAAGTTGTTGCAAAAAAAGAGGTATCGGTCAGTGTCGCCACCTTTATCAAAAAAGCCATCACGGCATTATGGCAGGCATTAAATTGACGATGGCATCATAAAACGGTATAGGTCTATATCACAAAGGCATTTCAACAATGGCAAAGCGCAGGGCGTGAACAAACAAGATTGCAAAAAATATACAAAAAAATAAGCGCAACACATGGTTTTTGATTATAATAAAAGTAGCTTTGAGTTTATGGCTGTATTTAGACGATGTTATGTATAGCTAATTTTCAATAAATCATTAAAGGAGTTTTTATGAAAGCTACTAGTTTAACCAAAGTTGTGGCATTGGGTGTGGGATTGATGGTAAGTGTTTCTGCCTTTGCTGACCCTATTGTAGGCAAATGGAAAATGAGTGAAAAGGGTGAAGAAAAAGCCATTATCACCATCAGCAAATCAGGGGATAAGTTTGTAGGTGTGATGACCCAAGGCTTAACCGAAAAAGCCAAAAAAGCCCAAGGCAAAACCATACTAACAGACCTACAAGCGGTAGGGGGTGGTAAATATAAAGGCAAGGGCGTTCACCCAACCTTAGGAGTGAAGGGCAATGTTAATATTACCATTAATGGCAATAGCATTACCATCAAGAGCATTACAGGCACACAAACAGGCATTAAGCAATAAGTAAGCGCATTAAAACAACACCATGGGTTGCAGTTTATGCTCCCATGGTGTTTTTTTGTTGGGCAAACCAATAATAAGAGTCAATAAGTACAAGATGGATATTGTTCTAAAAACAATAGGCTGATTTAATCATGCGATTGCATTGATGGATGAGAGGTTGAGTGATTATAGAGCGTCAGCGTCCATTTCACCTGTGCGAATGCGAATCACACCTTCTAGAGGGGTGATAAAAATTTTGCCATCGCCAATTTTGCCTGTATTGGCTGCCTTGATGATGGCTTCAATAATCGGCTCAATCATTTCGTCAGTGGTAGCGATCTCTATTTTAATTTTTGGCAAAAAATCCACCACATATTCTGCACCACGATACAGCTCTGTATGTCCTTTTTGACGTCCAAATCCTTTAACTTCAGTCATGGTAATGCCTGTAATACCAATGTCATATAAGGCTTCGCGTACGTCATCTAATTTAAAGGGCTTGATAATGGCGGTGATTAGTTTCATAGGAAATGTCCATTGATGGGTGGGCTTTTTTTTAAAATTTATCATAAATGCCCACCCAACGCAAAAGAAAAATTGCAACCGTCTATAATTTACCCAAAAAACTGCGTTATAATGACGACAAAATAAGCTTGGATTAGGGCGCGTTGACACATCACACGCCTTAAGAAGACAATGTTGAATGTTAAGGCGTTGGACATGCTTTTGGTGAAAACATAACTTCTGTTTTTGTTGTGGATAAACTTGTCAATATGATGATATTGACGGCACTTATCGCCTAAAAAGGCTAACAATTTAGCTAAATTTTTTCACTCAAAGTGAAATGTCAATACGCTTAATCAAATTGTGGGGTAACGAATGAGTGCATTTTTGCAACAAGATGGACACTATGTTGTGGTAGGTTTGGGAGCATCGGGGCTGTCGGCGGTATGCTATCTGCATCAGTTGGGCTTTTTGGTATCAGTGATGGATGCCAACGAATCACCTGCCTTGGCAGCCCAGCTACCAAAGGATGTGACGTGCGTATTTGGGGCGTTTGATGAGGCGTTGTTGTGTGCGGCAACAGGGATTGTGATAAGCCCAGGGGTTAATCCTGCACACCCTGCCATTGTTAAGGCAAAAGCGACAGGCGTGCCTGTGGTCAGTGATGTGCAGCTGTGTATTGATGAGTGTCATGCGCGCCAGATTCCAATTGTCGCAATCACAGGCTCAAACGCCAAAAGCACAGTCACAACTTTGGTTGGCGAGATGGCAAAGACGGCAGGCGTTCCTGTGGGTGTTGGGGGAAATTTGGGGGTGCCAGCACTAGAATTGCTAAAACTGCCTATGCAGCTGTGCGTGCTTGAGCTGTCTAGTTTTCAGCTGGAGCATATTAGTCATTTGAATGCGCAGGCAGCCACCTTGCTCAACTTATCTGCCGACCACCTTGACCGTCATGGCGATATGCACACCTATTTGCAAGCAAAATTAGCAGTATTTGATGGTGCAAAAACAGCGGTATTATTAGCAGATGATAAGCAGTTAGCCACGCAGTGCCAACTCTATCTTAATCAGCATACCAAAGCCGATGTCGTGATGGTGGGGTCGCAAGCACCAGTAGCGGCGTGCGCGTTTGGCATTGTCAAGGATGATGGGGTGTTGTATTTGGCGCAAGCAGATAAAAAACTCTTGTCTGCCAATGACTTATTGATTAAAGGGGTGCACAATGTCGTCAATGCGTTGTTTGCATTGGCATTGGGTCAAGCAGTGGAATTGCCAATGACGGCAATGCTTGATACGTTGCGCACCTTCAAAGGTTTGCCTCATCGCTGTGAATATGTGGCAACGGTGGATAATCGTGCTTACTTTAATGACTCAAAAGGCACAAATATCGGCTCAACTATGGCGGCGCTGACAGGGCTTGGTGAGGTCTATGGTGAAAAATCTTTGGCGCTGATTGTGGGTGGGCAAGGCAAGGGACAGGATTTTAGTGAGCTTGCACCTTTGCTTGAGCGGTATGTGCATACACTCTTAACCATTGGCGAAGACGCACCAAAAATCACCCAAGAATTGCAAAAGGCAAACCTGACCACCCCAATTGTGGCGTGCCATACACTAGAGAAGGCGGTGACAACTGCCAGTACCTTGGCTGTGTCGGTGGTGTTATTGTCCCCTGCCTGTGCAAGTTTTGACCAATTTCGTGGGTTTCCTCATCGGGGTGAGGTTTTTGTGTCATTGGTTCATCAGTTAATCAACGATTAAATCATAACATCTCAATTTTGAACAAAAAAACAGGGGGTGGATGGCGATTCACCCCTTAGTCTTGACTAGATAATCAGCGTGTCTGCGTGCAAAAGTGTTATTTTGTGTAATAAGTGTCTTGCTTATCTAGGTATTGTGACGTGCTTTTAGTATAATAATAGGTTCGTCTTTTTATTTTTTATGCTTGTCATTTGATTGACGTAAGCAGTTAGGGTGTTTTTATGGGGTTTCTTGACCGTCTTGCTAGCTCACCTTATATGCCATCAGCACGAACTTGGTTATTAACAGCGCTGGGTGCTTTATTGTTATTTAGCTTAATGATGGTATTGTCGTCATCTATTCCTTTTGCAATTGCAAGCAATCTTAGCGATTTGAAATTTTTTGTGGCGCATTTGACTTATATTGGGGTAGCAGTGATGGTGGGCTGTGTGGCGTATTGCTTGCCACTAAAACTGTATTATCGTATGGATGCCTTGATTGCGGTGTTTTTTGTGATGATAGGGTTGTTGCTAGCAACTTTGCTCATTGCAGAGCCTGTGAATGGTTCTAGGCGTTGGCTACAAGTAGGGTCGCTTAACTTTCAAACCGCTGAACTTGCCAAAGTTTTTTTTGTGTTGATGATTGCAGACTATATGACGCGGCGGTCAGCAGATGTGCGTACCAACATGATATCTGCCACTTGGGTGCTGCTTGTGTGGTATTTGCCTGTTTTGTTGCTGCTGTATTTTCAGCCTGATTTTGGATCGATTGTGGTAATTGTGGCAACCACTGTGGTGCTGTTTTTTATTGGTGGTGCGCCCAAGCGCCAGTACATCCCCATTTTGATAGCGGTGGTGACGATTGGTGCGTTGGTGCTGTTGAATGCCGATTATCGTCATAGTCGGGTGTTTTCTTTTATGAACCCGTATGACGATGTGATGGGAACGGACTATCAGTTGTCACGCAGTTTGGGCGCTTATGCACGCGGTGAATGGGTTGGGGTTGGATATGGTAACAGCATTCAAAAGCTGAACCATTTGCCTGAAGCACATACAGATTTTGTGTTGGCGATTGTGGGTGAGGAATTTGGATTTTTTGGGGTTAGCGTGGTCATTATACTGCTTTTGATTGTGATTGCTGCCATCATGCGCATTAGCTACAAAAGCTTGGTTCGCCGCCAACTTAAGCTAAGTTATACTGCTTTTGGGTTTGGCGTGGTCATTTTTGGGCAGGTGATTATCAATGCGGGTATGACGATGGGTATTTTACCTACCAAAGGACTGACTTTACCTTTTTTTAGTTATGGTGGATCTGCCATGCTGTTTGCGATGATTATGATTGCTATTGTACTTAAGATTGACAAAGACAGTCCCAAAATCTCTCAACGGGGAGAGAGTCGGGAGTATTGAGGTATTGATATAAAAAGCTGGCGTATGGTCAGCTTTTTTAATGTGCAATGCCTAGACTTTGTTGTCCTATTAGCGAGGTTGTTTGCCAATGGGCGATGGCGTACTTTAAGATGGTGCTGGGTGTATGCCCGTATAGTTCATTGGGGATTGGCTGATGTAACAAGCGCAGTGCATCAATCAAGACTTTGTCAGGGCGTTTGGTGTCTATAGGCTTTGCTAGATTTTGCTTGGAGAGCTTTTGACCATTGGCATTAAATAACAAAGGCAAATGCGCATAAGAGTCCACCAAAGGCAGATGAAGTAGCTGTTGTATGACGCTTTGCGTAGAGGTCATCTCAAGAATGTCTAGACCACGCATCACATGAGTGATATTTTGTATGCCATCATCTAGGGCGCATGCCAAAATATAGTTAATCATACCATTTTGACGTTTGATGACGACATCGCCAAGCAATGCTTGTGGATTTTGCCAAATCACGCCTTGCAGTTCGTCATAAAATGCCATCGTCACATCAGGCAACATGAGACGCAGTTTGTCATTGGCTTGTTGAACAAGAGGGGGGTGAGCATCATGTGGCGTGGGCGATGGCAGACAAAGACGTGGGTAGATGGTGCTACTGGTAATAGTGCTTAGCTGTTTTCTGGAGCAATGGCAGGTATATACCAAAGGTTTTAGACTGTCAATCGCATCTTCATAGAGTGCAATGCGTTGGGACTGATAGGTTTCTTGACTATCCCAGTGTAATCCTAGTGCCTCTAAATCACGCAAAATTTGCTGGCTATAGTGAGGTTTGCAGCGCTCAAAGTCAGTATCTTCTAAGCGCAGCAGCCACTGTCCGCCCAAAGATTTGATATGACAAAAGCTCGCTAAAGCTGTTGTTAGCGAGCCCAAATGCAACACCCCTGTTGGCGATGGCGCAAAACGCCCAATGACGGGTCTGGCTTGAGGGGCTGGGTGCATAGACGGATTAGATGTGTCCGTGGTTTTGCTTTTCTTTGATTTCTGCCAAAGTTTTGCAGTCAATACATTGAGTGGCAGTGGGGCGCGCCTCTAAGCGACGCAGTCCAATCTCTACCCCGCAAGTTTCACAATACCCATAATCTCCTGACTCAATATCTGCCAAAGATTTGTCAATTTTGCGCACTAATTTGCGCTCACGGTCGCGCGTGCGTAGCGCTAGGGCAAATTCTTCTTCTTGAGTGGCACGATCATTGATGTCTGCCATGGTATTGGTTTCTTCATGGATGTAGTTTTTGGTGCGTTCTGCTTCTTCAAGCAACTCTGCTTTCCAGTTTTGCAGCAAGTTTTTAAAATGCTCCAGTTGGCTGTCTGACATATATTCTTCATCGTCAGATAGCTGATAAGGGGTAAAATTTGCTGTTTCACTCATAAAATATCCTTAGTGTTCTGGGAGAGTGCAAATACACACAAGCAAACATAGGGGTATAAGAGTTGTTTGCCAACGCATACAAAAAATTCCACCATAGATGGGGGTGAGTTTATTTTTTTTCAAGGCTGATTACAAATAAATTAGGGCATCTTAACATTTCATATTTGCCATTAAACTAAATAAAAATCGCAGACGTTTCAGTAAAAATTGCGCCATCGATATTAAGATATCAACAAGCGCTTGGCAATGAAACTTAAGAGTTAGCCCTGCTTTTTAACAAACAGGTAATGCAAAAACGCTATGTTTTTCTAAACACTTTCTAAATCGTAGGCAGTGTTTGAAGTGTCGGGGTGCCCTAATCAAGCGCTATAGTATCCAGTCTTTTTATATCAGTTTCAAGATGGGCTGTGTTATACAATTGTATCAAGCGATAGCCTGCAGGACACTCATCTAGGGCAAATTCATGACTAAAGGGTAGAAATTGCCGACTGGTGGCAGGGCAGGTGAAAATGGCGGTGTGTTGATGGGTAAGATGGTGCGCTTGATGAACATGACCGCACAGCACGCCAACAACATGAGGATAAGGCTGCACAACATGCCAAAATGCCTCGGCATTGTCAGGCATATAAGCGTCTATCCATGCAGAACCAACCAAGATGGGCGGGTGGTGACAGGCAATGAGGGTGTTTTTTTGGGTATGTGCTAAGGTGCTAGACAGCCAGTCTAGTTGTGTTGCGCTAAAGTGTCCATCAATACATCCTGATTTTGTGCTATCAAGCAAGAGTATTTGCCAAGCATCAGTCAAATCAAGGCGCGTACAATCCATCAAGCGAGTATCAGCATGAGTGGCAATAAAGGTGCGCCGATCAAAGGGGAGGGACTTACCATGCTCAATGGTCACATCATGATTGCCCGCCACACAGGCAAAGGGAATGCCTGTAGCCACCAAAGTATCAAACAACCAATCATATCCTGATGATTGCCCATCATTAACCAAATCTCCTGTTAATAACAAAAAATCAGGTTGGCGTGTCAAAGCAAGATTGAGGCATGCCAAAAATTGATGATAACTGGCATCAGTACCTACCATGTGGGTTAGGTGTAAGTCAGAGAGTTGGGCGATTGTAAAAGGGCGAGTTTGGGTCATAGGCTAGGGTTGTTTTGATAATCGGCTAAGGATAAATGCAACAAAAAACACCAAAGCAAGCAAAAGAACAATGGCAAGTCCTGTAGGAATGTCTAACCACACACTACCCCAAATGCCAAGAGTGATGGCAGTTTCTCCAATGATAAGCGCCAACATAACCATGTGCTTGGGGGAGGCGGCAAATAAGCGCGCACTTAGTGCAGGCAAGATGAGTAGTCCACTGATTAATAGGCTGCCAACCGCTTGTAGGGCAACAGCACAAAATCCAGCCAGTAATGCCATAAAAAAAAGCTGCTGCTGCTTTGCATGAATGCCTTGCAACTGCGCCATTTGAGCTGAAGTGGCAAGGCGAATTTGTTTGTCCCAAATCAGCATGAGTGCACCTAGCCCTAGAACAATCAGTATGGCAAGGCGTGGCAGCTGCTGCCAAGTAACTTCCAATAAGCTACCAAATAAAAACCCCAAGACATTGGCTTGCTGCTGGGTTAATTGGGTAAGGGTAAGCAGCCCTAAACATAGCAAACTTGCGGCAATCACAGACAGCATCGCATCACTTGGCAGACGCTTGTCTTGCATAAGGCTTAACGCCATGACAACCACACCACTGATGACAAAAATGCCCAAATCAGCAGGTAGTTTAAGCCAAACCGCCAGCGCTACCCCAAGTAGTGCACCATGTGCCAACGTATCCGAAAAAAACGCCATACGCCGCCATAACACCAGACACCCTAGTGGCGCGGATAATAAGGCAAGCAATGACCCTGCTATCCATGCAGGCGCAACAATAGACAGCCAGCTCATGATACCCTCTGCGTGTATTGAGTGCGGCAGGGCGTTTTATAGGTGGTGTTGACAATGGTCATGATGGTGAATATAGGGTGTTTGGTAGGCATGAGTGGCGTCATATTGTCCAAAAAGAGCAATAAATTCAGGGTGTTCGGCAATTTCAGCAGGTTCGCCATGACAGCAGATGTGTTTGTTTAGGCAGATGACTTGTTTGGTGCCTTTCATCACCCAATGCAAATCATGTGATACCACGACCATCGCACAGCGCAAAAAGTCAGGTAGGCTGTCAATTAAGGCATACAAGGAGACTTGCGCCTCAGGGTCTAACCCTTGCATCGGTTCATCCAAAACCAATAAATCAGGCTTATCTAGGAGTGCCTTAGCAAGGAGTACTCGCTGCAATTCACCCCCTGATAAGGTTGTTACCTGATTTTTTAGTAAGGGTGTGATGATTAGGCTATCAAAGATGGCGTGTTTTTGGTCTGGCGTTAGTCTGTTTTTGTGGGTTTGAGCCAACAAATCTGCCACTTGCAAAGGCAAAATATTAGGAACGCTAAATTTTTGTGGCACATAGCTAATAACCGCTTTATTAGGATAAGAAATACTACCAGAGGTTGGAATTTTTAAGCCTAGGATAAGCTTAACCAAAGTGGATTTGCCAGCCCCATTAGGACCAATCAAACTAATCACATCGTGCTGATGGATGTCAAAGCTGATATTTTTTAGCAAAACTTTATCATTGACAATGTAAGTTAGCTTATCAATTGTAACCAACACCTGATTGGGCGCCTTGGTTTTGGTTGAGGCGTCATCTGTGTGACTACTAGGCTTGGCAATCACGACACAGTCCTTTAAGCTCAATAATACTTTGATGTACTACAAAGTGCGCTTGCTCTTTGCTAAAATTTAAAATTTCCTCAACAGGAGGATTGCTGGATTCTTGTACTTTTTGACAGCGTTCACAAATCAAAAAAGCAGCTGCATGATTGGCACGAGGATGGCAACAAGGCACATAGGCGTTGATAGAACTTAGCTGATGAATCAACCCTTGAGAGAGTAAAAATTCTAAAGAGCGATAGATGGTGGGTGGTGCAACATTATTTTTTTTGTTGTCTGCTGGTGCGCCAACACGACTGTCTTGGAGGGCGGTGATTAAATCATAAGCGCCCACAGGTTTGTCTGATTCTAAAATCAAGCGATAAACACTTTGGCGTAAGGGTGTAAAGCGTGCGCCTGACGCATGGCACAAAGCTTGAGCATCGGCTAAGCGTTGATGGATGTCATAAGGTGTGTGCACGTCATGCAAATGGCAAGTATGAGTATGGGTTGTCATCATGGTGATTGGGCTTGGCTTTTGAATATTTTTGCTATATTATAACACAGCTTAGGTATCACAACCTTTTATTATAACCCAAAATATTGTCACTGAATCAGTTGTTATGGAAAATTATATGACTATGAGTAAATTTTGGACTGGCTACGCTTTTTTATTAAAAATACATCGTATGGTAACAGCTCTTTTGTTTGGTTGCTTACTTGCCAATGCTGCACACGCAGGGCAAGTGGCGGTGAGTAATTATCCTTTGTATTTGTTAAGTCAAGCAGTCACTCAAGGACAGCAGGATGCTGTGTTGCTATTAAAAGCGGGCGATGTTGGACATCATGGCAGCTTGTCGCCTAGCAGCCTAAAGCAGGTGCAAGACAGTCAATTTGTGGTTTGGTTTGGCGAAGAATTAGAGCAAAATTTGGCAGGCAGCTTAACACAAGCGCCTAATGCCATTGGTTTATTTAAATTTAATACGTTTATTCGCCACCCTTTAAGACAGATGGATGGGACGCCTAAGCCAAACAGTTTTGACCCGCACATTTGGCTAAATCCAACCAATGCCAAAGCGATTGTGGCAGCACTTAGCGTGATTCATGGACACGCCAATCCTGATCTAAAATCTGTTTATCAAGCAAATGCCCAAGCCTTTTTTAAAAAAATGGACGCAGCCAGTGCATTGTATCGTCACCAAGCGCCCACTCCTTATTGGGCGTATCATGATGCTTATCAGTATTTGGAAGCACCACTCAAACTAACCTTGGCAGGCACATTAACACCTGACCATCATTTATCCCCCAAGGCATCACGGTTTCGTGTATTAAATGAAACACGTCCATCGCCTGTCATGTGCCTTGCTTCCCAGATTCCTGTTTCTGATGGTATTCAACAAAAATTGGGCAATGTTCAAACGTTGGTGCGTCAAGAAGACATGAGCGATGGAACGGATTTTATAGACGCGTGGACAGAATTGGCGGACAGCTTAATCAAATGTACTCAAGCACAAACAGCCTAAGGGCAAACTAAACCTTGCAAATTTCATGTGTGCCTTTTATAATGCCTTGTTTTTTCAACAAAAGTTTTAGTTTGAGTGGTTTGTTTTTATGCAAAATTCCCAAGCCAAATACAGCCAAGCAGTGATATTGGCTAGCCGATACTGGCGTTGGAGTTTGTTGATATTGATTGTATTGGCATTGGGTATTGATGGGATATTGGGATTGCAAGGTTTTTTTGCCAAGGGTTTAAGCGTTGGTGCATTATTAAGTTTTGCTATGCAATGGATTTTTACTTATATGAGCTATCGTCATGCTCGCCCACAAGCAAAACAAGCTATGGCAGCCATGTACGCAGGTATGTTGGCGCGTTGGGGTGTCGGCATTTTTGGGTTTGTACTGATTTTTGTATTGATTAAATCTGTATATGCTTGGGCGGTATTTTTGGGCTTTATCTTGATGCAAATAAGTATCACCGCCTCTTTATATCATTTTGGTAAAAAAATATAATTTATTATATTAGTATAAATTATAAATAGTGCTTAAATTTAGAGTGTTATCGCACACCTTGCGACCAAAGTATCAATTTTTTAATAAAAAATGCGTATTTTCGTCCAAAAACGTGTAATTTTTCTTTACATAACAGTCTAACTCAAGTAATATACACAGGTATTTGTATCAAATTATTTGTTCATATTTAAATGATTAAATATGATAATCAAATATTTAGTCTGACTTCATTGAGTTAGTGAATTTTAACCTTAATTGATAAGTTAAGTAGCTTCATTATGGCAGCCGAACAGACATCATCAGATTATATCCAGCACCATTTGACCAACTGGAAATTTGGTTATTTGCCCGAAAAAGGTGAATGGGTGGTGGCACATACCGCCGAAGAAGCCGCGCAGATGGGCTTTTCTGCCATTCATATTGATTCTATGTTGTGGTCTATTGGGCTTGGTATCTTTTTTTGTTGGTTGTTTTGGGCAGTAGGGCGCAAAGCAACCGCAGGTGTACCCACCAAACTACAAGCCTTTATTGAGATGATTGTAGAATTTGTGGACAATAGTGTACGCGAATCCTATCATGGCAAATCCAGATTGATTGCCCCATTGGCATTAACCATCTTTGTGTGGATTTTCTTGATGAACTTGATGGACTTGGTGCCCATTGACTTTATTCCAAGTATTGCTCAGCAAATTGGCGCCGCGATGGGTCATGACCCACATCATGTTTACTTTAAGATTGTACCAAGTACTGATCCTAACATTACTTTGGGTATGGCATTGTGCGTCTTTTTCTTAATTATTATTGTTGGATTAAAAGAAAAGGGCGTGGGCGGATTTGTTGCAGAATTTACCTTGCATCCTTTTAGTGCCAAAAATCCAGTATTACAAGCAGTACTGATTCCAATTAACTTAGTCTTAGAAGTAGTGACCTTGCTTGCAAAGCCCATTTCATTAGGCTTGCGACTATTTGGTAATATGTATGCAGGGGAGCTGATTTTTATTCTAATCGCACTAATGCCATTTTGGATTCAGTGGGTACTATCAGTGCCATGGGCAATTTTCCATATCTTAGTAATTACCCTTCAAGCGTTCGTGTTTATGATGCTGACCATTGTCTATCTGTCAGCCATGTCACAAACAAACGAACATTAATTTAACCCTTTAACCCTTTTAATTTGTTAAAAACGAGGAGACTCAAATGGACGTAACACTAGCTGGTCAAACCATGATGGCAGTAGCTATTCTGATTGGTCTAGGTGCTTTAGCAACTGGTATCGGCTTTGCATTGCTTGGTGGTAAATTCCTAGAAAGCGTAGCTCGTCAGCCAGAACTAGGTTCACAACTTCAAACTCGTATGTTTATTGTTGCAGGTTTGCTTGACGCCATCCCAATGATTGGTGTTGGTATTGCAATGTTGTTATTGTTCGCTAACCCATTGGCATAACACTTGAAAGTAACTTAAGGTGGTTTGCTTGACTGTGTTAAGGGTTCTTGATGTAGCAAGCAAAACCGCTCGTCGCTTTCAATTATCAACAATGAGGTATTCGGATGATTAACTTAACCATCGTAGGTCAAATGATTGCCTTTGCAATCTTTGTCTGGTTTTGTATGAAGTTTGTATGGCCGCCTTTGATTGGTGCTATTAACGAACGTCAACGCAAAATTGAAGAGGGTCTGAATGCTGCGGATAAGGCTCGTGCTGACTTAGCTTCTGCGGAGAAAAAAGTAGAAGAGCAAGTGGCAAATGCCAAAACTGAAGCAGCGGCAATCATTGAAAAAGCCAATAAAACTGCTAATCAGATGATTGAAGATGCCAAAGCTCAAGCCCAAATTGAGGGTGAGCGTATTATCGCCCAAGCCCATACTGTACTAGAGCAAGAAACATTAAAAACTCGTGAAGCCTTGCGCAAACAAGTAGCAGAGCTTGCAGTATTGGGTGCTCAAAAGATTTTAGAAGACAAAATCGATGAACAAAAACACGCCGATATGTTAAATCAGTTGGCGGCTAAGCTGTAATCAGAGGATAACATGGCTGAACTCACCACCTTAGCAAGACCTTATGCCAAAGCAGCATTTGAGTACGCTAAAGAAAAAAATGCAATCAATGACTGGGAAAATTTCTTACAGATTGCAGGTAACGTTGTGACCGATGACGCTTTTGTGGGCGTGTTACACAACCCAGCCATATCAGCTGAACAAAAAACGGCGGTATTGATGGACGTATGCACGTCAGGTCAGCCTGCCCAAGACTTGACCAACTTTATCGCTCAGCTGGCAGAACATGACAGATTGGCACTGTTGCCAGAAATCCATAGCCATTATAGCAAATTCAAATCACAAGAGCTTAAGCAGGTTGATGCGTATATCACTTCTGCTTATCCTTTGACAGATGAGCAGCGCAAAACCTTGCAAAAGAGCTTGGCTGAGCGTGAGCAAGCCATTGTGATTTTGCATGAAGCCATTGACCCTAGTCTGCTTGGCGGTGCAACCATTAAGATTGGTGATAAATTTACAGATGGCTCGGTGCGTGGCAAGTTACAACAATTAAAGACACAGCTTACTGCATAAGGTAATTGGCTGTCACAGTTAAAGGAAAAGGCAATGCAACAATTGAATCCAGCTGAAATCAGCAGTCTGATTAAGCAGCGTATTCAAGACCTTGACATCGGCGCAACAGCAAAAAATGAAGGTGTTATTGTCAGTGTTTCTGACGGTATTGTGCAGATTCATGGTCTAGAAGACGCAATGTATGGTGAGATGATTGAGTTTGAGGGTAATGTCTATGGTATGGCATTAAACCTAGAAAAAGACTCAGTCGGTGCCGTTGTTTTAGGCGAATATCTGTCTTTGCAAGAAGGTCAAAAAGCCTATTGTACAGGTCGTATCCTAGAAGTGCCAGTAGGTCCTGAATTGTTGGGTCGTGTGGTAGATGCACTAGGCAATCCTATTGACGGCAAAGGTCCTATCAATGCTAAATTGACAGACAAAGTGGAAAAGATTGCTCCAGGGGTTATTGCACGTCAATCAGTTGATGAGCCAGTGATGACAGGCTACAAAGCGGTTGATACAATGATTCCTATCGGTCGTGGTCAGCGCGAGCTTATCATTGGTGACCGTCAAACAGGCAAAACTGCTTTGGCGATTGATGCCATCATTGCGCAAAAAGATTCTGGCATTAAGTGTATTTATGTTGCGGTGGGTCAAAAACGCTCTACCATTGCTAACGTAGTGCGCAAACTAGAAGAAACAGGCGCACTGGCTTATACAACAGTGGTTGTGGCTTCAGCATCTGAACCTGCAGCATTGCAATATTTGGCACCTTATGCAGGGTGTACCATGGGCGAATATTTCCGCGACCGTGGTCAAGATGCATTGATTGTGTATGATGATTTGTCAAAACAAGCGGTTGCCTATCGTCAAATTTCCCTACTACTACGTCGTCCACCAGGACGTGAAGCGTATCCAGGGGATGTATTTTACTTGCACTCGCGCTTGTTGGAGCGTGCATCACGCGTTAATGCAGATTATGTAGAAGCGTTTACAGGTGGTGAGGTTAAAGGTAAAACAGGTTCATTAACTGCGTTGCCAATTATTGAAACTCAAGCAGGTGACGTTTCTGCATTCGTACCAACCAACGTAATTTCTATTACTGATGGTCAGATTTTCCTTGAGTCAAACTTATTTAACTCAGGTATCCGCCCTGCGGTTAATGCTGGTATTTCAGTATCTCGCGTTGGTGGTGCAGCCCAAACCAAGATTATCAAAAAATTGTCAGGGGGCATTCGTACAGCGCTTGCTCAATATCGTGAATTGGCAGCATTTGCACAATTTGCTTCTGACTTAGATGATGCTACCAAGCAACAGCTTGATCATGGTCAGCGCGTAACTGAATTGATGAAGCAAAAACAATATGCGCCTATGTCTATTGCAGACCAAGCAGCAGTAATTTATGCTTCTAATGAAGGCTATTTGGCGGATGTGCCTGTTGAAAAAGTAGGTGCGTTTGAAGAGGCGCTCTTGCGTTATCTACGTAATGACCATGCTGCCTTAATGACTGAAATTGACGAAACAGCAAACTACAATGATGATATTGAAGCTCGCTTGAAATCAGCAATTCAAGGCTTTAAAGCAACCTCGTCATTTTAATTGCATAAGTGACAGACTTGGGTGTATTGGTCAGCTGTACCATGCACTCAAGTAGCAAACTTTAAGATAAAATCCAGCATTGGAATTATTATGGCAAGCTTAAAAGAAATACGTGCAAAAGTCACCAGCATCAAAAGTACGCAAAAAATTACCCGCGCCATGCAAATGGTGGCAGCCAGTAAAATGCGCCGTGCCCAAGAGCGCATGGAAATGGGTCGTCCGTATGCCGATGGTATGCGCCGTGTCATTTCCAATCTGGTGCAAGCTCAATCTGACTATAAGCACCCCTACATGATTAGTCGTCCCGTGCATCGTGTTGGCTTTGTGGTGGTGACTTCTGACCGTGGATTGGCAGGCGGTCTGAATATTAACTTATTCAAACAATTACTCAAAAAAGTAAAAAGCTATCAAGAGCAATCAGTGGCTATTGAATTTGCGGTCATTGGCTCAAAAGGTGTCAGCTTTTTTAAAAGCTATGGTGGCAAAGTGAATTGCGCAGTCACCGATTATGGCGATAGCCCTACACTAGAGCAGATCAGTACGCCAGTGCAAGTGATGTTAGATGACTACAATAAAGGCGAGCTTGATCGCATTTATTTGGTTTATAATCAATTTGTCAATGCGATGACCCAAAAGCCTGTGGTAGAACAACTAGTACCTTTGGCAGAAGGTGAATTTGCTGACAATGCAACACCTTCACATGGGTGGGATTATATCTATGAGCCTGACACACAGACGCTCATTGATCATTTGCTAGCAAGATATATTGAATCTATCGTTTATCAATCAGTCACTGAAAACATTGCGTCTGAACAGTCCGCGCGAATGGTGGCGATGAAGGCAGCAACTGACAATGCGGGCAATTTAATTAAAGATTTACAGTTGGTATATAACAAATTGCGTCAAGCAGCGATTACCCGTGAAATCTCGGAAATCGTTGGCGGTGCTGCCGCTGTTTCGTAAGTTGATAAGATAAAATTATAGGAGAACGCAATGAGTAGCGGTCGTATTGTACAGATTATCGGTGCGGTTATTGACGTTGAATTTGAGCGTGGTCAAGTTCCGCAAATTTATGATGCTTTGCAAGTAGATGGCACAGAAACCACTCTTGAGGTGCAACAACAATTGGGTGATGGTATTGTTCGTACTATTGCCATGGGCTCAACCGAAGGCTTAAAGCGTGGCTTGCCTGTTTCTAACTCTGGCGCACCCATTTCTGTGCCAGTTGGTCAAGCAACTCTTGGTCGTATTATGGACGTATTGGGTCGCCCCATTGACGAAGCAGGTCCTGTGAATGCTGCTGAA
The DNA here is from genome assembly GCA_041773075.1 of Moraxella sp. Lineage (GTDB taxonomy): Bacteria > Pseudomonadota > Gammaproteobacteria > Pseudomonadales > Moraxellaceae > Moraxella. Next base: position 19,899 of record JBHBMT010000186.1, read on the forward strand.
ACGTGGTCTATCCATCGCGAAGCACCTAGCTATGATGAGCAGTCAAATTCAACGGAGCTTTTGGAAACTGGCATCAAGGTAATTGACCTACTTTGTCCATTTGCTAAGGGTGGTAAAGTTGGTCTGTTCGGAGGCGCTGGTGTTGGTAAAACCGTTAATATGATGGAATTGATTAACAACATCGCTTTAAAACACTCTGGTTTGTCTGTGTTTGCAGGGGTGGGTGAGCGTACTCGTGAGGGAAATGACTTCTATCATGAAATGCAAGAAGCAGGCGTTGTTAATACAGAAGATTTTACCAAATCAAAAGTAGCCATGGTCTATGGTCAGATGAATGAGCCACCTGGAAACCGTTTGCGCGTTGCGTTAACTGGCTTGACTATGGCAGAATACTTCCGTGATGAAAAAGATGAGTCAGGTAAGGGTCGTGACGTGTTGTTGTTCGTAGATAACATCTATCGTTACACACTAGCAGGTACTGAGGTATCGGCATTGTTGGGTCGTATGCCATCAGGCGTAGGCTACCAGCCAACGCTAGCTGAAGAAATGGGCTTGCTACAAGAGCGTATTACGTCAACACAATCAGGCTCTATTACTTCTGTACAAGCGGTTTATGTACCAGCGGACGACTTAACTGACCCATCACCAGCAACTACCTTTGCGCACTTGGATGCCACCGTTGTTCTAAGCCGTGATATTGCTTCTCAAGGTATTTATCCTGCGGTTGACCCACTAGATTCTACCTCTCGTCAGCTTGACCCACAAGTGATTGGTGAAGAGCATTACAATGTGGCTCGTGGTGTGCAAGTGGTATTGCAACGTTACAAAGAATTAAAGGACATCATCGCCATCTTGGGCATGGATGAATTGTCTGAAGAAGACAAAATGGTGGTTTATCGCGCGCGTAAAATTCAGCGCTTCTTGTCACAGCCATTCCATGTTGCAGAAGTCTTTACAGGTTCACCTGGTAAATATGTAGCATTGCGTGATACCATTGCTGGCTTTAAAGCAATCATTGAAGGTGAGTTTGATGATGTACCAGAACAAGCTTTCTATATGGTGGGCGGTATTGATGAAGTGGTTGCTAAAGCAGAAAAGCTAAAAGCTGCCTAAGTCATTAAGCGTGATGTTTTGGGCAAGTTTATGATACGATAGGCTTGCCTTGTTTTTCATTAGGGTGTATTAACATCCAAATAGAATCGTAGCAATAACTAGGAGAACTCATGGCAACCTTTAAATGCCGTGTCGTCAGCGCAAAAGAATCTTTGTTTGTGGGCGATGTTAAGATGCTGATTGCTGCAGGACATGAAGGTGAGATTGGTATTCTTGCAGGACATACTCCATTGATCACTTTGCTCAAGCCAGGGGTATTGCGTGTTCAGATGGCGGATGATAGTGAAGAAGTGTTGTATGTTAAAGGTGGTGTATTGGAAGTACAGCCACATTCTGTAACGGTGCTAGCGGATACAGCAGAACGTGCCGCCAACTTAGATGAAGTAGCAATTGCTGAAGCGCGCCGTCAAGCACAGCAAATGTTAGTGAACCAAAGCGAAAATCTACAAACCACTGCTGCTTTGGCTGCCTTGGCAGAATCGGTAGCGCAATTACAAGCCATTCAAAAATACAAAAACCGTGCTTAATTTACGGTTGCGTGGCACTGTGTTTGTTGCTAAGATAATGTAAAATTTGCTTAATTCTAAGGATTAAAAATGAGCCTAGAACAAAACAATGTGATGCCACGTATTTTGATTGTGGAAGACGATGAGCGTTTGGCAACCCTAACTCAAGACTATTTACGAAAAAATGGCTTGGATGTCGCCATTGAAACCAATGGCACAACCGCTATTGAGCGCATCATCAATGAGCAACCTGATCTTGTATTGCTTGATGTGATGTTGCCAGGAAGTGATGGGTTGACGGTGTGTCGTGAAGTGAGAGCGCATTTTCAACAGCCCATTTTGATGCTGACAGCGCGCACTGATGACATGGATCAGGTACTTGGACTTGAAATGGGTGCTGATGATTATGTGGCAAAGCCTGTGCAGCCTCGTGTATTATTAGCACGCATCCGTGCCTTACTTCGTCGTTCAGATGCTGCGCCCAGTGATGATTCACCACAACGTTTGGAATTTGGTGATTTGGTCATTGATAATGGTGGTCGCTCTGTTACTTTGAACGATGAATTGGTAGATTTTACCAGTGCTGAATATGACTTACTTTGGTTGTTGGCATCTAATGCAGGACGTATTTTGTCGCGAGAAGATATTTTTGAGCGCTTGCGCGGTATTGAATATGATGGTCAAGATCGCTCTATTGATGTGCGCATTTCTCGCATTCGCCCAAAAATTGGCGATGATCCAGACAATCCCAAGCGCATTAAGACAGTACGCAGTAAAGGCTATTTATTTGTCAAAGAGGGCAATTAAATTTACTGTGATGATACAAAAAGTCAACAGAAAAAAAGCTAGCACTTGCTGGCTTTTTTGCCATTAGTTGGTCATTATAAAGATAGATAACTGGATATAAGCAATGGCGCTACTATCTACGCGACGCAGTATTTTTTTTAAGATTTATGCAGGATTATTGATTGTCTGCGTAGCAGTGATTGCATTTGCTTACTTTTTTGTTAATACCATCAACGAGGTGCGCCTCCAAAGCTATCGTGAAAATATGGTATCGGGAGTTTTTTATTTGGTTGGAGAGGGGTATCAACGACAGGCACTTGCGCAAAAAGAAACATGGCTGCGTGATGTCAGCAAATTATTTGGGGATAGCTTTGAGGTAGTTCCTTTGGTGGAGCAAAGTTTTAGCGCCAAAGAGATGAAAAAGCTACTAGAGGGTAGGACGGTGGTGCGCTATGAAAATACTAGCAATCAATTCTTGGTATTTCATAAGCTTGCCAATGAAGAAAAATTACTTGCCATTAAGACAGCGCAAGTGGGTGACCGTCAAGCGCGTGCCGCTACTATTTTTTTGCTAGAAGATTTATCGCATTATCCAACCATTGCTGCCAAAAGTGGGCGACTTGAGCAATTAAGTCGGGCTTTTGGCTATCCATTAGCGCTGCATGAAATCAAAAATTTGCGTCTTAATACCAGTGAATTTGAGCGCTTGAATGCTGGTGATACGGTCATTGCGTTTCGGGATGGGGGCGCAAGTCAGGGCTCTTCTATTTCGGTACTTGCACCCTCAGGTATTTACGGCACAGTCATTGTGGCAGGTCCTATCCCTGTATTTCAATGGTTTCCTCTAAACTTACTTGCTAGTACAGCACTGATTGCCATTTTGTTGATTAGTCTTGGAGTGTATGCACTAATTTTCCCACTGGAGCGTCGCTTGAGTATGTTGCAAGCAGGGGTAAATCAAGTGGCAGAGGGCAAATTGGATACCAAAGTGCAAGTGGTGGGCAATGATGATATTGCACGGCTGTCGTCCACTTTTAATACCATGACAACGCACATTAAGCGCTTAATTGAATCACAACGTGAGCTAACGCGTGCAGTCTCGCATGAATTGCGCACACCTGTGGCGCGTATTCGTTTTGCAGTGGATATGCTGGCAGATACTGACGATGCTGAATCACGAGAGATGCAAAAAAAATACATTGATGAGGACATTGAGTCGCTCAATGGATTGATTGATGAAATTTTGACGTATGCCAAGCTGGAGGAGGGGTCGCCAAAGCTAGATTGGGAAATGGTTAATTTGCGAGCACTGCTTGAACAGATTGAGCGAGAAACAAATGCACTGGGTAAGCCTATTGCAGTTAAGATTTTGCCACCCAATGCTAAGGTTGTGGCGATGGCAGATAAGCGCTATTTGCATCGAGTGGTGCAAAATTTGGCGGGTAATGCTCTACGATATGCCAAAAGTACGGTGATTATTAGTGCTGGAATTGCACGCAATATGGCATTTGTCATTGTAGAAGATGATGGACAGGGCATCCCTAAGGCGGATAGAGAAAAAGTATTTATTCCTTTTGCGCGGTTAGACGATAGTCGCACTCGGGCTTCGGGGGGGTACGGTTTGGGCTTGTCTATTGTTAGCCGTATCGCTTTTTGGTTTAACGGCACCATGAAAGTGGATGAAAGTCCTGTATTAGGAGGTGCGCGTTTTGTGATGACATGGCCAGTAAGACAAGTGGGGGTAAATATTTTGGCAGATGAATTAACGCAGGTTAAGACCGAAAAAACGGTCATTGGCGAAGAATAGCTTGCCTTTGACAAAAAGATTGATTAGACTAAAAATTTTATGATAAGGAGGCGATATGCCTTATTTGTTTAGTGCCTTGATGTTGGCAAATATTGCTTTGTTTGGCTATTTTTGGTTTGTACCTCCTGCTGCTGACAAAAGCGTGGAAGTTGCCAAATCACAATTACAACGCCCTGTGGTGTTTATAAACAGCTCTAGTGAATTGCCACCGCCTATTGGCGAAAAAGACTAGGGCGCATTGATGTTTCAATTTGAATGAAATTTAGATAAACCCTGCCTTTTTAGGTTAGACAATATCATCCTATTGGTATGATTGTTGACAACAAAAGGCACAAGGTTATTTTTCACCAAAAGTCCATCTAACACCTTAATATTTAACATTTTTTTTGTTAAGGTGTGTAGAATGTCAATGTACTTAATCTTCATCCTCAAAGGGGGTAATTGAGGGTAATGGAATATAGATACATACCTGTAGCCCTCCTTCGGGATGGTTAATGGCTTCCACCCAACCTTGATGTAAGTGAGCAATACGACTGACGATGGCAAGCCCTAGTCCACTGCCTTGCGTGGTTCTAGCAGTTTCACCACGTTCAAAAGGCTGCATGATGCGTTCTAGCTGATCTTCTGCCACCCCTTCGCCATTGTCTTTCACACAGATTAATAAAGTGGGCTGCGCTAACGTTGTAATGTTGGTGTTTTCTTCTGGATAAAGTATGTCTGTGATTAAATAAATGGGCTCTTTGCCGTAGCGAATGGCATTATTCACCAAATTGACAATCAAGCGCTTGATGGATAAAGGACGAATGGGTACATCATGCGCAACATTTCCTTGGTGAATAAATTGCACTCCTGAAAACTGTACCATAATCTCACGACAAATGGTATCCAGCGAGGTTAAGCGTACCGCTTCATCAGAACCATCTTTCATAAAAGAAATAAACTGCTCCAAAATGGCATCCATATCTTCAATGTCATAGATTAGCCCTTCCTTAAAAAACTCATCGGGGAGCATTTCGGCGGTCAGACGCATACGAGTTAAGGGTGTGCGCAAATCATGACTGATGCCTGCAAGCATGATGGTGCGTTCTTTTTGAGTTTGATTTAAGGTGCTAAAAAGACGATTAAAAGCGGTGTTTACTTTACGAATTTCTCTAGGACCTTTGTGTGTTGGTAGGGTGGTGGCATGACCAAGCTCAATGTAGTTGCTGGCAGCGCGCTCAAGGCGTTTTAAGGGTCTATTGAGTGCGCGCACCAAAATAAAAATGGTCAGCAAGGTCAAAAAAGGCAAGCCAATAACAAATAATATCAGCACTCCTGTGCTATATTGGGAGTAGTGCGCGACAGGCTCTTGTATCCATGTATTAGGATGCTGGCTGTCCTGAATCCATAGCATAGGCTCTGGCTTAAACTTAAAATACACACGAACAGGTCGCCCAAGTTCTTGGCTTAGCTCTTTTGCCAGAATATCTGTCAAAGAATCTACCAGAATTTTATCGCTGACGACAGGGAAGTCGCTAGGATTATCAATCACTTTTAGGTGGCTGTGTGTGGTTAGCCATGTTAACATCTTTGGAGTGTCTGCCCAGTCTTTTTTGGCGCTATGAATGAGTTGCAATTCATTAGCCAAATAGCCTGCATGGTTTTTTAGTTCTGGTAAATAAAGACTGCGCCAAAATAGCCAAATGGACAGCAAAACACTGCTAAACACAATAAAAATAACCATGAGTGCTGTGCGCCATGTGTTGGAATACAAAAAATAGGCTGACCAATTGTGCTTATTCATAAGACCATATAAAATTGCAAGAAGGGTTATTTTAGCATGACTTGAGGCTGTTGATGTGAGGGACTTGATTTTTTTGCACAAAATTAAAAATTTTCTTTGAATGTGGATGGGTTTTTGGTATAATTATGCGCTTTTATAAGTTAAGACTTTTTATCATGACATCAATTCAAATCCTGAATTAGGATAGGTCATGCTCTGAAAAGACAGTTATTTTTATTGAAATACAAGAGAGTTTTTCATGGTAGTTATTCGTCTTGCTCGTGGCGGTTCAAAAAAACGTCCTTTTTATCAAGTAGTTGTTGCTGACAAACGCTCTCCTCGCGATGGTCGCCACATTGAAAAAATCGGCTTTTTTAATCCTTTGGCTCGTGGTCAAGAAGAAGCATTCCGCATTGATCAAGAAAGCTATGATGCGTGGATTGCCAAAGGTGCCAAGCCTTCTGATCGTGTTGCTAGCTTAGTTAAAGCACAAGCCAAAGCTGCTGCTTAATTTATTGGTTTAGTGCAAGCGTTAACCGATTTGTATTGAGTTGATGTCATGACCATGGTCAATGCTGATGAGTTGGTACACATTGCCACCTTAAAAAAACCTTATGGTATCAAAGGGTGGTTGTGGGTATTTAGCGAAACTGAAGAGCGTGCTGCTATCTTTGAGATGACACCTTGGTACATGAAAACAGCTTCAGGGCTTAAGCCTTTGACAGTGACGCAGTGGCGTCCTCAGGGCTCGGGACTGGTTGCTAGCTTCAAAGAAGTGCCAGACCGCAACACTGCTGAAACCATGCATGGTACAACCATCTGGGTGTCCAAAGACAGCTTTCCTGCTTTGGCGGAAGACGAGTATTATTGGTCAGATTTGGTTGGATTGCGTGTCATTAATGAATCGGGTGAATATTTGGGCGTGGTCAAAAATTTGTTTGAAACAGGTGCGCACGCCATTATGACTGTGGTGCCTAGCGATGAGAGTGTGGACAAAGAAGAGCGCTTGATTCCTTGGCATAGCCAAACTGTTATCAATGTAACCTTAGCCACTGCTCAACACAATGGCAGTATTGTGGTGGCGTGGGAAAAAGACTACTAATGCGCTTTTTTGTTATTAGTATTTTTCCTGAAATGTTCTTGGCTATCACTCATTATGGCATTACAGGACGTGCCTTAACAGAACATAAGGCACATATCACGCTGATAAATCCACGCGATTTTACTTGTGATAATTATCGCCGTATTGATGAACGCCCCTTTGGTGGGGGTCCAGGTATGGTGATGATGGCGACACCTTTGCATGATGCCATCGTCTATGCCAAGCAACAAGCCCAGCAAGCAGGGTGTCAGCGTTGCCCTGTGGTATATTTATCACCACAAGGTGTGATGCTTGATGAGCCAGTTGTACAATCAGCGCTTGAATATGACGGTATGATTTTGCTCTGTGGGCGTTATGAAGGCATTGATGAGCGTGTATTAATGCATCATGTGGACATTGAGTTGTCTATTGGTGATTATGTACTGACTGGGGGTGAATTGCCTGCAATGGTATTGATGGATAGCATCATTCGCCGCCTGCCAGAGGTGATGGGCGATGAGCGTTCGGCACTTCAAGATTCTTTTGTAGATGGATTGTTGGATTGCCCTCATTATACCAAGCCTACAGATTGGCAAGGGCAACAGGTGCCAGAGGTGTTATTGTCAGGACATCACAAAAATATTGCCAAATGGCGATTTTTTCAACAATTGGCTCGTACCCAACAAAAACGCCCAAAATTGTATCAAGATTTTTTGGTGCAGCGCGCACAGCTAGACAAAGAACAAGCCAAATGGCTAACAGAATATATGGCAGCCCAAAAGACAGTGACCAACTAACTTTATGGTTGCCAATCGTTGAGTGTCAGTCTTTTGACTGATGAACAAAAGCGATGATATGCGAACTTAAGCCTATGTCATCATAATTAGGAATTTTTTTATGAGTAACAAACATCCATTGGTACAATTGGTTGAAAACAGCCAGCTAAAAGACCATCCTTCTTTTGCTCCTGGTGATACCGTTGTGGTGCAAGTTAAGGTGCGTGAGGGTGACCGTGAGCGTCTGCAAGCCTTTGAAGGTGTGGTCATTGCAAAGCGCAACCGTGGCTTAAACTCTGCCTTTACTGTGCGTAAAATCTCTAGCGGCGTTGGTGTTGAGCGTGCTTTCCAATTGCATTCACCTTTGATTGCTAAAATTGAAGTGAAGCGCCGTGGTGATGTACGCCGTGCTAAATTGTACTACTTGCGTGACCGCTCTGGTAAATCTGCGCGTATCAAAGAAAAGTTGGGTGCCAAAAAAGAAGGTTAATCTTTTGTTACCCAAAAAACAAAGCTTCAGTCGTCTTGACTGGAGCTTTTTTGTGTTATGATAAGTTTTTTTGATAGGATTTAAGGTGGCGTATTCCATACACAGTGAGCCGCATTTAAGTGAGCGCAATAATTGGCTAAGAGCGGGGGTGCTTGGTGCTAATGATGGATTGATTTCTACTGCCAGTCTTTTGATGGGTATGGTGGCAAGCGGTGCCTCAGCACATATTTTGTTATTGACAGGAGTGGCATCATTGATTGGTGGTGCGCTATCTATGGGGGCAGGTGAATATATTTCGGTGTCATCGCAAAAAGATACAGAGCGTGCCGATTTACAAAAAGAACAATATGAGCTGACGCACAATGCCGAACGAGAGCTGTATGAATTGACGACAATCTATGAAAAACGTGGGCTTACGCCAGAGCTGGCAGCACAAGTGGCGCAGGCATTGACAGCGCATAATGCACTAGAGGCGCACGCTCGCGATGAAATTGGACTAAGTGATGCACTATCAGCCAAGCCCTTACAGGCAGCATGGGCATCAGTAGTGGCATTTGCAGTAGGTGCGCTTTTGCCTTTGGCAAGCGTATGGGTGTTGTTGTGGGCATTGCCAGCTTATACATTTTGGGGATTGGGGTGTGTTACGGTATGTGGTTTGGCATTATTGGGGGCGATTTCAGCACGATTGGGCGGTGCACCAATAGTACCTGCAGTTGCGCGCGTGGTGATTTGGGGGGTATTCGCCATGGGGGCGACAGCCGTGGTGGGGCACTTGTTTGGAGCGCAATTGGCATAAGCCATGATAGGTTTTGCGCTTTAAAACTTTAAATTTATAAGCTGTTAGTGATGATGGTATTGGGTAAAGTAAGTGTTGGAATTGACAGTTTGGCAGAGGATAAAAAGCGATGGCGACTTGGTTGGTATTGTCTGATTTGGGTGTGCAGCATTTTGCGTTGTTTTTGGTGTCGGCAACATTATTTGTGCTAACTCCTGGTATTGATACAGTTTTTGTGCTAAATCGTACCTTGGGGCTAGGGCGACGCGCAGGAATTATGGCAGCATGTGGAGTGGCAACGGGCGTTTTGGTGCATACGGTGTTTGCTGCCTTAGGGTTGGCGGCGCTTTTGGCAACATCTGCTTATGCATTTATGCTGGTTAAATATCTTGGTGCTGCTTATCTGATTTATTTGGGTGTGGTAGCACTTAAAAATGCTTATCAGGGTGGAGTGCCAGTGTTGCCCGTAGATGTGCCTAGGATGTCATCAGGGAGGGCGTATGTATCAGGCTTGTTGACTAATGTCTTAAATCCTAAGGTGGCGCTGTTTTTCTTGGCATTTTTTCCACAATTTATCACAGTGGCGCATCGGGGTGATGTCACGCCGTATTTGGTGTTGGGGCTGGTCTATGCGCTCATTTCAGTGGTATGGCTGGTCGCCTTGGCGGTTGTTGGGGCGCTATTTAGCCGCTTTTTGCAAAGCCAACAAGCCAAACGCAAGATGGATGGCATCTGCGGATTGGTATTTGTGGCTTTGGGCGCAAAAGTGGCGCTGTCGTCTTAAGAGACTGTTCACAATGAATTATGTTTTTATATTTTGTAGAATATTTCATTAAAAATAATTGATTTTTTGCCAAAAATGACTAAATTTTACTTTTTAAGCGTCAAAAACTTGCTTGATGGGCTAGCTATTAACGTTAAGTTTTTTTTTAAAAACGTGCAATTTGTCTTAATTTTATTGCAAATACCAAAGGTAACACGCCCTAGTGAAACCAGCCTATTTGGATGAATAGGTTGGTTTTTTTTAAGGTTATTCATACTTATGAGTATGCACATGCTGACATAACATAATATAAAATTTTTGCGCTGCATCAGACAAGGGGCGACCGCGCTTGCGATACAAAAACGAAGGACGGGTAATGCGTGGCTCGGTCAAAAGTCGCATTTCAAGCCCGTTTTGCGCCACCCTTGCACGAGAATAGGACAAACAAAAGGTCAATCCCAAATTTTGTCCCACCATACTAAATGCCGTGGTCAAAAAATTCACCTGATAAGCGGCATTGTGAATATAAGTGGCTTCAGGCTCTGGCAAGTCTTGAGCAAGAAGCTGAGAAAACGACCCTGATAGCGTGATTAAAGTTTCGTGTTTTAGGTCGCTCCAATTGACATATTTGAGCTTTGTCAAAGGATGGTTGGGTGGCATGACCACATAAAATGGTAAATTAAACAATAACTCACAAGACAGGCTATCGGGGATATCACGTTCAGGTGCCAATCCAAAATCTACCATGCCATGATTGACCGACTCAATAACTGCATCAACGGAACAATCCTCAAGGGTGACTTTGATATTGGGATATTCTGCCATAAATTCTGCCATGACTTGAGGCAAAATTGACGCTGCAAGTTGCTGACTGACGGCGACTTTAACAAAACCGCTTTCTAGGGCTTTTAGTCGTCCCACTTCGGTCGCCATATGTTCTACATCATACAAAATGCGAATTGCCATTGGGTAAATATGCTGTCCTGCAACTGATAAGGACAGTTTGCGTGTGGTACGGTCAAATAAACGTAAATCCAACGTGGTTTCAAATTCTTTGATAAGCCCACTCAAAGCTGATTGGGTGAGATGTAAACTTTCAGCCGCTTTGGTAAAGCTGCCTGTTTCAACCACAGCTTTGAAGGCGCGTAGTTGTCGTAAGGTGACATTGGCGTGATTCATAATAAACGATTTTGTATTGAACCTGTCAAATGAGTTTGGAGAGGGTGTTGTGTGTTAAGGTTAAAAAGCTGCACCCCTTGACATAGCTTTGTTGGCTTTTTGAGGTATTGCTCGGGCTGTTTATAACCATAGTTTATCAAAATCACACAACAAAGGGGGATATCTATAAAGAAATTTTGGATAACTTATCATAAATAATGATTAATAATCAAGAAAATACTGCTTTACCCCAACGGACTTTTTTGATGAAATGTCAGCATGGCTTGATTGGATGACCTAAGTATTAGTAAAACCTAACATTAAGGAGTAAAAGAATATGTCATTGACTCACGGTGTACATCATGTCGCTTACCGCTGTAAGGACGCCAAAGAAACGGTGGAATGGTATCAAAAACATTTGGACATGGACTTTGTGCTTGCCATCGCCGAAGACAAAGTGCCTTCTACGGGCGAACCCGACCCGTATATGCACATTTTTTTGGACGCAGGGGGTGGTAATATTTTGGCGTTTTTTGAATTGCCAACCAAACCTGAGATGGGACGAGATCCCAATACGCCCATTTGGACGCAGCATTTGGCGCTCAAAGTCAAAGACTTAGACACCCTACTTGCCACCAAAGAAAAGCTGATTGCAGGCGGTGTTGATGTGCTAGGTCCTGTCAATCATACACTGTTTTATTCCATTTACTGCTTTGACCCATCAGGACATCGCATTGAATTGGCGTGTGATGTGGCAACCGACAAAATGAACAAAGCCTTGGACAAAGTCAAATGGGAAATGCTAAACGAATGGGCAAAAACCAAAAAAGCCCCACAGCACGCCCGCTGGATTCATGATGGTACCGAGCCCCCTGATGTGTGATGGGCATTTAGCCAAAAAAGCTAACAAAGTAAGTTTATTTTAAAATCAATCAAAAAGGATGCTCCATGAAATTTGCTACCCTAAAAAATAACAGCCGTGATGGTCGCTTGGTGCTGGTTAGCCGTGATTTAAGCCGCTATCTTGAGCCTGCGGTAACCACATTACAAGCCTTGCTTGACGATTGGGATAACTTGATTACTAGCCTACAAGCCGACTACGACACCTTAAACAGCGACACCAGTTTAGGCAAGCCCTTTGACCAAAGCGCCTGTCATTCTCCCTTGCCAAGGGCTTATCAATGGGCGGACGGCTCGGCATATCTTAATCATGTGGAGCTGGTGCGCAAAGCTCGCAACTCTGAAGTACCTGACTCATTTTATGATGACCCCTTGATGTATCAAGGCGGCTCGGACAGCTTTATTGGACCTTATGACAACATTTATGCCAAAGAAGCGTGGGGTATTGACATGGAAGCTGAAGTGGTGGTGGTTAGTGGCGATTTACCGCTTGGGGCAACCCCTGATGAAACCGCCAAAGGCATTCGCCTGATTGGCTTAACCAACGATGTGTCGCTGCGCAATTTGATTCCAGCAGAGCTTGCCAAGGGCTTTGGCTTTTTTCAAAGCAAACCTGCGTCCGCTTTTAGCCCTGTGTTTGTTACCCCTGATGAATTGGGCGATGCGTGGGTGGACAACAAGGTGCATTTGCCCCTTTGTGTAGAGCTCAATGGCAAGCCCTTTGGCTGTCCTAATGCAGGGGTGGACATGACCTTTGATTTTGCTCGCCTGCTGGCTCATGTGTGCAAAACTCGGGCAATGGCGGCAGGCAGTATCATCGGCTCTGGCACGGTATCCAACAAACAAGGCGACTTGTACGGCTCAAGCATTGAACATGGTGGCGTGGGCTACTGCTGTATTGCCGAAGTGCGTATGTACGAAACCATTGAAACAGGAGCACCCATCACACCCTTTATGCGTGATGGCGATGTGGTCAAAATTTATATGAACGACAAAGATGGTAATAGTATCTTTGGCACAATTGTTAATAAAGTTGTAACCAACTTTTAATAGCCACTCCATAAAAAAAACAGCTAAGACCGCTGTTGTTGGCGGTCTTTTTTAAACGCTACAAATTTAGCTATCAAAAAGGACAAGAGATGAAGCTTTATTCTTATTTTCGCAGTTCGGCAAGCTTTCGGGTGCGAATTGCGCTGGCATTAAAGGGATTGGAATTTGAGACGATACCCATCAATTTGCGCAGTGGCGAACAAACATCCGATCACTATCGCAGTATCAACCCCCAAGGATTTGTGCCTGCCCTAGAAGACGACGGGCAAATGCTCATGCAGTCGCTTGCCATCATAGAGTACCTAGACGAAGCTTATCCAGATACGCCCTTATTATTACCAACAGACATCAAAGAGCGGGCGACTGTGCGAGCTTTGGTACAGCTTATCGCTTGTGAAATCCACCCCTTAAACAATTTGCGGGTACTTAACTATCTGACCAACACACTGCATTTAAGTGAAACAGTGATGACAGATTGGTATGCTCATTGGATTAATGAAGGCTTTGAAGTCCTAGAAAAAGAACTACAAAAGTACAGAGGACACTATGCCTATGGCGATAATCCAACTTTGGTGGATTGTTTTTTGGTGCCACAAGTATTTAATGCCAAACGCATTGACATGGATTTAAGCGCTTATCCTACCATCACTCGTGTGGTGGAAAACTGCATGAAGCTTAATGCGTTCATACAAGCAAGCCCTGCCAATCAGGTAGACGCCGTCCAATAACTGTAAACTTGTGTCTGATAAAAAGGGCATTTGTAACACTTTAATAGGAAATGATTATGACTTCAAAGGTTTATCCCTCGGCAAAGGCAGCGCTCTTTGACATTGTGGCGGACAACCAAACCATCGCCATTGGCGGTTTTGGGCTATGTGGTATCCCCGAAAGCTTGATTAGCGCCTTGCGTGATAGTGGTGTAACAGGCTTAACCTGTATCAGCAACAATGCAGGCGTGGACGATTTTGGCTTGGGACTGCTTTTGCAAACTCGCCAAATCAAAAAAATGATTGCGTCTTATGTTGGTGAAAACAAGGAATTTGAACGCCAATTTTTGTCAAAAGAATTAGAAGTGGAACTCACCCCACAAGGCACCTTGGCAGAAAAACTGCGGGCAGGTGGGGCAGGCATTCCTGCGTTTTTTACCAAAACAGGGGTTGGCACGTTGGTCGCCGAAGGCAAAGAAGTGCGTGAATTTGATGGCGAAGAATACATCATGGAGCGCTCACTGACTGCCGATGTGGCGTTGGTTAAGGCGTACAAAGCCGATAAAGCTGGCAATTTGGTGTTTCGTAAAACCGCTCGTAATTTTAATCCCGATGTCGCCACCGCAGGCAAAATCACCGTGGTAGAAGTAGAAAAACTGGTGGACATAGGTGAGATTGACCCTGATGAAGTGCATTTGTCGGGCATTTATGTACATCGCATTGTGGTCAATGCCACCCCCGAAAAACGCATAGAACAGCGCACCGTGTCAATTTCATAAACATAAGGAGCAAATGATGGCTTGGACTCGTGAGCAGATGGCGCAGCGTGCCGCCAAAGAATTACAAGACGGTTTTTATGTCAATTTGGGTATTGGTTTGCCGACATTGGTTGCCAATCATATTCCTGATGGCGTTAATGTCATGCTCCAATCCGAAAACGGACTGCTTGGCATTGGGGCGTTTCCTAGCGAAGATGAGATTGACGCTGATTTGATTAATGCAGGCAAGCAAACCGTTACCGCACAAAAAGGGGCAAGTTTTTTTGGCAGCAGTCAATCGTTTGCGATGATTCGTGGCGGCAAGGTCAATTTAGCAATCTTAGGGGCAATGGAAGTCAGCGAACAAGGCGACCTTGCCAACTGGATGATTCCCAATAAAATGGTCAAAGGCATGGGCGGGGCAATGGATTTGGTCGCAGGGGTGCAGCGGGTGATTGTGCTGATGGAGCATACCGCCAAAGATGGTGCCTTTAAAATCAAGCCACGCTGTGATTTGCCTTTGACGGGCAAAAAGGTTGTGCACCGTATCATCACTGACCTTGCGGTGCTTGATGTTACCGATGATGGACTGACACTTATTGAGCTTGCCGATGGGGTAAGTTTTGATGAAGTGCAACAAAAAACTGGGGTAACAATTCATCAATGATTTTTTTTGGGTGTTTTGGGGCTTGTCAAATGGTCACTATGATGGCAGCTGATTGCAGAGAGTTGTAAGTCAGCCACGCCATCAAAATTGACATTAAAAAGCTATTGTTTGAGTTGCAAGATTTTGGCTCTGATTTGCATAAAGCCTGTGGTTAATGCGCGTTTTAGGTGGTGTTTTGGGGTTTGTGGCGGAGGTGTCTGCTGGGTGAGTGCCAAATACTCAACCACCTGTTCTGCTTGTGCCAACCCAATACCATCAGGCAAGCGGTACAAAGGATAGGCAAGCAAGGTTGTGTGCGCCAACATCAATAAAGTCAGTGGGGTGGTGCGTTGTCTGCGTGCTTTGGCAGCTTGATAAGCAGGGTCTGGATTGTTAATATCCTCAGTTAAGCCAAAGCCTGCATAAAAGGGTAAGCCGTAACAAGTCACCTGTTTTCCCCGAATCAGGGCTTCAAACCCTGTCAGCGAACTGATGGTATGCACCACATCGCATACCTCTAGGCAGTCGGGCATGGCAATGTCATGGGCGATGATGTCAGCCAATGTTAAAGTATCAGCATCAATCGTACCTGTGCGCAACCCTGCTTCCACATCGGGATGGGGCTTGTAGATGAGAATGTCTTGTGGGTGACGTGTGCGCACATCGGCAAGTAGGTGGGCGTTTTTTTTGATGGCGCTTAGGCAGGTTTGTACAGAAGCATCGTCTTCAACTTGCCCTACCACAAGGCGTACAAGGGCATTGGGGCGTGCGTGTTTTATTGGGGCAAGTATCTGATTAAGATTGCTTTTTTTGCCAACATTGTATTTGGTAATGCGTAATTGCGTCAGCTTCTCTAAGAGCTGCTGTGTTTGGGTAAGTGCCTCTTGGGTGGGGGCGGCGTGCACCAACAAAGTCTCTAAATCACTGGCGCAGGTAGCATTATAATAAATACCTGTGGCATCTAGCACAACAGATAAGGGAGCAAGGAGTGTCGCCCCAAGTCCATTGGAGCGTATAAATCCATCTTCCATGCACCAAGTGGTGGCGGTTTTGTAAGCAGGTGCGCTCTTTAGGGTGGTAGCGTGAGCAAACCCCCATGTAATCACGTGTTGGTAGGTGTGATTTTTGTAGGGGCGTTTAGGCTGGGCTGCGCGTTGCTGCACCCAATCGGGCATGGCGCCAATCCAGCGACTTTTTGGCTTAATGGTTAAGGTGTTTAGGGCAGTTTTGGCAAAGTGGGCAACAAAATCGCTCTTCCAACGTGATAAATTATACGATAATACCGCCCCTGTTAAGCGTTTGGCATGAGTGCGATTGGTGATAAGCCATCGCATGGCTGTTTGTATGTCACACGCCACACGACCCATGCCCATGGTTTCAAGCCCTAGACTTGCAGGGTCGCCATAAAAACTATAACGCAGGTAGGCAGCATAAAACAACTGATGTAGGGTGATGGCAGGGAAGGTGGTGTGTGAGGGCGATGGGCAAAGATGAGCAAGGCGTCTATGCATAACGGCGGTAAGCAAAGACTGTGGGGCGTGATCATCTTGTGTTAAGCCAAACCCTGAATACCATGCCACCCCAAAGCAGTGTACGGTTTTGCCAAGCATCAACGCCTCAAATCCCATATGGCTACTCACGGTATAAACAGCGTGTACTTGCTGTAATAAGGTGATGGGATTGACAGAGTGTGTTAAATAAAAACGTGAGCCATCAAATTCTTTTAGATGGCTAAAATGTCCTTGTCCAGCAGGGTGTCCCTTAATCCATAGGTTGTGATTGGGGTATTGGTGGCGCGCTTGCTTTAACATGGCAGCAAAGCTATCAAAATCAGCACCTGCACCCTCAATGGAAGCATCATAAGCGACTTGGTCAATGATTAGTATATGAGGCTTGTCATTGCCTGCAAGAGCTGATAAGTCAGGCGCGCTGTCGGTGGCATTGTATTTGGAGAGGCGATGAGTGACAAGCTGATTGATAAGATACTCGGCGTGGTCATGGTGTGCTTTTGTCCATGTCACTGCCGTCTCCAAAATCAGACGCTCTAAACGGTTGTCATGGCGCGTATCAAAATAAATGCCAATATCATCTACCACAAAGCTTAGTCCATAGCGACTATGAATGCCACTGTCTAAAGAGCGCAAAAACCCATCTTCTAGTGTCAGCAAAGGTTTTTGGTATTTTTCTGCCAAACTCTTAGCGCGGTAATAGCTTTTTTTGCGTCCCCAACCTGCAAAAGCATCCACTTGCGGATTGTTGAGCACAAAGGTTACGCCCAAAATTTTATCAATTAAGGCATTGTTATTGATAATACCCAAGCCTGATAAGCCGATGGTAGTAATGGACAGTTCATCGGATAGTGTGCGCACTAACTGGGTCATAAACGTGTGCTACAGGTTATAAACTAACCAAAACGCCAGCAGCGACTGCCATTTGGTAGATGATTTGCGAAATACCTCGGGCAATTTCTACACGGCGGGTTTTGACTTTGGGTAGCACCATAATTTCATCGCCTTGCTGAATGCGATAGGCACTGTTGACCACAGAGCTTTCACCGTTTTGGTGCATAACCAAAATTTGTGCAGTATCTGCATTGTCAGTAAAACCTCCAGATTTGGCAACATAGTCTGCCGCAGTCAGTTCAGGGTTGAAGCTAAGTGCACCTTGAGTACGCACTTGCCCATTGACGGTAATCACAGAGCTTTGTTCGGGAATATGAATGACATCCCCTTGCTGCAAGATAATATCTTGCCATGAGTCTGCCACCACCACAAGACGTCCTTTGGGCTTAATCGTGCGAGCTTTGGCAATAAATTCTTTGATAAGTGTGGCATCATCTTGACGTAGCGCTGCCTCTTCACGAGTGGTGGATTGGGTAGTGAGCGTCATTTCTTCTAGACGGTCCAGCGCCTCATTGATGGCAGTTTTTTGTTGTTCAGCAACCGAGGGGCGATAAATGGATAGTGCTGATAAATTAGCAAGGCTGCTTGGTTCAAGCTGATTGATGACATCTTTTAGGCGCGCACCATAAGGTAAAATCACCGCCCCATTGCCACGATGAGCGCCCGTGACTTGCACAGCAATAGAGCCAGCGTAGCGGTCTGAGGTCACGACCAGTGTATCGCCATTGTGCACAGGAACATTGCGCGCTGCTGCTAAGCTATAGTACTCTGAAGTTTGGGCTTTGCCAGAGGCTCTGGTAATGCTGATATTGGTCGCATCAGCTTTGGGATTGGCGACAGCCAGAACATCACTGACGGTTAAATTGGGCACATTAAATTCAAAAATATAAGGATTGTTTACTTGTCCTGTGATTTTAAAGGTTTGTTTTTGTGGGGCAACCGTAATCACGTCACCATCTTGAAAGGCAAATGGCTCAAGGCGACCCAAAATCAAAAACTCGTATAGATTGACCTTTTGCACTTCTTGTCCATTGCGGCGAATGGCAATGTCAATATAACTACCACTGTTGGGATTGACACCTCCAGCTCTATCAAGATAAGACAGTACTGAATCTGCTGCCAAACCACCATAAAACCCAGGTTGATTAACAAACCCTGTGACAAATACTTTGACAGGCTGTGCTTCTTCTAATGACGCATAAACACCAACATTTGAGCGATAAATGCGCGAAATGGCAGATTGTACCACAGACTGTAGCTGTCCATTTTGCACCCCAGCGACTTTGACAGGACCGACATTGGGCAAAAAGATGTTGCCTTGTGGGTCAACTGTGCTGGTGGCAGCATATTGATAAGCGCCCCACATACGCACTTGAATGTTGTCGCCTGAATTGATGACGTAACTGTCATTAAAGGTTGACCCTGATGTGGTGGAAAATGCACCACGAAACAGCTGTTCCCCAAAAATAGTGGGTTCAGTCGCAACAGATTGATAAGGGCGAGTGGTATTGATAATGGCATTGCTTGATAAGCTGGCGGCGGCAACGGCTTCGGCTTGGGTGGCTTCGGCAGGGATTTGTCCTGTTGTCAGTACTGCCAATCGCCCTGTGTTGTTGGCATTGGTATTGGCATGGCTTGATAAGCTGATACCAATTAGTAGCATGCTTAGACTTAAAGTGGATAGCTGTTTCATCATAACACCTGTATTATTTGCTATGGTCGCGAATGACCGCCAAGACCAACATGACAAACCCATAAAAAATCAATAAAAACACAAGACTGATAAGAATAATGTAAGCATGGCGTGGATACAGCGCCTCTTCAGCTTTGTGAGGTGATGAAATGACAATTAAGTTTTTCATCTTGCGAATGGCTTCTAGTCGCGCTTTTTCTAGCGATGTTAAGGACAGTTTGTATAGCTCATTAGCAAATTCTACATCGCCTTTGATGGTTTCAAACTGCATGGTTTGCTCATTGAGTTTGGTGGCAACGGGTGAGGTTAATTTTGCTTGCTCTTCTGTAATTTGTTTTTCTACCGCTTTGATTTGACTGCGTACAGCAACTACTTGTGGTGCTTCAGGATTGAGGTAGCTTAGCAATTGACGCTCTTCGGTGCGTAAGCTTGCCAATTGTCCTTGTAGTCCTGAAATGACCTGATTGATGATTTGAGCGTTGGCTTGTGGGTCAAAGACTTCATTTTCGTTTTGATAATCTAATAAAGATTTTTTGGCTTCGTTAAGGCGTTTTTCAGCAGTAGCAAGCTGCTCTTCAGAAAATGCCATGTGTTCAGTGGCAATATCACGCGATATTCTATTAACAAAATTTTCAGATTCTTTTAAAATCGCTTTATTTAATACCAACGCATAGTCAGCATCAAATGCTTCGGTGCTAATGGTGAGTACAGAGCTGATTTCATCTAATGATACTTTGACACGCTTTTTAAAGTAGTTGCGCACCTCTTCAGCGGTGGCATCTTGGGAAAGTTCATTGATAAAATCACCTTTATTAGTGTAGTGCTCACGCAGCTTATGGCTGGCTTCTAGTTTATTTATCATATCATCGGATAAAATAAACTCTGTTAAGTAGAGTGCATCTTCTTTGCTTGTGGCGTTCATGCCAAGCAATGCAGAAATACCCCCTGTGGAGAGCTGTTGTTCATTGACTTGCTTGACCACCACCGTTGCAGAGGAGACATAACGAGGCTTTGCCACAAACCCAACATAGCTACTAATGGCAATCCACGGTATCAGCACAAGTAGGGCAAACAGCACAATGGCAAGGCGTTTGCGTTTATTTTTTACTTTGGTGGACATAGTCTTTATAAACCTCTATGGCTTCTTTGGGATTGTCAAAAACGTGAGCAGTTTGATTCATGAGCACAATGCCAATATCACAATTGCGCTCAATATCTCCTAAATTATGCGATACCATCAAAAATCCTGCCTGCTCACGACGTGCTTGCAAAATCTCTTCGCTGCGTTTTCTAAAGGCGGCATCACCAACAGCGCCTGCTTCATCTAACATATAATAATCAAAATCAAAGGCAAGGCTTAATCCAAAGGTGAGGCGTGAGCGCATACCTGATGAATAGCTTTTGACGGGCATATCAAAATAATGCCCAAGGTCAGCAAATGCTTCCACAAAGCGAATTTTTTCATCCACATAAGCACCACTGGAATATAGCCGACAAACAAAACGGACATTTTGTCTGCCTGTCAAGCTGCCCTGAAAGCCGCCGCCTACCCCAACTGGCCATGAAATGGTGCTATTTGTGATGACCTCACCACTGTCTGGCTCATCTAATCCGCAAATAATGCGTAGCAAGGTAGATTTGCCTGCACCATTACGCCCCAATAGACCTACGCTTTGTTTGTCTTCAATGGTTAAATTTAAATCCTTAAAGAGATAATGCCGACCGTGAGGTGTCATAAAGGATTTGGTAATATTATTAATATGTATCATTAGCGGCTTCTGATTAAATCTCTTTCAAAACGCTTATAAAGCAGCAATCCCAAAAAATTCATTGCCACCAACCATTCTACAAAATAACCCATATCAACATGATAGGCAGGGTAGGCAGGCGCAAAAGAGTGGCGAATCATTTCAATGGGGTGAATGAGCGGATTATACATCAAATAGCTCAAATAAGGCTCTGGAACGATATGAACAGAATAAATGATGCCTGAAGCAAAATATAAGATGGTAAAAAAGATACCAATAATTTTGCTAATCTCACCACCATAATGCCCAATAATCATCATCACAAGTGCGGAGCCAAAGCTGAATAAAAACAAGCCAGCCCAACACAAGAGCACTTTATCCAAAGCGGCAAAACTAATAGAAATGTCCGTAAAAATCCAAATGAGTGCTAATAGCAAAATAGAGGTATAAAAATAAATCAATAATTCCAACAGACAACGTGCTAATACCACATCAATATGGCGCACCGCACGATACATCATTAAGCCTTGGTTGGCAGCAACAGCGCCTAGAGCACGAGTCACATTTTTTTGAAATAAATAAAAAGGAATAATACCAACAATCAAAAATAAAATATAATCCATGCCAGGCAAAATGCGTGTCATGATGGTGCCAAAAATAATCACATAGATGGCAATTTGTAACATTACCTCCAAGGGCGCCCACAAATACCCCAAGCGATAGCTACCAAAGCGCGTTTGCATTTCGCGCATCAATAAGGCGTGCAAAGCCGCTATCATAACCGCAAGTCCGCTGCGGCGCTTCATAGGGCGATAAGGGGGTAAAGGAACAGACATGGCAATGATAACGTGGTGGATGATGAGCGCCTTATTTTAACACAGATTGGCAGAGCTGTCTTGTGGTGATGTAAGGTTGGTTAAAAACGCCCCATGACGTAAGCTACCGTCAGTCTGATGGAGTGTAGCTAAAAAGGTGTAGGTACGGCGCTCAAAGTCCTCTGCCTGTTCGGCGTTATATTTGCCTGTCAATAGCGCATAACGCAAATAAATCAGCCAAGTATTAATCACATCGCTTTCGCAATAGGTGGTCAGTGCTTGCCACAGCCCTTGTTGCACCATAGAGACTACCATAGTGCCATCAGTATCTTGTTTGCCTGCATAGCCACATAAGGCAGCAACGGTATCTAGTTTTTGACGGTTGTAGCCATTATACAAGGACAGCTTATCCATGACATCAATGTGTGCTTCACTGTAGCGGTTAAGATAGCTGAATTTGGCTTGGGTGTTAAAGAGCTTTGGGGCGGACAATCGGTGGTGAAGTGCACGATACAAAAGCACAGGAATGTCAAAGCCTGCGCCATTCCAAGAAACGAGTATCGGTGCAGGTGTTTTGTCAAAGGCTCGAAAAAAGGTGCTTAAAATGTTTTTTTCGTCCATCGTTTCAAGACTTAAGGACTTGAGTACATATTTGTGGGTGTCACCATCTATCCATAAAAAAGACAAACAAGCAATTTTGTGCAGTGGTAGGCGCATAAAGCTGTTGCCTGCTTCAGCTTCGCGTAGCGCTTGTAGGGCTGTCAGTGCATCATCCTCAGACAAAGCATGAATGTCAGGATAGAGGCGCTTGCCTGTGTCAATATCAGGAATGGTTTCAATATCAAAAATTAAAATAGGTGCGCTCATAAAACCTTCTTAAAGTTAGGGTATCTTGGCAAGTAGGTTGGTAAAAATTCAGCATCATTTTGACAAAACAAGTTGGGATGATCAAGGCTGTAAGGGGCAATGCTGATTCCGCCTTAGTCTGTCACACCAAATAGCCCTGTAGATAAGTATCTATCCCCTCTGTCGCACACAATAAAGACAATAACAGCATCAGGGTTGTTATAAGCAATTTGAGCAGCTGCCCATGCTGCACCGCCACTGGATACACCACAAAAAATCCCTTCAGATTTGGCAAGTGCGCGCATGGCGATCTCTGCATCGGTTTGGTTGATGTCCATAATGGTATCTACAAGGCTAGCATCAAAAATACTTGGTAGATATTCAGGCGTCCAGCGACGAATACCAGCAATATTTGAGTGCTCATCGGGCTGTAAGCCGATGATTTGAATGGCAGGATTTTTTTCTTTTAAAAATTTTGCCACCCCCATGATGGTGCCTGTGGTACCCATAGAGCTAACAAAATGGGTAATTTTGCCATCAGTTTGTGCCCAAATCTCTGGCGCGGTAGTTAAATAATGCGCTTGTTTATTGTCATGATTGTTAAACTGGTCAAGCACAACCCCTTCACCACGGTGCTGCATTTGCAGTGCCAAATCACGCGCCAGCTCCATGCTTTCTACTTCAATCAATGTAGCACCATAGGCGCGCATGGCATCTTTGCGCTCTTGGGTAGAGTTGGCAGGCATGATCAGCGTCATCTGGTAGCCTCTCATGGCAGCAACCATCGCTAGGGCAATGCCTGTATTGCCACTGGTTGCTTCAATCAGTCTATCACCTGCTTTGATGTCACCACGCGCTTCAGCAGCGGCAATCATATTAAATGCAGGGCGGTCTTTGACAGAGCCTGCAGGATTGTTGCCCTCTAATTTGGCAAGCAATGTGGCACCTGTATTGCCTCCAAATTGACGTAAACGCACCAAAGGCGTATTGCCAACACAGTCAGCCAAAGCAACGGTGGTATCAATAAAATTAGACATAATATACTCAAACAAAAAAGATGGTCAAATTATAGCATAAGTTTTGCAGAGGATTTTAAAAATGCACCGCTGCTTGTGGTATGATAAAGATTTTAGGATTTGGGGTGTCTTTTTTATGAAGCCTAATTATATTTTGGTAGCTTTTGGGGTATTGGCAATGCCTGCTACTGCCATGCCTAGCTCACAGATGGCAACGTGTTTGACTCAAGCGTATGAGGGCGTGTCGCAAATCAAAAATGGGGTGGTTTATTTTGATACAGGGGCAAGCTTGCCTTTGGGTCAGGTGTCATCAGCGCCTTTTACTGCCCGTCTTAATCATGCCAGTATTGCCGACCAGTTATCACAAGTGTATCCACTTAACTTTGTCACGCCCAAGCAATATGAAGATGCAGGGCGTTTGCGCAATGATGCGTTTTTTAAGCAGCTGTATGGGACAAGCAAGCAACAAGTGGCAAATAATTTGGTGACTGTCACATGGAAGCCTAGTGGCGCTCGCTTGCGCTTTAATCAAAAACAAGGCGCGGCAGCGCAGCTACAAAAAGTGGGCGATGAGCTTGCCAATTATCCAGAGCTTAAGCGTTATGTCTCAACTTCATTAGGTACGTTTAATTGGCGCCCTATTGCAGGAACGACGCGTCTAAGTTCACACAGTTTTGGGGTGGCGGTGGACTTTCAATTGCCAAAAGGGTTGCATCGGTATTGGCGCTGGGATGGCTGCAAAACCGAAGATGCACCTTGTGCTTACCCATCACAGCTTCTGCAAGATGATAACTTAAAGCGGGTGGTAGCTATTTTTGAAAAACATGGATTTATTTGGGGTGGCAAGTGGTCAAGTTATGATACGCCGCATTTTGAGTATCGCCCAGAGCTGTTGGTTGCAGCCTGTCGTTAAGGGTAGGGCATGAGAATAGAAAGACGGCTAGGCGTACGTAGCGCTTATGGACAATTGGTGTTGTTGGTGTTTTTGCCCATTGCAATACTGGCATCTGTTGGGGCGGTGCTTGTATTTGGGGAGACTCGCCGCGCATTGCAATCAGAGCAAGACACTTTGGCGCAATCAGCATTGATTCGTTATGAGCCAATGATACGTCCTTTATTGCTTAATTTGGAATCAGGGGATAAGGCAGTAGAAGAAAGTATCAGGCAGATGGGTGTCAATGGAATGACGCGCGCGCTCTTGCCGAACGCATCATCAGGCATGGTGCGGCGCTACATGACAGACAAGATGTATGTGATTCAGTCTGAACAACACGTTCAACGCGTGGCGATTTTGGCAGAAGATGGCACCCCAATTGTTAGCGCAGGTTACAATGCTGATGCGCCGTGGGGTAAGTTTGATGTAAGTGCAGATGGTGTTTGGCGTTTACCCACCCCCACAGGTACAGCCTATGGTATGCCTTTGCAGGTGGAAACCAAAGAGGGCAAAAAGCGTTATTGGTTGTTTGTGGATATGGATGATGAGCCATTTATCATCGCGTATTATCGCATTATAGTTGCACTGGTGGTGACAGGATTAACGACAGTACTGCTTTTGTTGTTGATTTTAAGTATGTATGCCAAACGCTGGATTGCGCCTATTTATGAAATGCGTCTATTTTTGCAGCGTCTTAGCACCAATAATCTGGCAAAACCCTTGCAAACAAAAAGTGATGGCGAATTTTATCTATTGCAACAAGAATTAAATCAAGCGTTGGCACGATTGGAGGGCAGTTTTCAAGAGCTGAAAGAACACAGCAGGCAAACCGAGGCGGATTTGCAACAAGCCTTTGATGAAATGGAGATGCAAAATATCTCTATTCGTCGCGCACATGACTTGGTGGTATCCTCAAGTGAGACTAAATCGGCATTTTTGGCAAACATCAGTCATGAATTGCGTACGCCCTTAAATGCCATTGATGGGTTTATTAATCTGTTGGCGCGACATGGCAATCTGGATGCCAAACAAAACTTGTATGTACATACCATCAAAAAGTCATCAGCACATTTGTTGGCGCTGGTGAATGATGTGCTGGATTTTTCAAAAATAGAAGCAGGCAAGCTGATTTTGGAGCATCAAAGTTTTGATTTGTATGACTGCATTTATGAAGTGGCGGATATGCTATCACCCTTGGCACAAGAAAAACAGCTAAGAATGTCCGTGCTGTTTTATCAAGATGTGCCCAAAGCCATTTTTGGCGACAGTTTAAGAGTGAAGCAAATTCTAACCAATTTATTGGGCAATGCCATCAAGTTTACTGATACAGGGGCGGTGCTAGTACGTGTGCGTCTTGATGATGATATAGCAGATGATGGCAGTGCCATAATACATATCAGCGTGGAAGATTCGGGGCGGGGCATTAGCAAAGAGGCGCAAGCGCAGCTGTTCAAGAGTTTTGGACAAGGAGATTTGTCTGTGACGCGCCGTTATGGAGGGACAGGGCTGGGGCTGGTTATTTCCAAGCAATTAACACATCTGATGGGTGGTGAGATTGGCTTTTTTGATAATGTACAAGAGAATGTGGCGGTGACGGGCGCGACATTTTGGTTTACCATGCCAACAGGGCTAAGCGAAACAGAGGCATTAACCAGTAGTGAGGACAATATCGCCCCTATGTTGCCAACACAGCGACTATTGGCATGGTTTGAGCATAGTGAACACAAAAAAGTGCTGTCACTGTTGCTAGCAGACACAGCGGTGGTACTAGATGAGGTGGATAGTCTGGTGGCATTGCTAGAAAAATTGAGCGCGGGTGAGCGCTATGAGTGGGTACTGGTAGATGGCTTTAGCCAAAAAGGAGGGCTGACCGCCTTATTAAGTCAGGTGCGCCGCTATCATCAAGGGCGTTTGGCAGTCTTTGGGTATCAGGTGGCGCTAGATGGGGCGAGTTTGGCGCAGTTTGGTGCCGAAGGCTTGTATGAGCCCTTGGATAGGCGACAAGTGTATCAACTGCTGTCAGGAATGAGCAATCAGGCAACCAATACACGCGCTTCACAGTGGCAGGGAGTCAAAATTTTGGCGGTGGATGACCATGCCCCTAATTTGTTGGTGCTAGAGGCATTGCTCCATGAGCTAGGCATTGACATGGTAATGGCAGAATCAGGGTTTGATGCGATTGATATTGTGAGTAAAAGTTATGCTGATGGGCAGCCACAAAGCCGTATTGATTTGATTTTTATGGACATTCAGATGCCAACCATGAGTGGGCTAGAGGCAAGCCTTGCCATTCGCAAGATAGAGGCGGCATATCCTGAGTGCTCCCCTATTCCCATTGTGGCGCTGACGGCACATGGCTTATCTGACGAAAAAGCACAATTGGTGCAGGCAGGACTTAATGATTATGTGATTAAGCCAATGGCGCATAATGAGCTGTTGCGTGTCCTACAAAAATGGCTTGGCAATTCCTCAACAGCTGCACCACTTGATGGTGCTATGATGGGTGATGACGCGTTTGCCTTGGTGAAGTTGGATAAAAAACAGCATATGACAGGCTTGGCAGTGCTAGATTGGCAAGATGCCTTGGCGCGCGCTGCTCATAAACCAGACCTTGCCAAAAAGCTGCTCACCATGCTACAAGCCAGTGCCTCAAACGAACAACAAGCGCTGAATACTGCTTGGGCGATAAAAGATGGTCAGGCACTGATACAGATTGCGCATCGCATTGTGGGGGCGACTCGTTATACGGGCGCGCCTAGGCTAAGAGCAGTCTCGGAGTGGTTTGAGGAGCGGTGTCGCAAGGTTGTGGCGAATGGGCAGGACATTGGGGTGCTAGAGCCTGACTTTTTGCTATTGCAACAAGCGTTGTCGGCGCTTATGATGGCAGAAGTGGAGGCGATGATACAAATGGATACAACAAAAACCCAAGAGCCTGTTCACAATGAATGACATTTTCATATTTTTGTATATTTCATTAAAAGTGCTTGTTTTTTTGTCAAAAATGGCTAACCCTTACAACTTGATGTCAAAAATTTACTTGATAAATAGCTATCAGCCTGCATTTTTTTCCTAAAAAGCTTGCGATTTATCTTAGTTTGCCTAAAAAAATTAATCGTGAACAGTCTCTAAGAGTAGATGCCAATTGTATCGTCATTTGATTTTGGAGCTATGCCTTGTTAGCTTGCCTTACTGTGCTTTACACTACCTTTGATTTGTCGCTTTGTCTTGTTTTGGACTTAAAAGACTTTAATAAACGGTAGTGCATCGTACATCAGGTGTTTTCAATATGTCTAAAAACTGCTAAAATAAGCGGTTATTTATCTTTGTACGCCCCAATTACTAGGCAGTTGCCTCCATAAGAGTTTTCATGACCGATTTAGCGAACATTCGTAATTTTTCTATCATTGCCCACATTGACCACGGCAAAAGTACGCTTGCCGACCGATTTATTCAGGTGTGTGGCGGCTTGTCCGACCGTGAAATGCAGGCGCAAGTCTTGGACAGTATGGACATTGAGCGTGAACGGGGCATTACCATCAAGGCTCAATCGGTAACACTTTATTATAATCACCCAAACGGCGAAAAATATCAGCTTAACTTCATTGATACCCCCGGACACGTGGACTTCTCATACGAAGTGTCTCGTAGCTTGGCAGCGTGTGAAGGGGCGCTGCTTGTGGTGGACGCAGCACAAGGCGTAGAAGCCCAATCGGTCGCCAACTGCTATACGGCGGTGGAGCAGGGGCTAGAAGTGCTGCCTGTTTTAAATAAGATTGACCTGCCACAAGTTGAGCCTGAGCGGGTCATTGAAGAGATTGAAGACATCATCGGTATTGAAGCCATTGACGCTCCCAGAGTGTCGGCAAAGACTGGCTTGGGCATTGATGAGCTGTTACAAGTATTGGTAGAAAAAATTCCTGCGCCAACAGGCGACCGTGAAGCGCCACTACAGGCGTTAATCATTGATTCGTGGTTTGATAATTATTTGGGCGTGGTGTCATTGGTGCGTGTGCGTGAAGGGCAAGTTGCCACAGGCGATAAGATTTTTATCAAATCCACAGGCGAGTCCCACCTAGTAACGTCTATCGGTGTCTTTACCCCCAAGCGCCTAGAAACTGACCGTTTGCAAGCAGGGGAAGTGGGCTTTATCATCGCAGGGATTAAGGACATTCAAGGTGCACCTGTGGGCGATACCATCACCCTTGCCAAAACACCCGAAGTTGAGAGTATTGCAGGCTTTCAAAAAGCCACCCCGCAAGTGTACGCAGGTATGTTCCCCATTGATTCATCGGACTTTGAAAAATTCCGTGAAGCCTTACAAAAACTACAAATCAATGACGCTGCCCTTTTCTTTGAGCCTGATACGTCAGACGCTTTGGGCTTTGGCTTTCGCTGTGGGTTCTTGGGTATGCTACACATGGAGATTATCCAAGAGCGCCTAGAGCGTGAATACGACCTTGATTTGATTACCACCGCCCCAAGCGTGATTTATGAAATCGTCAAAAAAAATGGCGACATCGTCTATGTGGATAACCCATCTCGTCTGCCTGATACGGGCGTGATACAAGAGTTTCGTGAGCCGATTGCTCGCTGTCATATCCTAGTCCCCCAAGAGTATCTTGGCAATGTAATGACCCTTGCTATGGAGCGTCGTGGCGTACAGGTGGACATGAAGTTTATGGCTCGTCAAGTGCAAGTGGTGTTTGACATTCCGATGGGCGAAGTGGTGATGGACTTTTTTGACAAATTAAAATCGGCTAGCCGTGGCTTTGCGTCTTTGGATTATGGTTTTGAGCGCTATCAGGCGGACAAACTTAGCCGTGTGGACGTGCTGATTAATGGCGAAAAAGTGGACGCTTTGGCGATGATTTGCCACCAAGAACACGCCCGTCGCCGTGGTAATCA
>JBHBMT010000187.1:0-5337 GCA_041773075.1 Moraxella sp.
ACAAGGGTTTGTTGGTTTGATGGGTTGGGTTGGCTTACTGTGCTGTATAATAATTTAGACTTACAATCAATAATTTTTTAGAATTTACACATCCAATTGCCTATTAGCACTTAGATGTGCTTTCTTGATATCACATTAATTTTGGAAATTAAATTAATGTGATATATTTAAAAATTATTAAAATTATGTCACAAGTTAAAAAACATCCCAATTCAAAGAATTGAGATGTTTTTTGACATTCCAAAAGCTGACGATAGGAAGCCCTTAGACTCTATCGGCGATGTTTATCGCTATACTCCACCCAAAAATCAGCATTCTCAATACCTACTTTTCTGGGGTCAAAGATAGGATCAACACCTTGTTTCATCTGCTCATCATAGTCTTTGAGAACCTTAAAGGCTGTTTTGCTAAGCAATAGAATGGCGATGAAATTTAGGTAACACATAGCACCAAAACCAATATCACCTAACGCCCACATCATACCTGCCGATTGCACGCTACCAAAGAAGCAGATAATCAAAAACACAACTTTCAGTACGGTTTTTAGATATGGGTAACGCAATTTATTATCCAAGTACACTAAGGTTGTTTCAGCGATATAGTAATAAGCAAGCAAACAAGTCCATGCGAACAGGAAAATAGCCAATGCCACAAATGCCGGCCCAAAATCAGCGAAAATGGTTGAAACGGCTGCTTGGGTAAATGCTGTACCAGCTGCCACTCCTGGCATATTTTCAACCAACATGGTACCATCAAGGCCTGCAACATTATACATACCTGTTGATAGAATCATCAATGCCGTCGCAGTACATACAAGGACAGTATCTACATAAACAGAAAATCCTTGAACAAGTCCTTGTTTGGCAGGGTGTGACACCTCTGCGGCTGCAGAGCTAAATGTCGCCTCACCTGCACCAGCTACATTGGAAAATACCGCACGGCGAACACCCCAAGAAATCGCCATGCCAACAATACCACCAAACACAGCATCCATACCGAATGCACTTTTTACGATCAAAGCAATCATGCTGGGTATGGCAGAAGCATTGACGATTAAAACCACTAGCATCATCAGAATATAGAAGATTGCCATAAAAGGAACGACTTTGTCGGCAAATCTAGCAATACGCTTAATACCACCAAAGATGATAAAGGCTAAAGGTGCAACCACAATTAAGCCAGTGACGGTAGGCGATAATCCAAAGGCAGTTTTAAATGAATCGCTAATCGTATTTGCCTGCACACCTGGTACAAGCACCCCATAAGACAAGCAAACAACAGCGGCAACAAATATTGCAAATCGCTTCATTTTTAGGCCTTTTTCAATATAATAAGGCGAGCCACCACGGTACTGCTGATCTGAGCTTTCTTTATAGACTTGTGCCAAAGTGGATTCAATAAATGCACTAGCACCACCTAGCAGACCCATAACAATCATCCAAAATACAGCACCTGGACCACCAGCTGCAATCGCAGTAGCTACGCCAGCAATATTGCCCACACCAATACGACCAGATAATGCCATACAGAACGCCTGAAACGAAGTCACGCCTTGATCTGAATTATTCTTATCAAATAGTAGGCGAATCATTTCTTTTAGATAGCGAAATTGCACACCTTTTGTAGCAATAGTAAAGTAGATGCCCACAGCCAAAGCCAAATACACCAAGGCATCACTCCAGATGTAGCCCACTATGGTATTAATGAAATCTTCCATATCCATTTCCTTGAGTTGCACAAACCCTACCAATGGAATATGCATTCCAAAGGTTTGCTTAATCCACGGTAAGGTTTAGATGGTCCTTATTTTTTAGCAGATAGTCCAGATGGTCTTGGTTTGGCAGTATTGATCCAATGCCTCCAATCCATTATCTCGACCGCCAAATCCTGATTGTTTATAGCCGCCAAATGGAGTAGTGATGTCACCTTCTGAGAATCCATTAATTGACACTGTGCCAGCCTGTATTTGCTTGGCTACCGAAAGTGCACGCTTAAGATTCTGAGTGTAGAACGATGCTGCCAAACCATAGCTACTGTCATTTGCCAAGCTGATAGCTTCTTCATCACTGTCAAATGTTGTCACAGCCAAAATAGGACCAAACACTTCTTCTTTGAACAAGGTCATGTCAGCAGTTACATTGTCAAAAATCGTCGGCTCAATATACCAGCCACTACCCATATCTGAAAGCACGTTGCCGCCTGTCACCAGTGATGCGCCTTCAGATTTGGCGGTTTGTAGATAACGCACTACTTTTTCAAAGTGTGCCTGTTCAATCATTGGGCCCAAAGCAATATCATCTTGTCTTGGGTCGCCGATTTTCCAAGCAGCTAAGCCTTCAACCAGTTTTTCAAGCAGAAGCTGTTTTTGACTGCTATGCACTAGCAATCTAGAGCCACAGCTACAGTTTTCGCTCATATTCCAAAATGCTGCAGATAGTACATTGTTAATCATATTTTCATCAATGATGGCATCTTCAAAGACAATCTGCGGGCTCTTACCACCACACTCTAGAACAATCTCTTTTAGATTGCTTTGTGCTGAATATTGCAAGAATAAACGCCCTACTTCTGTTGAACCAGTAAAAGACACCATATCAATATCCATATGCTTGCCAATGGCAGCACCGACTACTTCGCCACGACCACAAACCATTTGCAGAGCATCTTTTGGCACACCAGCTTCATAAGCCAATTCAATCATACGGTATGCCGAAAGACTGGTAAGTTCAGCAGGCT
The DNA here is from genome assembly GCA_041773075.1 of Moraxella sp. Taxonomy (GTDB): domain Bacteria; phylum Pseudomonadota; class Gammaproteobacteria; order Pseudomonadales; family Moraxellaceae; genus Moraxella. Next base: position 2,737 of record JBHBMT010000187.1, read on the forward strand.
TGACAATAACGCTATTGCCCATGATAAGTGCGGGTGCTACTTTCCAAGCAAACATCTGGGCTGGAAAGTTCCATGGCAATACAGCACCGACCACGCCAATCGGCTCTTTTACAATCCAAGAGACAACACCGTTATCCGTGGGTGCGACCTTGCCAAAAACCTTGTCAATCGCCTCAGCATACCAATCAAAAGTATCTAGTGTTGCCGGCATATCAGTATTGATACACTCGCTAATTGGCTTGCCTGCATCAATACAGTCCAATGCCGCTAGTTCTTCAGCATGCTCTTTCATTAGATTTGACCATGCTTGCATGATTTGCTTTCGCTCAGCAGGATGTTTGTCTTTCCAAGTGCCGTTATTAAAGCAAGCTCTAGCAGATACTACCGCTTGATTAACATGCTCTTCGGTAGCGTCATCAATTTTGCCAATGACACTGTTGTCAATCGGAGTGGTATTCACCATAGTAGATTGACAAGGGCTAGCTCCAACAATCAAATTGCCTGCATACAATGCACCTTGCTTGGCCGCTTCAAAAACAACCTCTTTATTTTTTGCTGTCATAATACCCAACCTTAATCATTTAGTAATGATAAAAAAGCTTGTTTGTCTTCATCACTAATATCAACCAGTGGCAAGCGAACACCACCAACATCAACCGTGCCTTTTAGGCAACCGATTTTGGCTTTTTGGTTGTAATCGCCAGATTCCATTGAATGAATAGCAGGATAAATTTTGGTCATAATACGGCGAGCCTCATCCCAGTCACCCTTGCAGGCAGCTTGATAAATCGCCACTTGCTCTTCAGGGAAGACATTGGCAGCACCCGCAATCCAGCTTCTAGCGCCCCAAAAGAAGAAATCCACAGGCTGATCATCACAACCACAGACAATCTCAAAATTTTCAAACTTGGCTTGTAGCATACGCAGTGCATGACTAAAGTTGCCACTGCTTTCTTTGATGCCTACAATGTAAGGATGTTTGGATAAATGCTCAACAGTTTCAAATTCAATATTCACGCCTACACGGGCAGGGAAGTTATACATAATGATTGGCATTTTTACTGCATCTGCCACTTTTTCAAAATGAGCGATAATACCTGCCTGCTCTGGTAAGCTGTATGGATTGGCTGATAGCATTAAGCCTTCATAGCCCATTTCCTTGGCTTGATTGGCAAGTTCAATAGTATGGTCTGTTGACAAACTATTCACCCCAGCAATCAGGCTGACTTTGCCTTTGGCGTGTTTGGCGATGGTTGTCATGACCAACTCACGCTCTTTGGGTGATAAAGCGTAGTATTCGCCAGTTGTGCCACAAGCCACGATACCAGCCACACCTTTATCAATAAAAGAATTGACCAGTTTTTCTAATGTAGGCACATCTACTGCACCATTTTTATCAAATGGGGTAACGATTGGCACTAAAATACCATGAATATTCATATAGCATCTCCTTGATTTAGCTATGTTTGCTTAAATAATCATTCATCAAAATCCGCTTATATTAGGGCGACCAAATCGCTCTAGTTTATACGGATTACGATCAATGGCTGTTGGTTTGTTAAAATACAAATCACTAATTAGTTGTGCACTCACCACGGCTTGCGTCAGCCCCAAATGCTGATGTCCAAAATTGAGATAGACTCTACCAAGCTTATCAATCACAGGCAGTGAGTCTGCCGTTGATGGTCTAAACCCCATCCAAGGTGTAGATTGCAAGTTATCCAACGCTTGCTTAAACATAGGGTTTGCAAGCTTAAGTAAATTGTAAGCACGCTGCATATTGGCTGGTTTTTTAAGCCCTGCAAACTCAACCGTACCCGCCAATCTGAGTCCTGACTGCATCGGCGTCATAATAAAACGACGATCCATGCTGGTAACAGGTACAGATAGGCGATTTGACTCATTGGGCAACATCAAATGATAGCCTCGCTCTGTATCAAGGGGAACATCAACACCCGTAGCTTGTGCCACTAGCGGTTTTGAGAATGCACCTGCACTAATCATAATATGTGGAGCCAAAATCTCACCTTGGGTGGTCATCAAGCGTACAGCTTGGTCTTCGGTGTGAATTTTATTAACCTTGCAGTTTTCATAAATAACACCACTCATACCAACAAAATGTGCAATCAATACTTTATACATTTCTGCTAGATTGCTGATATGACCTGTATTTGGGAAAAATAACGCACCCAGCTGATTGCCTGCCAACGCAGGCTCTCGCTCTGTCAGTTCATCTTGGGTGACAAAATCATTCGCCACCCCAAGAGCGGCTAATTTTGCACCATGCTGCTTTAATTGCACCAATGAAGGCTGGGTTTCGGCTGTCAACAAAGAACCTTGGACATGAACCCAGTTATCCAACCCCCATTTATTTGCAAAATCTTGCCAAGCAGATAAGCTGACGCTGTTTATCTGTTTTAATGCTTCATGAGTTCTTTGAAATGACTCATCTCTCATGGATAGCAATAGCTTAATCGCCCATGGAAACAATTTTGGCAAATAAGTCCAATCTAGTCTCAAAGGCCCAAGCGGGTCAAAGAGCATTGAAGGCAACTGCTTGATGATGCTTGGATCTGCAATTGGAAAAACCTGCTCTGTCGC
>JBHBMT010000188.1:0-8769 GCA_041773075.1 Moraxella sp.
CAATAAAGAAGAAGTAGACAAACTAGGCACACTTATCAAAACCACCATGCAACATGCTTTAAGTCATACCGCTAAATCGCTTGGTTTTGATGTTGATTTTGCGGTGCCTTTAGTGGTGGACATCGGTACAGGTGCTAACTGGGAACAAGCGCATTAATTGCATGGCTAATAAAGTCTTTTAATTCAAAACAAGGTATAAGCCAAAAATAGCGCAGCAGTACAGCAAGGCGCATTAACGAGGCATGGTTTTGAAATCAAATAAGGATCGTTTGATAAAGAATAATGCCCATGTTTAATTGCATTGCCATCCATTTAAGATGCGCTCATGGTTGCACATCCTAGAGCGTATTAACCTTTCGCCCCTTCAGAAATGTTAAATACAGGGCTGTAGATGTGCTTTTTGGTAAAAATAAGCCAAGTTAAGAGCCTATACTTATACCATTTTTGCGATAAAAACTTTTAGATAAATCGCTCGCTTTTTAAGAAAAAACGCAACTTGATAGCCATTCTATTAAGCAAGTTTTTGACGCTTAAAAAGCAAGATTTGGCTAGTTTTTATACAAAAGCGAAAATTTAGTGTTTGCTTTTACAATCAATATGAATGACATAATATTGTGAATATAGGTTCTAATTATCAACACGCCCCAATGTCCTACAAACAGTACAAAAATAAGAGTGATACAAACTATAGTCATTTCAAGCTGAAATAGGGCAAGACAATACGACCGTATGTACAAATAGCACACAAGAGAGCTATCAACGTTGTACCATTTGTATTTTAAACGACTATATTATCTTGCCTCATTGACTGCGTCTTTTGTTTAAATAAGTAAGCGCACACCGTATTAATCTAGCTCATAGCTGAAGTTTACTACCCACATCATGCCTTGCATACAAAAAAACACCCCAAAAGTGTTATAACTTTTGGGGTGCTGCTTAGAGCATTGATGTTAAGATGGATGGTCCATCTTAAGCATTATTCTACGCGCATATCGGTAGTTTGCTCTACAGTAGTCACATTGCTACCTTGAATCACAGCGTATACGCGACGGTTCAATGCTTTACCTTCAGCAGTGTCGTTAGGTGCGATCGGACGATCGAAACCATAACCTACAGCGCTTAAGCGGTTTGCATCAATACCAAACTCATTGCTTAGCATAGATTTAACAGCATTAGCACGAGCTTCAGACAGACGTTGGTTGTAACGTGCATTTGAACGCTTAGAGTCTTTAGAAGCGTGACCTTCGATAGCAGCAGTTGAATTCGGGAATTCACGCATCTTCTCTGCTACTTTAGCAATTTCTTCACGATATTGTGGTTTGATTGCAGATTTGTCATAGTCAAAGAATACGCGTAGCTCCATACGTAGTTGCTCTTCGATATCAACCATGACTGGGCAACCACGAGCATCAACAACGCGGTTAGGTGCAGTGCCTGGGCATGCATCTAGATCATCAGTTACGCCATCACCATCGCTGTCTACTACAGGAGTTTCTGGAACAATCACTAGGGTCTCTTCAGCCACTTGTTCTGGCTCAACAGGTGCTGGTACTTCAGCAGGCTTGCCTAGACGACCACCTAGAGTTACTTCTAGACCACCTAGAGCTAGACCTTCCCACCAGTTGTTGTCAAAGTTGTGTACAGCGCGCACTTCACCACGTAGTGCCAATGCATCATTGACCAAATAACGAGCACCCAAACCTAAGTTACCAATAGTATCTTTTGATTCAGAAACTTCAGTACCTGCAGCAATGGTGGTACCTGCAGCGATATCGCCATTGTCAGCAGTGGTAGTATAAGACTCTTGGTTTTCAACTTTGATCTTAGATTGACCAGCACCAATCAATACATAAGGCTTGAACTTAGCTTCTGCATTGTAGCCAGTGAATTGATCTAGACCTACTAGGAAGTTACCACTTAAAGTACGTTGCTCGATGTCAAAACGGTTTACGCCAGCAGCAGCAGAAGCTTCAGAAGCCTCACCATTGGCATTAGATACGCCATATTCTACTTGGAATTGGGTAGCTGGTGTCAATTCAATGCCTAGTGCCGCACCAACATATAGGCTGTCTTCTTTGGCAACACCACCATTTAATACTTTACCAGCACGACCATCAATAGATTGACCATCTTTATTAACATAAAGGTCTTTACCAGTGCGTAGTACTTCGCGTTGCTCATCATGAGCTTCGCCAGTGTAGTGGTAGCCTAGCAATACTGGGGTTACAGTAACGCCAGCGGTTGCTGCCAATGGAGCAGTTGCAGCTAACGCCAACACGATTTTGTTTAATTTCATAATTCCTCCAAGGGATTGTGGGATACTGTAGCAAACATATCAAGACTAATTATAACACCTAGACCCTGATATGCCAACCAATTGTTACAAAAATTTGCTTAAAAAAGTCTATTTTTTTGACCAATAATGCCAATTTCTGACATTTATCGCAAAAAAAAACATCAATAAGCTGTATAGTAGCCGATACTTTATTAAGATACAAGCTTTTTTTTAACACATCAAGCAATGCTTTTGTATAAATCATAAGATTGCACCAATAATTAACAACAGTAATTTTGATGGTAAATTAACTTTGGGGTGCGCTGACATTTTGTAGGTCTAAAAAATTAAGCTTTTTTTGTTATTGATGTGTAGGACATCCTAACACTTCATAACACTCATTACTATTAGCAATGATTTAGAAAAAACCTAGCGTTTTTTAATTAAAAATGGCTAACTTTTGATTTAATTGAAAATACGAAATGTCAAGATGTCTTACGCTTTTTTTCAAAAAATATCATATCTATCACCACCAGCGCCATCCCCACGCAAATCCCAATATCTGCCACATTAAACACAGGGTAATGCCAGACATTGGCATAATGAACATGAATAAAATCAATCACATGCCCATAAAGCACGCGGTCAATGACATTGCCCAATGCTCCACCAAGCACCAAAGCAAGTCCAAGACTAAGTAAGCGCGCGCTTTTGGGAATATTACGCAAATAGCCAATAATAAATACTGACACTGCCAAGCCTAAAAGTGCAAAAAACCATTTTTGCCAACCGCCTTGATTGGCAAGAAAGCTAAATGCCGCCCCCCGATTGTAGGCAAGCGTCCAATTGAGGATGGGGTCAATGACTGCTACGCTTGTTCCTTCTGTCACAAGCCAGCGTTCAAATGCTACTTTGCTAAGCTGGTCAATGACCAGCACAACCACCGCAATGGCATAATAAACAAATGCTTTGTTGGCATTGGTAGCTAAACTAGGCATAATGGCGCACTTCCCCAGAACCTTCAATATTATCAATACAGCGTCCACACAAGTCAGGGTGCGCGCTATGTGCACCAACATCCTCTAAAATATGCCAACAGCGTACACATTTGTTGCCATGAGCAGGCGTAATAGTAACACCTAGCTCACCTTTTTTAAGAGTTACATCACTGGTGATAAAGACAAATTTGGCTTCGTTTCCCAACTTAGATAGCGCTGTCAAAACCTCACCTTCAGCACTAATAGTGGCTTGGGCAGATAAGCCACTATTAATCACCTTGTCAGTACGGGCAGTATCCATCGCTTTGTTTGCCAGCTCTTTGACCATCAAAATGGTTTGCCAATCATCAGCTGTGATATCCGTCATAACAGGTGTGGGTAATTGATACCACTCTTGCGTAAAGATATATCCTTGTGTACCTTTTAGTACCTGCCATGCTTCTTGAGCGGTAAAGGATAAAATCGGAGCAATCCAACGCAATAACGCATGGGCAATATGATAAATCGCTGTTTGTGCAGAGCGTCTAGGATGCCCATCTTTTTGAGTGGTGTATTGACGGTCTTTGATAATATCCAAATAAAATCCGCCCAAATCCTGCGAACAAAAGCTCATTACCGCTTGACAGACTTGGTGAAAGTCCATATTGGTATAAGATTCCATAATGGTAGTCTGTACTTGGTTGGCACGGTGCAAGATATATTTATCAAGACTAATCAGCTGATCGCTTTCTACCATGTCCTTGGCGGGGTCAAAATCATCCGTATTGGCAAGCAAAAATCGCACAGTATTGCGAATACGGCGATACACGTCTGACACACGGTCAAAGCCTTCTTTGCTGACGGTCATTTCATAACGATAATCTGACAAGCCAACCCATAGTCGTACGATATCAATGCCGTATTTTTCGGCAAGCTCACTTGGCTCAAACCCCTTGGTATTGCCCTTGGACTTGGACAGCTTATATCCTTGGGCATCAACCGTAAATCCATGGGTTAATACCTGCTTATAAGCTGGGCGATTATAAATGGATTCACTAACTAACAAAGAGGATTGAAACCAACCGCGATGTTGGTCACTGCCTTCTAAATATAAATCAGCAGGATTGGTTAAGTTGTCACGATTGGCAAGGACAGCAAAATTGGTTGCCCCAGAGTCAAACCACACATCTAATGTATCGGTACATTTGTGATACGCTTTGGCATCCTCGCCAATAAAGACCTCAGCAGGGGTATCAAACCATGCTTCTACACCACCTTGTTCAATGACCTGCGCTACTTTTTCTAACAGTTGTTCGGTATTGGGATGCAATTCATGGGTATCTTTGTGCATAAAAAAAGCAATAGGCACACCCCAAGTACGCTGACGGCTAATGCACCAATCAGGACGACCATTCATCATCGCTTCGATGCGATTTTGTCCCCAAGCAGGTGTCCAAACCACCTTAGGAATGTCCGTTAGTGCCTGCTCTCTAAGCCCCTGTTTTTCCATGCTGATAAACCATTGGGGAGTCGCCCGAAAGATAATCGGGGTTTTGTGTCGCCAGCAGTGTGGATAGCTGTGCTTAATGGTTGTATGATGTAAAAGATGTCCACTGTCTTTGAGTGTCTCGATGATTTTGGGTTGCGCTTTGTAGATATGCTCACCAACAAAGACGCGCGCTTCAGGTAAATAGATGCCATCACCACCCACAGGATTATCAGTGGGTAAGTTGTATTTTAATCCGACATTGTAGTCGTCCACACCATGAGCAGGGGCGGTATGTACAAGCCCTGTACCGCTGTCGGCAGTGACGTGCTCACCTGTGATGATAGGTACTTGACGCTCGCTAATCAGCGGGTGTTGCGCTTTTAGAGTGGTTAAGCTATCGCCTTTGACGGTGACTAACACTTCTACATCAGTCAATTCCACTTCTTTTGCAAAATTTTCCACCAAGTCTTTGGCAACAATAAAATTGCCCTTATTGGTTGCTAAAATCGCATACTCAAGCTCGCTATGCGCTGAAATGGCTTGGTTGGCAGGTAGTGTCCAAGGGGTGGTTGTCCAAATCACTGCCTGTAAATTACCAGCAAGACTGGCAGTTTGTGGCAAGCTTTCACGATTCACAATATCAAAGCCTACATAAATGGCATCAGATTTTTTGTCCTCGTATTCCACCTCTGCTTCTGCCAGCGCCGAGCCACAATCTAAGCACCAATTGACAGGCTTAAGCCCACGTACGATATGTCCATTGGCATAAATGCGTGCCAACGCTCGCACTGTATCAGCTTCTGTCTTAAAATTCATGGTCAAATAGGGATTATCCCAGTCGCCAAGCACGCCTAGGCGTTTAAAATCCGCCATTTGTAGGTTGATTTGACTTTTGGCGTATGCACGACAAGCACCGCGAAATTCAGTGGCAGTAACCAATTCGCCATGTTTGGCTTTGTCTTTGTGGGGTTTACCAACTTTGCCGACAATGCCTTCAACTTTTTGTTCAATAGGCAAGCCATGACAGTCCCACCCTGGTACATAAGGCGCATCATAGCCATCTAGCGTCTTGTATTTGACAATGATGTCTTTTAAGACTTTATTAACGACATGACCTAGATGAATTTGACCGTTAGCATAAGGAGGTCCGTCATGTAAGATGTATTTTTTGCGTCCCAAACGAGCCTTGCGAATTTGTCCATAAACATCATCTTGATGCCATTGTTCTAACCAAGCAGGCTCACGTTTGGCAAGGTCGCCACGCATTGGAAAAGAAGTGTCAGCAAGATTTAGGGTATTTTTGTAGTCAACAGGTTGATTGCTCATAATTATGTCTTTTTGGTCGTATAAAACGCACCATTATAAGCCAAAAAAGCGATGGGGGCAAAGGGTAAAAAAAGGACAGCCCCTATTTAGAAGCTGTCCACCCTCAAACTAACTCAATTTAAGTGACTTAGAACGCCAAGTGTGCGCCAAGTGTCAAGGCATTGGCATCATCACCCAAATAACTATAGCCTGCCTCTACCCCAAAGTTTTGATTTGGCTGATAGCCCAAGCCTACACCCCCTGCTAAGCTGGTTGAATCACTTTCGCTACGATAAGAAACGTTTTTGCCCACTTCTTCTGTTTGGGTATGTGCTACACCAAGCTTGCCTTTGGCATAAAATGGGGTATTGTTAAAATGGAAGCGATAAGTACCATAAGCACCATATGACTTGGCATTGGCTTCATATTGCGCTGCCCCTACCGAAAATTCTTTGTCTTCAGAGGCTTGATACTCTACTTCTACGCCAAAGTTTTGGTCAAAGTTATATCCGCCATACACACCATAAGCAGTCATCTTAGGTGCATCACCATCGGTATCAATTTGACCCACCTTTACACCAACATAAGGCTGACCTGCATTAGAAGCACCGTAACTGACAGCTGCATTGGCACTCATTGCTAAAGTAGATGCAGCAGCGATGGCTAGGATAGATTTTGTCATTGTTTTCATTATATCGTCTCCAAAAGTAAGCACAATACGCTTGTGCGTTGCGTTGAGAGTATGGTAACAAACCATGTCAAACAACGTGTGCAAGTTTGGTAAGCAAAGTGTAAATTCATGCAAATTGTGCTACTACATTGATGGTCACTGGCGATATTTGAAATAATTTGTTACTTTTGTTACGACAAACACCCTCATGCCCTGCGCAAAATTTGCTATGATACCATCAAGACATATACTTGGTAATGCTATTATGAGCAAACAGCTACTTATTTTTGATCTTGATGGCACGCTTATTGATAGCGTGCCCGATTTGACAATGGCGCTCAATGCCGCCTTAACACAACATCAATTGCACGCCTGCACTGTTGATGAAGTACGCACCTTTGTTGGCAATGGCGCTTATAATCTATGCTTGCGCGCTGCCACATACCACGATACCACGGTCAGTCAAGCACTGATTGATGCAGTTCATCACAGTTTTTTGGGTTATTATAGGCAGTTTAATTGCATTGCTACTGTTACCTATGAAGGTGTGGTAGAAGGACTAAAAACACTCAAAGCACACAACTTTCGTCTGGCACTGGCAACCAACAAACCTGAACGCTTTGTGCCTGAAATTTTAGAAAAATTGCAGCTCACAGGGTTTGAAATGATTGTTGGTGGAGACAGTTTGCCCACCAAAAAACCCGATCCGCTACCTTTGCTGCACATTTGTCATACGCTCGGTGTTGCTCCTGAACACGCATTGATGATTGGTGATTCCAAAAATGACATTCAAGCAGGCAAAAACGCAAATATCAGCACCTTTGCGCTAAGCTATGGCTACAATCACGGCGAGCCTATTGAAGACAGTCAGCCTGATAGGGTGTTTCATCGGTTTGATGAGCTTGTAGCGGCGTTGATTGCTTGATGCGATGTATTTCTTAGCGATAACTTAGCGCCTCCGCCAACTGTGCAGTACCGATAGATTCCAATCCCGCCAAGTCAGCAATGGTGCGCGCCACACGCAACATACGATGATAGCTACGCGCTGACAAATTCAGTCGCGATTGGGCATGAGCCAGCAAAGTACGCTCTGCCTGCCCCAAAACAGCATAATTGTCCAATTCGCTTGGGCTTAGCTCACTGTTGGGCTTGCCTTGGCGTTTTAGGGCAATGGTGCGCGCCTGTATTACACGCTTGCGCACCTCTGCTGACGACTCACCACCACTGACATTCTGCAGCTCTTCAATGGGCATGGCAGGAACACTAATATGCAAATCAATGCGGTCAAGCAAAGGTCCTGACAGCTTTTCTTGATAGCGTGCTACTGCCGTAGGTGAGCAATGACAGCGTCCTGATGGGTCGCCATGATAGCCACACGGACAAGGATTCATTGCGGCAATCAGTTGAAACTCAGCAGGAAATTGCACCTGTGAATTGGCGCGACTAATGGTAATTTGCTTAGCTTCAATAGGTTGGCGCAACACTTCTAATACCTTGCGGTCAAATTCGGGCATTTCATCCAAAAACAACACCCCCTTATTTGCCAAGGTAATCTCCCCTGGTTTGGGTCGTGAACCTCCTCCAACCAATGCCACCGCACTGATGGTGTGATGAACTTCCCTAAAGGGGCGCACCCCATAATGGCACTCAAGTCCTGCCACCGAATAAATGCTGGCAACTTCTAGCGCTTCTTCTTCGGTTAATGGCGGCAAAATACTTGGCAAACGTGATGCCATCAAGGTCTTGCCTGACCCTGGAGGACCTTTGAATAATAACGAGTGCCCACCTGCTGCTGCAATCTCTAGTGCGCGGCGTGCATGATGTTGCCCTTTGACATCCGACAAATCAGGCGTATAAGCAAGCGCATACATCTCATTTGTTGGTACAACAGGCAACAAACGGTCAGCTTCGTTGCCACTTGCCCCACTGACTACATCCAAGTGTCGGCAAACTTGCATCAAGCTATCTGCCGCCAATACAGTCACACCTGCTACCTTGACAGCTTCTTGGGCATTGTCCTTGGGGATAATCAATGTTCGCCCCGTCTTAGCTG
>JBHBMT010000001.1:0-3594 GCA_041773075.1 Moraxella sp.
ACATCAGGTGCGTGTTACGCACGATTAAATAGCTTTGATTTAAATAAATAGCTTTGATTTAAAACGGTGTGTAATACGCACCTTGTATACCCCCTTTTAAGGTACAATAAGCAAAAACCTGTTGTCCACATCTTGTACGCACCTTAGAACCATAAGGGCAACCACCAAGACAAGTTCGTGTCGTAGCTTTAAGCGTGGATAACCTTTCATCAATCAAAACCGTACAGTTGATAGACTCTAAACCGAATACAAGGCAGGTTAATGATGAATAATGCTAAACAAACCAAAACCAATGTAGCAAACAAGTCCAATGAACCCATTTACTGTGGCATTGATGTGGGCAAAAAGGTCTTTGTGGTATCACTTTCTTGTAAGGATAAAACCAAAACCTTTTCAAACACTGGAGGCGACATCAAACAAGCACTGGCTTATCTTAACACTTATGCAGGCACAAACCCAGCTTTGGTGGTGCTTGAAAGTACAGGCGGATTAGAAATCCCCCCTTGCCAAAGCCCTGTATCAATCAGGCTTTAATGTGGTGATTGCCAATCCTAATAAAACCAGCCAGTTTGCTAAGTCTTATTCTAATGCTAAGACAGATAACCAAGATGCCAAAATGCTTGCTCTTTATGCCAAGTTTTTAAGTCTTGATGAGAGCAAACTTACTCATTTGCTCTATGTCCCACCAAGCGAAGAGCAAGAACACTTAGAGGCTTTGGTTGTACGCCGCCATCAGCTTGTGGCAATGCGTGTACAAGAAAAGAACCGTATTCAGCAAATTCACGACAGCCAAAAGTTAAGTGTAGAACGCATCATTGCTTATCTTGATAAGCAAATCAAAGACCTTGAACAAGATATCGACACCCTAAGCAAACATTTTGATGACACCACAAAAAAGTTTAAAGACATTAAGGGGATTGGTGGTGTTACTGTCGCTACCTTGATGTCAAGGTTACCTGAACTTGGTACATTAAGCAATAAAGAAATCGCCTCCTTAGTTGGCGTTGCCCCACACCCCAAAGAAAGTGGCACACTTAAATACAAGAGCCATTGCAAAGGGGGTAGGCAATCGGTTCGTAATGTCTTATACAATGCTACCAATGTGGCAAGACAATATGAACCCAAATTTAAACAGTTTTATGAGCGTTTGATAGGCAAAGGCAAACCCTTTAAAGTTGCCATCAACGCTTGTATGCGTAAACTCCTAACCGTCATTAACGCCATTGTTAGAAATGACAGTGTTTGGCAAGCGGATTATCATCTTAATCTTAGCGTTAAGTAACATCCACAAGCCAACAAAATTAATGAGGGTTGGTGGTACTGTATTCTTTAGGGATACAGTTGCTACATTTTGTAGTAAGTTTGGAGTTGGGTGGGTATAAATGATTGATTTTATTTAAATTTATCAAAAAAAATGGTTGGGTGTCATTTTTTCACCAACTTACCTTTTACCCAACTTATAAAAATTCATTTTTTTTATAAAAATCAACGAGTTAAATAAAGTTGAGAATAAGTTATTAGAATATCCTAACACTTATTATTTTAAGTATTCGTATTTACCATTTTTTGAACAACAATGAGCCGTTGGTGCCGCCAAAGCCAAAGCTGTTGCTGATGGCATAATGGACATTATCCACCTTGCGAGCGGTATGGGCGATATAATCCAAGGTGCATTTTTCGTCAGGATTGTCCAAATTGATGGTCGGTGGCAGGATTTGGTGTTGCAAGGCAAGCACGGTGATGATGGCTTCAACCGCCCCTGCTGCCCCAAGCAGATGTCCTGTCATGGATTTGGTGGAGCTGACCAAAATCTCATCGCCAAACACACTGGCAATGGCACAGCTTTCGGCAACATCGCCTGCTGGCGTGCTCGTACCGTGGGCGTTGATGTAACCGACCTTGTCGGCAGTCAGCCCTGCATCAGCCAAAGCGTTTATCATGGCACGCTTGGCCCCTGCACCATCGCTTGGCGGTGCGGTGATGTGGCTTGCGTCATCGCTCATGCCAAAACCTGCCACCTCTGCTAAGATGGTCGCACCTCGAGCTTTGGCGTGAGCAAGGCTTTCTAGCACCAACGCACCTGCACCATCACCAAGCACAAAGCCGTCTCGGTCTTTGTCAAAAGGGCGAGAGGCTCGTGTCGGCTCATCGTTGCGTGTGGATAGGGCGTGCATTGCCCCAAAACCTGCCATGCCAAGCGGCGTAGAGGCTTTTTCGCTGCCGCCAACCAATACCGCATCCAAATCCCCATAAGCAATGAGCCGTGCCCCAAGCCCGATGGCGTGCGTGGAAGTGGTGCACGCTGTGGCTGTGGCAAGATTGGCACCTTTGAGGTTGTGTTTGATGGCAAGCAATCCTGCTGGCATATTGACAATCGCCCCTGGTATGATGAAAGGATTGATTTTTTTGACGCCTTGACTGCTCAAAGTGGCATAAGACTGCTCAATGGTGCCAATCCCACCAATGCCAGAACCCATCACCACCCCAAACCGCTCGCTTGGTACGTTGATGGGCAAGCTGTCGTCTGTTGTGCTGTCGGTCAAGCCTGCTTGATACAAAGCTTGGGCGGATGCCGCCAGTGCATAATGCATAAAAGTATCAAAACGGCGAACCTCTTTGGCACTCATATATGCCTTGGCATCAAAGTCTTTGACTAGCCCTGCAATCTGCGAGCGAAATTCATTGATATCAAATCCGCCAACATCAAAACCATCGGCATTCACATCCAATCGCTCAATACCGCTGACACCTTGGCTAATATTTGCCCACAACGCTGCAATGTCATTACCCACAGGGCTAATCACTCCCATGCCTGTAATCACAACTCGCTCATTGTCTGGACGGTCAAAATGGGGCGTTTTTGCTTGCATGGCTATCCTTATCAATTCAACCTATATCATCGCCTTATTTTAGCATGATTTTTTAAAAACTAAAGTGTACATTTGTAATAGCATAAATGTGTTTGTATTTATTTGCCGTGGCGTTCTTTTAGTTTGGCAATGACATCTGTCCACGCCAAGTCGCCATCTTGCAGCAGCACGGTCAAATGATACGCTAAATCCGCCGCCTCGCTGATGGTTTCTTCACGGTCTTTGACAGTAGCAGCAAGGGCAGTTTCCACGCCTTCTTCGCCGACCTTTTGGGCGATACGCTTGGTGCCTTTGGCGTATAGGCTTGCGGTATAAGAGCTGGCTGGATCAGATCCCTTGCGTGCGGCAATCAATCGCTCCAGTTTGGCAAAAAATACCCAATCAGGCTCATCTGTCAGCCCAAAAAAGCAGCTGTCCGCCCCTGTGTGGCAGGTTGCACCCACAGGCTCTGCCAAGATGAGTAAAGCGTCATTGTCGCAATCTAGGCTCATGTCCACAACGTTCAAAAAATTGCCCGATGTTTCGCCCTTTGTCCACAATCTGCCCTTGGTGCGTGAAAAAAACGTGACTTTTTTTTCGGCGAGTGTTTTGTTCAAAGCCTCTGGGTTCATATAGCCAAGCATCAGCACTTGGCAGGTGTTGGCGTCTTGGACGATGATGGGCAACAGATTGTCCACTTTTTGCCAGTTGATTTGATTTTGCATACTATTTTTCCTTATCGTGG
>JBHBMT010000189.1:0-2581 GCA_041773075.1 Moraxella sp.
GGTTTGGCAATGGTCAAAAAATTGCTATCTGCCACCGCCAGTAAAAGTACTGCGGTGAGTTGCTATCGTTTTCATACGCGTAAACATAGTGAACTTTTGTGGATTGTGGGCAATCGTCATAAATTTAATGAATGGGGCTTTGTGCCTGTCAATCGTACCAAACGCAATATTTTGCATAGTGAGTGGCAAAATGATTGGCAATATATCAGTGCCATTCAAATTATGGCGACTTTATCGGCGTTATTGCATGATTTGGGCAAATCAACGCTTGGTTTTCAACATAAATTAACGCAAGGTAGCACACAGGGCGACCCATATCGTCATGAATGGATTTCATTAAAAATGCTGTTGTGGCTAACAAAGGATTGTCAAACAGATACAGCATGGTTAGAACGCTTTGTTCAAATTGATGATTGGTTGGTGAAACAAAAATCATCATTAACTCATTATTTGCAAACGGATAAATTGGATTTTGCAGATTTATCTAAATTACCGCCATTGGGTGGGTGGCTTTCTTGGTTGATTGTCAGTCATCATCGTTTACCGCCTTTGACGGATGTGTTTTTCGGTCATAAAGAGCGTCATCAATTTCAATATCACCCGACATCACGATTGTATTTTGAGCGGTCTTTAAGCAAAGTTTATGCTGAACTAAAAGCCCATAATTATTGGGTCAGAAATCCTAAAACATTGGATACTGGCGGCAGGCAGCTCAAAGATTTTTGGCAATTTGAAGCGTGCGTGATTGACAGTAAATCTTGGCAAGGCAGTGTCAAACGCTGGGCAAGAAAAGCCTTACAAGACCCGACACTACAAGCATTATCAGCAAAAAATCAGCCTGTTGATAATGCTATTTTGCTTTATTTATCAAGACTGTGTTTGATGGTTGGCGACCACAATTATTCATCATTAAAAGATAATGATGCTCGCCGTGTAGTAACCCAATCTGCACTTACCCTATTAGCCAATACCGATCGCAACACCCGAAAACCCAAGCAATATTTAGATGAACATTTGCTTGGGGTGGCGTCATTTACTGCACATTTTGCACGCCATTTGCCAATTATTAGCGAGCAATTACCCACACTCATCAAACATCGTCCATTAAGTAAAAATACCGATATTGACCGATTTGCTTGGCAAAATCATGCTTTTAAAATGGCAAAAAGTGTACAAGCCGATAGTGATACACACGGCTTTTTTGGGGTCAATATGGCATCTACGGGCTGTGGCAAAACGATTTGTAATGCCCGTATTATGTATGCGTTATCTGATGAGAAAAAAGGAGCAAGATTTACCATTGCGTTGGGACTTAGGGTTTTGACCTTGCAAACAGGATTAAGTTTACGCAAAGATTTGCATTTAAATGACGAACAACTGGCAATTTTGGTGGGCGGTAGTCAAGTGCGTCAATTATTTGCCATCAATCAACAAGAACAGGCATTAGAGCAGAACACAGACAACCAATCAAGCACCACATGGGGTAGTGAATCGGCAGATGAACTGGTCGATGGGATTGTGGATTTTACCCCCAATTTCCATGCGTTAGATGAACTCAATATTGATACCTTGCTTGGCGAGCGTAAGGCACGAGATTTGTTATTTTCGCCTGTGGTTACTTGCACCATTGACCATTTAATGCAGGCGAGCGAATGCAAACGGGGCGGTGGATATATTGCTCCGATACTTCGCTTGTTAAGTAGCGATTTGATTTTAGATGAGCCTGATGATTTTGACCATCATGATTTGCCTGCATTGGCACGACTGGTGCATTTGGCGGGAATGTTTGGCTCAAAAGTGTTGCTTTCATCGGCAACACTGCCGCCCGATTTGATGACAGGATTATTTGAAAGCTATTTGGCAGGACGAAAATTATTTAATCAAAGTCAAAATAAACCTACACCACAGGTGGTGTGTGCGTGGTTTGATGAGCAAAAAAATGGTACGACCATTGCCCATTGTAGCGATACACAAAATTTTAATGAACATCATCAAACCTTTGTGCAAAAACGTGTGAAATTCTTGCACGAACAGCCCATTCGCCGTAAAGCAACCATTTTGCCTGTTGAGATTGCATATCATCAAGACAAAAAAGCCCAATTTTATACAGACTTGGGGCAAAAAATCATTGATGGTGCAATGGCATTACATCAATCTTATCATACGGTCAATGAAAAAACAGGGCAATCCATGAGCATTGGCTTGGTTCGGATTGCCAATATCAAACAGTTGGTACGGCTTGCGTTTTATCTAAAAAAGGCTCAAGTGGATAAGGATACACATATTCATGTGGCGTGTTATCACGCTCGGCAGTTATTGGTTTTGCGAAATCAGTTGGAATACGCATTAGATAAAGTCTTAAAACGCAATGAATATGATGAACAGGCGATTTTTGAGCATAAAGAAATCCGTCAGGCGATGGCTAAAAGCCCTGCAAAACATCATATTTTTATAGTGCTGGCAACGCCTGTGGCAGAAGTGGGACGAGACCATGATTATGATTGGGCGATTGTTGAGCCAAGTTCCATGCGGTCAATGATTCAGCTTGCAGGGCGAGTGTGGCGACATCGTCCCAAAAAAC
>JBHBMT010000190.1:0-18603 GCA_041773075.1 Moraxella sp.
AATTTCTGTGGGCGAAAGCGAACTTTGCAACACCACATTGCCACTTTGGATATAGGTTCTCACATTGTCAAAGTCGGCTTGTTCTAAAATCTCTCGCAAAAACGCCATTTTGATGCTGTTTTTGCCACTGGGCATTACGCCACGCAAAAGGACGATATAGGTGTTCATATTTTTTCTTTTTAATGAAACAAAATTATTTTTGGGCGAAAAATGTTTCGCCCCCACTATTTTACAAAAATTTTAACTCCAAAACCTCTCCTGCCAATCCATCAAAATCTTTGTATTCTTGATGAGAAAACCCATTGTTTATCAAAATCTTACGAGAGGGTAAGTTTTTAGGGTCAATGATGGCAAAAAGTCGTGTCAATTGCGGTTGTGTTTGGGCAAAATCCAACAACTGTTTAGCCACTCTCCCTGCAATGCCTTTGCCCCAATATTTGGGAAGTAACATATAACCCAGCTCCGCTTCAGCGCTATCAGGTGAGGTAAGTTCTAATTTTGCCAATCCGATAAATGCATTATCCACCCCATCAAGAATTTTAAAATATCCAAAATCAGGATGTATCGCATTGTTTTTCAATAGTTTTTCAAAATCTATTTTTGCCTCTTCCTTTGGAATGGCTCTTTCGGTAATCATTGCCATTACCTGCTCATCACTCACCAAACGAAAATAATCTGCAAAATCAGTTTCGTAAAATTTCTTTAGTTTAAGGTTCATTTTTTTCTCCTGTTTTAAATTAAATGATTATTTTTTTAATCTTTGTCTGTCCAAATTTTTTGGTTCAGCCTGCATACCAAATTTTGACAAAATATCAGCAACAACAAACACCATGACATATCTTAATTTGACATATCTTTGCTGCTTATTGAAAAACAAACTTAAGGGGCAGGAGTTAATAAAATTTTATCTTGATAAGAAATTAAAATGATGTGATCGCCCTGATATTGATTGGTTGCATACTCCAAATAAATGACATCCGCCAATATAGACATCATTGTATCCTCAAATCCATCCGAACACACACCCAACTCACGATTAATTTCACTGACAGCGACACTTCCTGTGACCGCGTCTAGCACCTCAAATTTCATCTGAATTGGCTGACATCCTTGACCTACCGTTAATGTTGCTTGCTTATTTTCAATGCTGTTAAAATCCAAAATCACGCCTTGCTGTACAGGCATATCATTAATTCTAGCCACCTGCCATTTTCTGGATAAATAGCGATACAGTGCAGATTCATGCCCATAGTTCAATGAACTGCTTGGCGAAAGCAGCGCAGGATTGGTAGCTGTCTTATCATCTTGATTGCTTGGAGCCACCGAAGTTTGTTCCGCTTGACATGCTAATAGTGTCGCACTCACCAAAAAATAAGTTGTAATTCCGCTTATTTTTTTTATCATTTTGTGTTTATTACTCAATAAAAAATTCATACTATCTTACAACATGCCACCAATCCAAACACCCATCACAAATCACCCCATCCTGTATTAGGGTGTGTTGGCACTTCACACACCTTAAGATAAGAAAAGCTATTAACTGTCAGATTTTAGATGTGTTTTTTGGCAAAAAATATAAGCCATTGCCTTTTGTCACCAATAAACTTATTCATAGTATTGTATTACCTTAAGCTTATCGTCTAAAAAGGCAAGCGTTTAGCTAAAATTTTCACGCAAATTAAAATATTAACACGCTCTAGCCTACCATATTTTTAATAAAAACATGGTATCTTTTTGTGAAAAACATCCCAAATCAAGCAATATTCACCAAACAATCTATGCTATAATATAGCAAAATCATGGGCATGCTAGCCTTTTAATTTGAATGAAACGGTTGGAATATTGTCAGTTTTTTTAAGCAGTAAGTATAATCAGTACCATACTATTGACAAATTGTAAGCAAAAAAAAACCAGCCTACATCAAAAGCAGAATAAACGCCCAGACCCAACTTTCTTAAAACGCGTAAAGCATCAATACACTTTTATATCCTATCTAGGCAAGAGAGCACGCTTATGATGAGCATGTACTTATTAATTCCACTAAGTTTAATGTTGTCAGCGGTGGCAATTTGGGCAATTTATTATGCAGTCAAATCCAATCAATTTGAGGATCTTGACAACGCTCCTGAACAAATCATCTTAGATGACCGCCAAGAGCGCCGTCAATCCAACTCCTAAAACATAAAGCGTTTGTTTTTGCACTTTTATTATTGGTTACTAAGGAATTGTTATGACATATGCCTTGCTTTTGTCTGCTTTGGCGATGGGATTTTTTGGATCACCTCATTGCTTGGGTATGTGTGGCGGGATTGTCACTGCCTTTGGCTTATCCATGCAAAAAGTCAGTCCCGCCAAAAAACGTTGGCTTATTAGTGCTTATCATTTAGGCAGATTAAGCAGCTATATGGCACTAGGTGCGCTTGCCTATATTGTGGGTGCAACTTTATTAGCACCTTTTTTGGTAGGTAACGGCTTGCCTCGTCTAATACTTGGTATTGCCTTGGCATTTTGTGGCTTATTAATGCTTGGCTTACCTATTTTATCTTACATTGAGCGCTTAGGCTTAGGACTTTGGCAGCGCCTTGCCCCTTTACGCAGCCGCTTATTTCCACTAGACAGCACCGCCAAAGCATATAGCGCAGGATTATTGTGGGGGCTATTACCCTGTGGCATGGTATATGGTGCGCTGATGGTTGCTGTTGGCGCTGGTACAGGCATTGAAAATCCCAATATCTTAACAGGCATGGTATTTATGTTTGTTTTTGGTCTAGGCACTCTGCCTATGCTACTTGCTACCCAAAGTACGGTGGGATTTTTACAAAGACACATCAAGCGCTTTTCACTGCGTAAACTTAGTGGTGCTGTTTTATTATTATCAGGTATGGCAGTTGCAGCTTCGCCACTGATGCACACCTTAGGTGGACACGGCAATCACGCTCATCCCAACAACTCACACACCCCTACACAACAGACAACAGCACCTAATAGCCACACAGACCACACGCATCATACACATGCTGACAGCGCTCACCATCACTAATCAAAAAAGACCAAGCTTAGTGCTTGGTCTTTTTTTAGGGGAATAACACTCGCCACAGTAAGCTGCCTGCAATTGCCCACATAATCACCCCAATCAGCGCATCTAATATCTGCCAGCTTCTTGGCTTTTTGAACAAGGGCAACAACCGTCTTGCGCCAAATCCCAGCCCAAAAAACCATACAAATGAAGCGCTGACAGCCCCCATCAAAAAATAGCGCTTTTGCGACACATCAAACCCAACAGCCACCGAGCCAATCAAAGCTACCGTATCCAAATAAACATGCGGATTCAATAAAGTAATCGCCAATGTAATGCCAATGCTTTTTAGGATACTTGGGCTATTTTCATCAGACATTTCTAGCACTTGACCACCCAAAAAGCTGCGTCTAAATGCCAAAAACCCATACCACAACAAAAAGAGCGCTCCTGCCAAAGACAATACCAGCGAAAACCAAGGTACAGTACTACCAATCACGCCCAACCCAAAAACGCCAGCACTGATGAGTAGCGCATCACACAAAAAACAGGTCAATGCCACCCAAAAGACATTATGCCCCATCAATCCTTGGCGTAAAACAAAGGCATTTTGTGCACCAATTGCCACAATCAATCCAAATGACACCAAAAATCCTTGTACCCAATACCCTAGCATACTTTTTTCCTATCAATCATGCACAAAAAAACCAGCTTCTTATCAAAGCTAGTTTCTTAAAATATGGGGCGATTGATGGGGCTCGAACCCACGACAACCGAGATCACAACCCGGGGCTCTACCAACTGAGCTACAACCGCCATAACAAACCATGTTTTAGCAGGCAAATGGCGCGCCTGACAGGATTCGAACCTGTGACCACCCGCTTAGAAGGCGGATGCTCTATCCAACTGAGCTACAGGCGCTAAACATTGATGCTTCACACCAATAAAAAAGCCCTAAGGCTCATATAATGGTCGGGGCGGAGGGATTTGAACCCCCGACCCTCTGCTCCCAAAGCAGATGCGCTACCAAGCTGCGCTACGCCCCGAACTAAATAAATGTGCTATTTTTGGTAGCTCATTCATCGTTGTGGTGCGTATGATACGCAAAAGCACTCTTGATGTCAAGCATAAAATAATAAAAAAGCCTAATAAAAATTCAACCCATTGAAAAAAAACATCTTTTATTCCTCAATCAATGTCCATCCCAATGCCTTTGCCCCTCTGGTGCCTCCAACCAAATGCACAATATCACGACTGTCATCAAAGCCATTCAATCTCTCTACTGCTCGCTGCGCCTTAGTGCCGCCGCCACATAGCACATAAACAGTACCTGATTGAGCCGCTAAATCGTCTGGCGTTAACTCATCCACAGGTTTATTGATTGCATAAGCAATATGTCCACTATGGTAAGCAGAGGAATCACGCACATCCCAAATGGTCATAGTGCTATCAGGTTCAAACTCTGCAATATCAAGCACTCGTATCATAACATTTCCTTTTAAATCAGTATTACCCTATCATTGTACTGGCTTTTTTGTTAAAATCAATTATTGTTTTGTCTTAAGGATTTTCATGACCAATCGCTGCCCTTGGTGTGGTTCAGACCCCCTTTATCAAGCCTATCATGATAATGAATGGGGTAAGCCCAGCTATGATGATGCTTATTTGTTTGCCATGCTATGCCTAGAAGCCATGCAAGCGGGGCTAAGCTGGATTACCATTTTAAAAAAACGCGAAAACTATTATCGCGCTTTTGACAATTTTGACCCCATCAAAATCGCCAAATACGATGACAGCAAAATAGATGAATTAATGCAAAATGCAGGCATTATTCGCCATCGTGCCAAAATTTTAGCCATCATTGACAATGCCAAGGCTTTTTTAAAAATAACACAACATCAACGCTTTAACGATTATTTGTGGAATATCACCACAATAGACAAGCAGCCCATCATCAACCACCCCAAAACGTTGGGCGACATCGCTAGTAGCACCGACACTTCCCAAAAACTTGCCAAACAGCTCAAGCAAGATGGGTTTAAATTTTTGGGAGCGACCACTTGTTATGCCTTTATGCAAGCAGTTGGCATGGTCAATGACCACTTGGCTGATTGCGATTTTTGCCAACCCAATATCTCCTCCAATTAAGACCTATATGCCATGTTTGACACACCCTTTCCTTTTGTTCGCCCCATTGACAGCGCTACATTCAAGCAATTTGCTGATGATTTTGTGGTAACAGAACACATTGATTTTATAGATAAATTAAGTCAAACAGGGGAGCATCTGTGGCTGTATGTCAAAAAAACTGGTGTCAACACCCATCACCTTATCACATTGATTGCTAAATGGGCAAAAGTCGCCATACGTGATGTTGGTTATTCTGGACTTAAAGATCGCCATGCCACTACCTTTCAGTGGTTTAGTGTGCACTTACCTAAGCACGCGCCATCATTACAGACCTTTGATACCAGTATCAATGCTCAACTGTCTTCTGGTGAACATGTTGAGCTAATACGTCATGCTTGGCACAATAAAAAACTGCACCGAGGCACACACAAAACCAATCATTTCACCATTATTTTGCGCCATCTTTGTTATAATCATCAATCAGATGTTGAAGCACACCTAACCAATCTTGCTACATTAGGTGCGCCCAATTATGTTGGAGAGCAACGCTTTGGGCAAGCGTATACCAATCTAAAAAAAGCAAGCGCCCTATTGGCGACAGCTTCCAAAAAACGCACCCTTTCAAACCATGAAGCACTGCTAGTATCTAGTGTGCGCAGCCATCTGTTTAATCTTATTTTGGCAAAACGTGTCCTAGACAACACATGGAATCAAGCCATCGAGGGCGATGTATTTAATTTAAATGGCACAGGTTCGCTATTTACTGCCGATATTGACGATACCATCATCCATCGCATCGCCACAGGCGACATTCATCCAACCGCGCCTTTATTTGGTGTTGTCAGCGACAAAGACAAAGTAAGCACTCACAAAGCACACGCCATAGAGCAGTCCATCTTAGCACATCCTGATTTTACAACATTTACCCAAGGACTGCACACACTAGCCATTCTACAAAGTCGGCGTGCGCTGCGTCTATTGCCCACCAATTTTACTTGGCACTGGCTCGATGCCAATACGCTAACACTCACCTTTACCCTGCCTCGTGGTAGCTTTGCCACTACCATTTTATCAGCGCTATGCTTAAAACTTATTGATGCCAGTCAAGCATCTTGCTGATATTAAAACACAAACTTGATTACTATGATTATTAAAGCCATCAATAAGATAAGCCATTCAATCAAAAAAAAATTATAAGCGTTCTGATATTTAAGTTGGGTATGAAAGTTATCAACCTTGATATATATTTAGAATATGGTATTGATTAACAACTTGTACTGCCGTGAATATTTCTATCAACCACCATCCTGTATTGCTCTAATAGTGTAGATTTTATCCAGCTCATATTCCCTATCATTAGGTTATAAAAAACTCATCAATAACTTCTAAATTTTCTGCAAAAATTATCCTATATTTAGCAACAAAAAATTCTTTATTTTTTTTAGAATACCAGTCACCATAAATATTGGACACATACTATATCTAGATGATCTTTTGTATACCACCTTTCATTCATAGTTTAATTCACAAAAACTAATGGGTAGATTCAATACGTCATTTGTGTTGTTATATATCAAGTCGTTTAAATAATTGTTAGCAATAAATATCAAATAATTTTTTTAACATCCATGATTAATAATCCCACATTTCATTATAAATTCTAATTCCAATAATTCTTTGTTTTAAAAAATCTTTAGAATTTATATCTAAATTGCTTAGATGTATTTCTGCTCCAATAACAGCATCATCTTGACTATTTTTTGGCATCAAGTAGCAGGCATCAGCATATATTTCAAAATTATAGTCATAACTAAAATGACCAATAATATCATTGATACCCACACAGCCACTAAGCTTACCATGATAGTTTTGACCAAGCGTAATGGACTCTAAAACACAATCTTGACCAGAAAAAACCAATAAAACATCATGATTCCAATAGCAATGCACTATTCTATGTAACTGACTGCTATCAAAAAAATCAGAGATTGTCTCATCCTTAATGCGCCAAATTTCCATATTTGATATATTTTCTATAGAATATCTATTGGAAATAAAATCATCAGAAGCATTGATGTATTTTACATTACAGATAAAATCATCAAATTTCATACCCAAACAAAATCCCGCCGCGCTTTGAAAAGGTATAATTTTGGCATTCATATCTGGCATATAATTCATTTTTTTTTATTTTCCGTTTGTCTTGACCAATAATTCAAGTTTATTTCCCCACCTATCTAGATAAATTTGATATGAGGGATAATCACTAACACCAAACAATAAGAGCGGATTTAAAAGCTAGTAAGTAGCTGAAAAAATTACCATAGAAAATAAGTTTTTTATGAGCTAAAAACAACAATCTCTTCAATAATTTGATCTGCATATTCCTTAGAAAATTGAGTTTTATAGTTTGTATTAAATTCCACACCCGACACAGCAATTGTATCATTGACATCATATATGATACTCATTACATCAAAATCATTTTCTATGTCAATCTCATATAAATCATGATTAAATATATATTTTTCTAAAATCTCTCTATTCTTACCTTTTTCAACCAATAAATGCACCTCAAAATAAAACAAAAAATAATATTCATCTAGCAATACATCCAATCTATCACCAATACCGACTTTATCAAATAATTTTCCTTGATAATCATTTTTTAAACTAATAATTCTAAGCTTTTTATTGTCAAATATGAGTGTGACTGTATTATTCCAAGATGCAATCTGCCTATCAGGATAATATTCATTAGAAAAAAATTCCACCACCCAAACATCCTTCTCTATCAAAGATAAATCAATATCCGCTCTTTGATAAATGAAATTTTTAGATATTATCTGAAAAAATTGATTAAAATCCATGCCTATATAATAACCAGCAGCACATAACTCTGGTTTAATATCAGCATATATATTTGGCTTAGGTTGTATTACTTCATGATTTATTTTAAAATTCTGCATATTTGTCACATCTTAATATTCATACTCTTATCCATAAGCAATCTTAAAAACACTCACTGAATATGCAGCATGATTTTAGCTCATGAATAAGCATATCGCTCACTCCTACCAAACTGCTTAATCCACCATCAAGCATGACGCTTTTTTAATTTAAGCACAAGCCAAATCAATAAAATCAGCCCCAATATCACCGCCACGACCGCCAAGATAGGTGCAAAAATCGCCAACACTGACAATCCTATGGCACTTCCTGTTTCTGCTACTGACAGCACAGGGTTAGCAATGCCAGCCGTGCCCATTGTAGAGGCTGCTCGTCCTGTTGCGGTTGTTGCTTTGATGGCGGCACCTGCGCCACCGCCCGCGACAATCGCCAATGCCCATGTCATCGCAGGGCTTAGGTCGGTCAATGATGATGCCATCACCAGTGTGCCTGCCAAACCCGCCAAAGGTACTGCGATGGTATCCAAAGCATTATCCACAAATGGCACAAGATAACTAACCGATTCAGCAATACTAGCCACTGCAAAAATAATCAACGCAGGTGTGCTACCCACCCATGCCCAAGTATCATTTAGTGGAATAACTCCAAAATATGATGCCAAAGATAATGCAAATAGCGGCACAAACACTCGAAATCCCGAACTTGCTGCCAAGCCTATACCCAAACAAATACTCAATATAATTTCTGTATTCATTGACTGTCCTCAATTAATCATCCAAGTAATTATACCACAGCCCATCCTATTTCTATCAAACCCCAATACATAACACCCATCACCACAACCTACAAAAACACAGATGAGATGGTGCTGTTAGTTTGTGATGGTCGCATCTTAAAATTAGGCGCAAATCGACATTGCACAATACCCTTAAAAAACAAAAGAGCGTTTTTTACGCCCTTGTGTTTTTTTTGTTAGCGGTAATATGCATTGTCTCGCTTGGTGTGGTCTGTTTCATCAACCACATGCATCAGTTCGGGAATCTGCTGTTTTAACTGCACTTCCACACCCTGACGCAATGTCACATCCACTGCCGAGCACCCTTGACAACCGCCACCAAATTTTAAAACCGCTGTCAAACCCGCTTCATCATCAATCAACTCAATCAGCTCCACCATACCGCCGTGGCTGGCAAGATTTGGATTAATCTCTGATTGCAACACATAATTAATACGCTCTTCTACGCTGGCATCTGCCCCCACTTGGGGTACTTTTGAATTAGGAGCGCGAAAAGTCAATTGTCCACCAAAGCGGTCTTTATTATAATCAATCACAGCATCATGTAGGTATTTAATGCTTACTTTTTCTAAATATGCATTAAATTTTTCATAACCAATCACCAAATCACTGTCATCAACCTCATCAGGGTGACTATAAGACATACAGCATTCAGCACGAGGCGTACCTGCGTGTTCCACAAAAATACGCACACCCATACCCTCAACGCCTTGTTTGGCAAGCAGCTCTGCCAAATAAGCTTGGGCGGATTCAGTGATGATAATGTTACTACTTAATTCTTGAGATTCAGATTGGCTTGTCATGGTAATACTCGTATTCAACTAATGGGTGGTATATAATAGCATACTATGCAAATTCAAGGGTTGTTATCAAGGTTTTTATGGCAAATTTAACTCAACACCGTGTTTTTATTGGGCGCTTTCAGCCATTTCATTTAGGACACAAACAAGTCATTGACACCGCTTTTGAGCAGTGTGACCATGTAATTGTACTTGTTGGCTCTGCCAATAGCCCCAGAACTCTCAAAAATCCCTTTAGTTTTGAAGAGCGTGCCCAGATGATTTTGGGAGCCTTTGAGTCATTACCTGCCCACAAAACCTTAACTTGCCTCCCCCTAAATGATGCCACCTACAATGACCAACGCTGGCTACGTTATGTGCAATCTGCGGTTGCTAGCGTCACCAAGGACGATCACTTGGTTGGCATTATTGGGCACAATAAAGACAGCAGCTCTTATTATTTACACTTATTTCCTCAATGGCAATTTTGGGAAACAGCAAGTTTTGCCGATGGCTTATCTGCCACCCCCATTCGCATGACATATTTTCAGACAGGCGCTATCTTGCAAGACAAACTACCCCAAAGCAGTACCAAATTACTAGCTGCCTTTTATGATACGCCTGCTTATGCTCAACTGCACCAAGAATATCAAGCCCAAGAGCGCCACCATCAAAGCTGGCAACACGCACCTTATCCCCCCACCTTTATTACCGCAGATGCAGTTGTCATCATGGCAGGACACATTTTGCTCATTGAGCGAGGTGGTGACTATGGACATGGACTGTGGGCGCTGGCAGGTGGATTTGTTGATGGTAATGAAACATTTGTAGAATGCGCCATACGCGAACTTAAAGAAGAAGCAGGGATTGATGTACGCCATCTTTCCCCAAAAAAGACTGCCATTTTTGATGCGCCAGATCGCTCTTTGCGTGGACGCACCGTGACGATGGCAGTCTTGTTTGAGCTAACAGGCGATACTCTACCCACACCAAGTGCAGGTGATGATGCCAGTCGTGCCTTTTGGTTGCCCTTATCAGAGCTTGAGGCAGTGCGTATGTTTGAAGACCATTACGCAATTATTTGTCAAATGCTTGGCATATAAGCTAAAACACCATCTCCACCCTAAGAAAACTTGCTAGATGATGGTCACGCTCTAATAGTTTGTTATTATAATAACTTAATTCACCTTGCAAAAAAATCCACTCACGCCAAATAGGCTGACGATAATGAATAAAAGGTCCATAACTATTAAGTGTTTGCCCCTCATCAAGCCTACCCGAGGCATATATCCCATAAGATAGGTCATGATTGCCAAGTTTGCCTGCTTGAGTGTGCGTCTGATGTAAGCTGTTTCCCCAGTGCACAGCTTCCACCCCTTCATCATGGGTGTACTCTAAGTGACTGTGATTGACAAATTTACGGTAAGCCAAAATTGGGCGCTCAAATAACACATTGGTACGGGCATAGTGTTCACTTTGACTGCCATAACGATAAATTTGCTCTGCCTTTGCCTGCCAGTCATTGCCTAGCGCCTTTTGCCTGCCCATTCGTAAACGCAAATACACATCATCAGTGCCACGCACGCCCAAATCTATATCGCCTGTCATTCCTGCTTTTTTCATGAGTTTTGACCAACGCAATGCCAATGAGGTATTTTCTTCCCTGCTTTGTTTGCGGTCAAAACGCCGTCCATTGTCATTTTCAGGCACATCGGTGGCATTGCCCCCTGCATAAGTTGGTTGATTATCCAAATCATCATCACCAATCATCAGACTAAGGCGCTGCTCTAAGGTTGGTAATTTGAGGCGAGCGCGTATTCTTGGCTTGATGGTCTCGCCATCATAGGTATTGTGATAAACATCCAACATCAAGCGTATGTTTGCCCATGCTGGTTTGTCAGAATTGGGACGACCAAACCAATCATCCATTGTATAAGCCGCCCCCGATAGCCAGCGCCCCAGCTCTTTGTGGGTATCATCTATCCATGTGTCATTTTGCTTGGATGTATCTGTCTTTAATTCATCGTTTGGCACAATCAGTGTATCTGCATTGATGGCATTGACTTGCTCAAGCGTTTCATTGTCAGACGCTACGACTGGCGCATTTGTGAATGATGCAGTTTTTTGTTCGTACTCTGTGTTATTTTCAAAACTCACAACCTTATCAGTGGGCACAGGTGTGATGCGGTGACTGATTGTTTCTTGTAATTCAGCCCATGCCGACATAGAGCACAAACAGCACACCAAGACAGAACACTGATATTTCAGCCTCACATAAGGTATTACAGGGATGATTTGCATAGACTTACCTTTTATAAATAGGCTCATCATACTTGATTTATATATACTTGGCAAAATTTTTTGTTAAAATAGATGCCACTCATTTATCATTGGTACACTGACATCGCATACAAAACCAACCCTTTAGCAACATCAAGCCGCATCACACAATTTGGCAACTTTATTTTAATGTTGCAAGTGCAAACTTTTAGATGATCATTCACTTACGGAGCATACTATGTCAACTGTCATTCTAAATGGCGTCACCATCACCACAACCGCACCCCACGTCTTGGCATTACTAGAAGATCATCAGCTTACCCAAGGTCGGTTTGCAGTGGAAATTAACGGCAATCTCATTCCCAAGCAACAATTAGCCAATACTTCATTGCAAGACAACATGGTCATCGAAGTTGTACAGGTGGTTGGTGGTGGCTAATGCGCATTGATGCTTCATAATATTTTTATAAAAATGATGAAAATTTAATCCTTTTATCAATGTTTATATGAAAACTCTGCGATTTTTGCTGTTGCAAAATTTTTTGTTGTTGCAAATGCGAAGTGTCGGGATATTCTAAGCACCCAAAAAATAAGCCAGTAGCAATTACTGACTTACCCTCCCTTATTCTTTACAACCCTTAGCACAGCTAGCCTTCAGCCGCCAACGCCATTAAATCGGCGCGCTTATCTCCTTGATGACGGCGTTCAAGGCGTGTTTTATGCTTACGCACCTGACGAGTCAGCATATCTGCCATCTCCCCAATGGCTTTGTACATATCATCCTCAGTAGCTTTGACAAACATCTCTTGACCTGACACCCGTAAAATTGCTTCAGCGTGGTATGCCTTAGCGCCTGCGTGTACTGCTTCACTGTGGTGATGATCACGACTTAAAATCACCTGAATACTTTGAATCTGATCAAAATGACGCAACGGCTTAGCCAACTTTTCTTTGACAGTTTGCTCTAGCGCTTCAGTAACTGTAATATGATGTCCTGTAATAGAGAGATTCATGGTGACTCCTTGTGGTAAATTGGGCTACCATGAATAGTCATGGTGCCATTTGTCATCACTTTAGTGAATGACTTGTGCTTAATTTCTCATATTTTAGACAATTACACAAGCTGGTATTTTGTATATTTTTGTAATAATACCTTGCATTGTCATAATATATTTATATAATAGCGCCATTTGTTTTTTGTCTTATAAAAAAAAACGCATAAAAAAAAATGCCTCATGGCATTAATTCATTTTTTTGGTTTATAAGCGGCGCTTGCGCTGCGCTGATGAGGCAATGTTCATGGCTTCACGATATTTGGCAACCGTGCGCCGTGCAATTTCCACCCCTTTTTCCTCTAAACGGCGAGTTAATTCACTGTCTGACAAAGGCTTGGCTGGATCTTCGCCTGCAATCATCTCTCCAATCATAGCGCTAATTGCAGTAGAAGACATTTCCCCTTCACTACTTAGCACATGAGATGAAAAAAAGTATTTTAAAGGAAATAGCCCTTGCGGGGTTAGCATGGATTTATTGCTAGTCAACCGAGAAACCGTTGATTCGTGTAAATCTACCGCTTGCGCAATGTCCTTTAGTGTCAAAGGCTGCATTGCCATTGCCCCTGAAAGCAAAAACCCTTGTTGTTTTTGGACAATCGCGCTCGCTACCTTAAGTAAGTTTTGATTGCGCTCTTCAATACTGCGAATAAATAGCTTGGCATCACTAAGATTATTTTTTAGATATTGATTGTCAGCACTGTCATCACCCCGCTTAATCAAACTGGCGTATTCTTGGTTGATTTTAAGCTGGGGCAGTGTTTCAGGGTTTAATACCACACGCCAACTCGCCACCTCCTTACTATCCTTAGTGGTGTGACGCGCACTGTCTTTGGCAAAGACAAGAACATCAGGGATATCTCTTTCTTGCTTTTCCAAGGTGGCATTTTGTAAGTTTACAAAGCTGGTTGCTGGCGATGGATCTAGCGTACGAATTAGATTCATCGCCCCCTTAATCTCTTGGGCATCCAGTCCTGTTTCGGCAATCAGTGCTTTTAAATTATTATTCTGCAAATGATCAGCACAGCGCAAGACCATGCGCGCTTCAGTCAAAAAATCTGTTTCATCAGGCATCTGCTCCAACTGCAATAGCAAACACTCTGGAAGGTTTCTAGCACCCACCCCTGTTGGGCTGCATTCTTGGATACTACGCAAAACCGCCTGAACTTGCGAAACACCAATATTACCCTCTATTTGATAAAAACTCATCACTGTGGCAAAATTATGCACCAATTCATCCACTCCAAGACGGATAAATCCCAACTCATCCATCGCATCAATCAGATGCTCTGCAATGACCATCTCAACATCAGATAGGTGTTTAAAGTTCATCTGCCAACGCACATGGTCTTGAATGCACAATGTGGTAGAGCCCAAATACTCAAACTCATCATCAGAGGCGCTTGCACCCCCTACCTCACCAACATCGCTATAGACATCCGCCCAATCACTGTCTGTGGCATCCCCATCCATGCCTGCGCTTTCTAGCTTATCATAGCTATCTGATTCGCCTTCATCGCCAAACCCATCATCACTATTAGAGGCGCTTTTACTCTCCCACTGATTGGCATTCCACTCATCCAAACTACTTGGCTGAGTCTCAAACTCATCCCCACCATCAGCACGCTCCAACAAAGGATTGCTATCTAGCTTCATCTGCACTTCTTGTTCAAGCTCCAAGCTTGACATCTGAAGCAGCTTGATGGCTTGCTGCATCTGTGGGGTTAGTTTTTGTGACGTACTTAAGTTGACGCCTAAGCCAAACGACACACTCATAATGCCAAAAACCTTTGGAAAAGAAAGTGACTTGCCAAATGGTGGCAAGTATGTTATTTATGTATGAAAACTTGCACCATGTGTTGAGAATGCAAACTTTTGTTACTGATACTATTGCTAGCCTTTATGCAATAATTATGCCAAATTTTAATAAAAAAATCAATAAAACTACTTAAATTACATATTACCTACGAAATATCACGATTTTTTTATGATTCAGATTGAATGAGAACATCATAAAGTCCAAAAGTCAGACCAAACATACCAAGGATTACACCATGACGCACTCCACTCCTCCTTGTCATATTGCTAGCATACATCTGTGCAGTCAATCTGATATTGATGTCAATCTTCGCCATATCAGTCACGCCATCGCTGATGCCAAAGCAATGGGGGCAAACATCGTTGTATTGCCAGAAAATGCCTGCTTAATGGGAAGCCAAGCTCTGATTGCGCCGCGCTTTGATGAACTGTCTGCTCATTTTGCCACACTGGCTTGCACTCACCAGATTCATCTGATTGCAGGTACATTGCCCTGCCCCTATCGTCCTGATGGCAGCATTGTGGCAAACGGCAAATTTCGCCAAAC
Organism: Moraxella sp.; assembly: GCA_041773075.1. Lineage (GTDB taxonomy): Bacteria > Pseudomonadota > Gammaproteobacteria > Pseudomonadales > Moraxellaceae > Moraxella. The sequence goes on from JBHBMT010000190.1 coordinate 15,329, forward strand.
CAGTTTGGCATTTGCACCTGATGGCACCACCGTAGCGCGTTATGACAAAATTCATCTATTTCGCGCAACGGTTGCTGATGGTGTAGGCACCTACGATGAAGGTGCAACTTTTGAGGCTGGAAATCGTCTTGTGGTAGCACCTTGCGACATCAATGGCTCGCTTATTTCGGTGGGGATGATGGTTTGTTTTGATTTACGTTTTGCGCGTTTGGCACAAATGTTACATCAAATGGGCGCAGATATCTTGGTAGCGCCATCAGCCTTCACCTATTTGACAGGGCAAGCTCACTGGCAGATTTTGTTACAAGCAAGGGCGCTAGATAGCCAATGTCTTGTTGTTGGTGCAGCACAAGGAGGCTGGCACCAGTATGACACACATCAGCGTCAAACATGGGGACATAGTAGTGTGGTGCGTGCTGATGGTCAAATTCTGGCAACCACTGGCACAACCGAGGTGGGACAGTCAGGCTATCTGATTGCAAGCGCCCTATTTGATGCTAATATCCAACAACAGTTGCGCCAAGCACTGCCAATTTTTGACTGTCAGCGACTTTAGGTGTCTCTGCATGGCGCCTTAATCTAATTTTACAAAGCCAATGCAAATCCTTTGATATTAGGGGGTGCTGATGTTTCACGTCCCAGTGGTATAAAGCATCAAAATTCTAGAAATACCGCAAATACTGCACAACCCAGCGTTTGTTATCCTCACTAGGTAACTGCTCGTATTCGGCGGTCAGTCGCAGCGCGTGGTTTTTGGTGATATCGTACTGCACACCTAGCATTGCGTTTGGCTGCCAATAGCTACCACGATGATGCCCATCGGATTTCCCCTGATACCAATAGGGAAACCGCACCTCTCCTATCATACGCACCTCCTCTGTGGCACGATACGCACAACCCACATTGGCGCCAACACCCAAGCGATAGCCTTTTTGTATTCTACCAACTTGCGCCATGCCTTCAGCAAAGGTGTAGCACAGCATATCAGACAGCTCACCTGTTCCTGCCTGCCCCTGCCCTATTGTCCATGCACGTCCACGCTCAAGCGATGTATGCCATACCAAATGGTCACCTTGCTGCCTATCAGCACCGTCAGTCACCTGACGCAATCCCAAATGCATCCCTGTTGACATAGAGCGATAAGCCTTGGCAGTATTGACAGGATTGTAGCTACGAGTGCTAAATAGCGTTGCTTGGGTGATTTTTAACTTATCCTCATCTACCTGCAACTGTACTGATGGCAGCTGCATTTGTAAATACTGGCGCACACCGCTTGGTCTATCCAGCATATCTTGATAGGCAGATGACACAGATACCCCCCATAGCGTACCATGCGCATTGTGATGCCCTACACCCACCCCTATCCGATGCGACTCATTGGCGGTGGCAGGATTGTTATGGCTTGGAATTAAAGCGGTTGGCACATCTGTCTTGGGTTGCCCTTGATTAATCAGTGCCTGACGCACAGTTGCCTCCGATGGCAAAAAATGCGTCTGACGCACAAGGTTTGCATTTGTTAACACCCTAGCGATTTCACTAGGAATGGTGATATTGCCAGACTGTGCCAACAGCGCCAAATCAGGACGAACCACATCAATTAACCGAACAATTTCTGTAGAACAATTGTCATGAGTAAAATAGTAAGAGCGCGCCATGTCTTTGACTTCCCAAATGTGGCGAATCATCTGTGCTATTTGTGCCTCATCTAACTCCAGCACATACTGCCACATATCACGTTTGTGCTTTTGACGATAAAACACATCCATTTCATCAAATGGCTTAATTTCCATCACGCCTGCATATTTGCCCGCAATAGACTTTACAATGCCCTTAATTGCACCATCTTCTTGATTGCTACTTACAGTATAATTAATTGCCAACGCATCAGTATCACTGCCTGTGTCAAGACTGGTTTTGGTTTCAGCTTTTAATAACGTGTGTGCAAAAGCACTGGACAACAAATCAGGATGCTCCTCTGCAAACATCATGGATAACTGCTGCACATTCATCTGCGCTGCCCATGCCTCAAAATCAGGACAAACCACTTCCTTATTAATAACCCCTTGTGACTGCAACCAATGAATACGCGCAGGAAAACGGCACGCCATGTGTTGATACATCTGCTCATCCTCAAGTGCATTTACGAGCGCCACCATCTCCTGATAAGCATCCACCCTGCCCTTATCAACACCCTCACTCACAAAAAAATTTTGATGATGGACAGCGCTTTGTTCGTATAAAGCGCCTTGTTTTTGGGTATCGGGCAATAAGAGCAATCTTCGCCATGTGATGTGCCAACTTAGTTGCTTAAGCGTTTCAGTTTGGGGTGGCGATTGCAATCTATCGTCTTTTGATGGCAAAAGCGCCTCTGTCTGCGCCAAAACAAGCCCTTCTTCTGCATACACCATCTGTGCCATTACTGCACTTATGCAGAGCGCCAAAATTGACATCTTTACAAACATCATATTCATCTTAATCACCCCAACCTAAATAAAACCATTGTACTTCAAAACCGCTGTGTTACCAACCTACTTTTTATGCTTGCAATTTTTGATAACTATAGTAAGCTTTTAGGTTGATTTTATTTATGGGGTTTTAATTATGTCTTTTGTTGTACAAGAAGGAATATTAACTGGCGCGCAATTTATTGCTTCACCCAATTTTAATGAACGCCCAACAAACGCCATCAATACCATCGTCATTCATAATATCAGCCTACCCCCCAATGAATTTGGCAAAACAGACAAACAAGGCAATCACTATGTCACCGCCTTATTCACCAACACCCTAAACTCCAATGACCACCCTTATTTCAAAGCCATTGAGGGCTTGCAAGTATCAGCACATCTATTTATTACACGTGATGGGCAGGTGACGCAATTTGTCAATTTAAACCAACGCGCATGGCATGCAGGGCAATCTTCTTATCTTGGGAAGGCTGGGTGCAATGATGACAGCATTGGTATTGAACTAGAGGGCACAGACCATACCGCCTTTACCCACGCTCAATATCATACCTTGGCACAAGTTATTGTTGCCTTGTATCGCGCCTATCCTGACACGCGTCGCCATCTGGTAGGACATAGCGACATTGCTCCTATTCGCAAAACTGATCCTGGCAGTCACTTTGACTGGCTACGTCTAAGAAAAGCTGTGTCACAGCTGATGAAAAAATATGACTAAGCGCATTCATGACTTCTGTTGAATGCAAAATTTGAAACATCGCCAGCATTTTAGGCAAGAGACTAACTATGCTTGGCAATCACTATCGCTGT
>JBHBMT010000191.1:0-11715 GCA_041773075.1 Moraxella sp.
TGCGATGTGTAAGATTTTTGAGCCACTGGCACCGTTAAAGCGCTTTAACGGTGCCAGTGGCTCAAAAATCTTACACATCGCATAGATGGCTTAGAAATGAATTAGATAAGCTGATTATTGAATTGCATCCCTTACACATCGCATAGATGGCTTAGAAACATAATCCACCACCGAGCTTAAATTCTCACTTCTTACACATCGCATAGATGGCTTAGAAAGTTTAAGACATCAGCGTGCTGATGTCTGTTAAGCTTACACATCGCATAGATGGCTTAGAAAATCAATTGCCTCGTGGTGAGTAGGTGGCTCATCTTACACATCGCATAGATGGCTTAGAAAATTTTTGAAAAAAAAATCTGAAGCAATCAGCAACTTACACATCGCATAGATGGCTTAGAAAAGTCTGCTAGTGCAGGACAGGGTATGCTTGTGCTTACACATCGCATAGATGGCTTAGAAATTTCAATTTAAAAATAACGCGACAACACTACCCTTACACATCGCATAGATGGCTTAGAAAATAGACTTGGTCAAAGTCTCTTTGATGATGGTCTTACACATCGCATAGATGGCTTAGAAATATAGAGGGGTCACCCTATGTTAGACACGTTACTTACACATCGCATAGATGGCTTAGAAAACACACGCGCTTAAGATTAGACTTAGCGCGGTCTCACACATCGCATAGATGGCTTAGAAATATAACGGTTACTGGGATGGCGTCCCTGCTCTCTTACACATCGCATAGATGACTTAGAAATGTACTACATCACTGATAAACACGGTAAAAAACTTACACATCGCATAGATGATTTTTAAAAATTTAACACAGCACAGCTCTTGTGCTTTAAAACCACATACCAAAGCATTATCATTTTATCCATTTTTTATCACCTTTCATCATAGATTTACACAATTTGCAACGGTTTATTAAGAATAAAGTTACCCAAATGTGCTCAAAATGCGGTAAACTATGGCAGTAATTTTTTAGCTGCATTAATGGCACATCTAGATAATCTGATATCACCAAAATCAGAAGTACATTGGACATCGCCCAAGCCTCTTCAAGACAGATTATCACACCCCATTCACACAACTTCATATTTTGTATGCGCCGATTTTAAGGATGTTTATTATGAAAATTCTTGCCCCACTAAGCACCCTCGTTATGGGCATTGCCCTTGCCAACAGTGCATTTGCCAATTTTACTGAAGGCAAAGACTACAAAGTCCTTGCCAACCCAGAAACCATCACAAGTGATGTGATTGTGGTACGCGAATTTTTTTGGTATGGCTGCCCACATTGTTACAACTTAGAGCCTCATATGCAAAAATGGGCAAAAACGCGCGCCAAAGACGTTGCCTATTTTGCTACACCTGCCGCCATGAATCCTGTTTGGGAACAAAGCGCTCGTGGATTTTATGCAGCCCAATTAATGGGTGCACAAGAAAAAACTCATATGCCACTCTTTAACGCCATTCACAAAGATGGCAAAAAACTTTTTGATCAAGCCAGCCTTGCCAATTGGTATGCCACTCAAGGTTTGGACAAAGCCAAATTCAACAGCTTATTTAACTCTTTTGCAGTTACCACCAAAATTGAGCGTTCAAAATCTGCTGCCATGCGTTATCAATTAACTGGCACTCCTGCGGTGGTCGTGCAAGGCAAATACGTTGTATCAGGCTCTGATGCCAAAGTACCCCAAGTGGTAGATTTTTTGGTCAATAAAGTGCGTAGCGAGAAAAAATAACCTCACCTACTGACACAAAAACCGCTAAGCCAAAATGCCAAGCGGTTTTTTTAACCCCCATCACACCTCTAACAAAAAATTAGTCGGACCATCATTGGCTGCACTAACACACATATGCGCACCAAATTGCCCTGTTGCTACCTTGTCATAGGTTTGTTTGGCATACGTCACCAATTCATCAAATAGCACACTTGCTTGATTAGGTGGCATCGCAGGCGCAAAATCAGGACGGCGACCATTGGCAGTATTTGCCATCAAAGTAAATTGTGACACCAGCAATACCCCACCATGAACATCTTGCACACTTTTGTCCAACTTTCCTAATTTGTCCTTATCTGTGGTATTCTCAAAAATGCGGTAAGCCAATATCTTGTCTATCAGCTTTTTGGCGGTTTTGATGTCGTCATTATGTCCAATACCAATATACACCAAAATACCTGTGCCGATTTCGCCCACCACAGTTTCTTCCACCGTCACACGCGCATGATGGACACGCTGCACCAATGCTTTCATATTTAATCTCACACAAAAAAAATCCATTATAAGCCAAAAGCAAGCTATGGTAAAATAAGCACACATTCACCAAGACACAATTTTATGAAAACACCTTTTTCTGCCGATGCTTTGTTTGCCAAAGCACAAAATATCGCCCCCCAACAAGCACTAAGTGAGCTGGCAGGCAAGCTTGCTCGCACCAAACACCCCCTACTAAAAAAAGCGCTCATTTATAGCTTTGCCAAAGCCTATGGTATTACGCTTGATGAGTATGCTCGTGGCAGCTTAGATGACTACCAAAGCTTTAATGACTTTTTTACTCGCGAACTCAAAGATGGCAAACGATTCATCAATCAAGAGCATCAAAGCATTGTCTGCCCTGCCGATGGTACTGTTTCTCAAATTGGCGCTATTACAGGTGATGACATACTACAAGCCAAAGGCAGAACTTATAGCGCAGGGCAGCTTTTGGCTGACTTTCAAGATGGTCAAAGCGTCAAAGATGGGTCATTTGCCACCATCTATCTTGCGCCTAGTAATTACCACCGCGTACATATGCCTTTTGATGGGATTTTGGTGGAGACGCGCTACATCCCTGGTACTTTATTTTCAGTCAATAATGCCACCGCCAACCACATTCCCGATTTATTTGCTCGCAATGAGCGCTTGGTATGTGTCTTTGATACTGCATTTGGACGCAGCTTTGTGGTACTTGTTGGTGCTATGATTGTGGCTGGCATTGAGTGTGTTGCCACAGGTGCTATTAGTCGCACATCCCACATTCAAACACAAACACATCATCTCTCCTTAAACAAAGGTGATGAACTAGGCAGATTTTATCTGGGCTCTACCGCCATTGTGGTTATGCCACGTTCTGCTGGTGTCACTTGGCAAGATGAGTTTGTGCATGGCAAAAAAGTACTCATGGGTGAAAAAATGGGGCAAGCTCTCTAATCCTTCTGTCGCTACCACCCTTGGAAGTCATATCAAACGCACAATGTTTGATTCTTGTAAGGTTGATTGTCTACATTCAAACCCAATACTACTTGACATCAAAGCAAGCTACACAGCCAATAGCACACCCTTTTATTGATAATTAAAAAAACCAAGCAACTGCTTGGTTTTTTATAATGACATATGGTTTAAGTAGGAATGCGCAATACCTGTCCTACATAAATTTTATCAGGGTGTGATAACATTGGTTTGTTCGCATCAAAGATTTTCATATAGTCATTGGCATTACCATACATTTCTTTGGCAATTTTTGACAGAGTATCGCCTGATTTGACAGTATAAAAGCGTGACTCTTCAGCAGGTGTTTCCACCACAATGTCATCCACCACGGTTTCAACGTGTTGAACATTGCCCACCGCCAAACGCGCGCGTTCACGGTCTGCTTGAGTCTTGGCAGTGCCTGACAAAGTCACCGTGTCTGTCACCCCATTGTAGCTTACCTTCAAATCTGCAATTGTGACATTTTGCTCTTGAATGCGTTTAAGCAGCAAATTAGCAATCTCTTGTGCGCTTGGCTCGGTAGTAGCAGGCGTTGTTGGCGCTGCAGTATTGGCAGCTGGTGTGGCAGCCTCTTGTTTTTTGTCACGATTAAAAATTTTATCACCAATATCTTTGGCAAAACTAAAAATACCCATAAACTATCCTCCAAACTAGAACTATGATCTAAGTGGTACACATTCAAAACACTTGTATTTTGTATGTTTTAAATGATTGTCACCATCATAACTGTTTTTATGTCATTGGGTGTAACAATTTCATAGCAAAATTGTTACACAATGCCCAAAAGAGAATAGCAAAAAAGCGCCCAAATTTTTAGGCGCTTTTTATCAACATTGATAAATGAAATTAAGCCAATTTAGCTTGCACATAATCAATGGCTTTTTGAACAGTGGTTAATTCTGCTGAATCTTCATCAGGAATGGTGATGCCAAATTCAGTTTCAAAGCTCATAACAAGCTCAACCAAATCCAATGAGTCAGCACCCAAGTCATCCATAAAGGAAGCATCGTTGTTGATTTCATCAGTGCTTAGACCCAATTGCTCAGCCACAGCTGCTTTTACTTTTGCTTCAATTTCACTCATCTTCAGATTCCTTAATTTTAACGCTTGTTAGTACAAATAACACACCATGCGCCATCATTACAAACGTTCACAATTATCGGCAAATTTTAATCAATCCACCTTATTTTGTCAATGGCTTTTTGTATATTGAGGGCTTTTTTGCCAAATTTTACCATAAACCAACATAGTAATTCATGGCATTTAGCATCAATTACATATACATACCGCCATTTACCGCCAATACAGCACCAGTCACATAACCTGCCTCATCACTGGCAAGATACGACACGGCAGCGGCAACCTCTTCAGGCTGCCCTAAGCGCCCAAGCGGGGTGGCATCCAGCATAGAATTTAGCAATCGCTCATCTAATACATCGGTCATATCGCTTTCAATTAATCCAGGAGCGACACAATTTACGGTAATGCCACGAGAGCCAATCTCTCTTGCCAATGAGCGACTAAAGCCCTCCACTCCTGCTTTGGTGGCGGCATAATTTGTCTGACCTGCATTACCCATCTGACCTACTACAGAACTGATGGTAATAATACGCCCAAACCGAGCCTTCATCATGCTTTTGATAGCACGGCGACTCATACGATAGACAGAGCTTAGATTGGTATCAATCACTACATCCCAATCCTCATCTTTCATACGCATAAGTAAGCCATCTTTGGTAATACCAGCATTATTGACCAAAATTTGTACGCCACCATACACGCTGTCAATCTCTTCATACAATTTATCAACTTGCTCAAGATTACAAACATCTAGCACACGTCCAACACCACCATACTCTTTTAGATAGTCATTGATGGCTTCTGCCCCTTTGTCACTGGTGGCAGTCCCAATCACAAAATGACCTTCTTTGGCAAAGCGTAAAGCGATTGCACGCCCAATACCACGGCTTGCCCCTGTGACCAATACGATTCGACGACTCATACAAATTGCTCCATTAATTTTTCAAGTTTGGCGGGTTTGTCTGTACCAAAAGCAGGCAATACCACACTTTGACGCTTAGCTAAATTTGCCAATACATTGCCATATCCGCACTCTACCACAAAGTCCACCTGCTTATCTGCCAGCTTTTGCATGGTCTTTGTCCATTGCACTGGCTCACTTAATTGCTCCATCAGTGCTGTTTTGATGTCACAAATGGCATTTTCTACTCGAGCATGGCGATTTTGAATGACAGGAATATTAGGTACATTAAATTTGGTTTCAACCAATAACCGACCCAAGCGCTCACTGGCAGGCTTCATCAAGGCGCAATGTGATGGCACTGACACTTTAAGAGGCACTGCTTTTTTGCCCAATGCTTGCACTTCCGCCAATACATGTGTCACCCCTAGCGCTGTCCCCGCAATCACTACCTGACCTTGGCTATTAAAATTTGCAGGGTTAACAATGCCGACTTCTTCTGTTGCGCGCTCACACAAATCTGCCACTTGCGCATCTTCCAATCCAAGCACAGCTGCCATTTGTGTATCCATGCCTGCAACTGCTTCTACCATCAACTTACCGCGCTCATGCACCAGCGTGACAGCATCACCTAATGAAATTACACCCGCTGCACACAACGCGCTATACTCACCCAAAGAGTGCCCCGCTAAATACAAGGGAGGAGTAGGTAGGCGCTCTTCTAGCACACGCCAAAGAGCAATGCTGGCAGTTAATAACGCAGGTTGTGTGTATTGTGTTTCATTCAGACGCTCTTCACTAAGTAGCGCCCACATATCTAGCCCCAACGCATCACTTGCCTCAACAAAGGTTTGTTTGACCTTAGCATCTTCTGCCCAATCTGCCATCATACCTACTGCTTGCGACCCTTGACCAGGGAACAACAGTGCAAAACGAGGTGTTTTTTGTATTTCTGTCATCATTATTATCCTAAAACCAAAAGCTTTGTCATTGTTTAAAAGGCGCATTATACCGCAAAACGTGCCTAACTGTACACCGCTTTAGCTCTCTTGTTGCCATAAAAAAACAAAAAACCAAGCCAATGGACTCCATGAGTCTTGACTTGGTTTTTTTATATCAGCAAGATTAGCTGTCTTGGCTAACTCTAAACAACTGGCGACCACGATAAAAGCCATCTTTGGTGGCATGGTGACGCAGATGCTTTTCACCAGTGGTGCTATCAACACTTAGCGTAGGCAAAGTGATGTGGTCATGAGAGCGACGCATATCACGGCGTGAGCGGCTCTTGCGGTTTTGTTGAACTGCCATGGTAACTCCTATGGTAATTTATCAGTCTGCCCCAATGACCGACGCTGTCACCAAGCAAACCCTTTTTAGATTAAGAAAACACAATAAACGTGGCATTATACACAAAATTTTTATAATAAGAAAGTGTTTTTTTTGCTCTAAGAAGGGGTATTCTTCAAAGTTGCCAATACAGCAAAAGGGTTTTCTTTGGGCTCTTCTATCACTTCTTCTACAAATTCTACAGGCATATCACAGTCTGCATGGTGCACCGATAAAGGTAGTGCCAAAATTAACTCATCCTCTAATAAATCCAGCAAAGGCAGCCATCGTCCATCACCCCCTAATTCCTCTAGCAACACATAAGGTGCATCTTCTTCTAGCTGATTTATTTCCTCTGCATTTTGTAACAATGCCACTGGATATCTTCCTGATATATCAATACTCATAGGCATTAAACAGCGATGACAATGTAAATGCACCACTCCCACAACATCATAACATATCTGCACAATGTTATCTTGCTTAAACAAACGACAAGTTAATTCAAATTCGGGACACTGCGCTTGTTGCAATGCTTTATCTACCTGTTGGCATAATCTTGGCATCTCACTGATTGCCAAGTTACCCTGCCAAAAAAATCCAATCTCAAACCATTTTTCCATCAAAATATTTTTAGGAAATTGCACACTTTGGGAATGAACTGCACTCATAATTTTTATCTCTATTTATCAATCCTTGGTATTATTTCATATTTTAAGCAATTTTGCTTGGCTTTTTTATTAACAATCAATTTGCTATAATAAACAGTTCATCACCCAAAACGCTGATAACTCCATCAAAACTGATACAAACCATCCTCTTGACAAACCAATAATAATTTCAATTTTACTTATATTATAGTAAATTTTTTATTAAATAAAATTGATAACTTAATCTGATTACACCTTTTAAAACCACTCCCTATCAACGCATTTATTATGACTGCAATTACTTTTGATACCTTAAGCCCCAAGCATTTACCCTCACTTTGGCAGACTCTTTTTGAGCACACCAAAACCACTTTCACCACCCTAGACAATATCCATCTAACACACCACTGGCTGCAACAAAAACGTCACCTTTGGCGCACCATCACCCAAAACAATCCTGATGATGACAGACAGCTGACCGATTGGCTGATTGATGTTTTTAATACCGTCTTTTGTCATCATCACACCGTCTTGGTGCGTGGCGGTGATGAACCCGAATACTTTGCCAGCTATGATGGTAAGCCTGCCCAAATTGTTTTTGCTCATGGGTATTTTGCCAGCAGCCTACATGAAATCAGTCATTGGTGTATTGCAGGCAAAAAACGGCGCGCCCTAAATGATTTTGGATATTGGTATGCAAAAGATGGGCGAGATAAAGTAGCGCAACAAGCCTTTGAACAAGTAGAAATTAAACCGCAAGCCATAGAATGTTTATTAACTTTGGCGTGCTGTCGTTATTTTTATGTCTCACAAGACAATCTTAACGCCGATTTTGATACCACCGACAGCACCTTTGCCCAAGATGTGCACGCTCAAGCTTTCGCCTATCTCAACTCTCCCAACACCCTACCAACAGATGCCAAAGTCCTGTTAGTATTATTGTTGCTTTTATGTCAAGATGGGTTTACACTTTAATGAATGTTGTTAGGATGCTTTATCCTATTTTTATGCATTTTTGATAAAATAAGCATTCGATGTCATTTTATCCAACTGTTTGCAACAGGAGGGCTGTTTGTCTTTGATAAACATTGGCAAATTGACCAATATCGGTTGCTTGTTGTTCAAAAAAAGACAATTGACACACTCTTTAGACATTATAGCACCATCAATAAATTATAAGGACATTATTATGCAAGTACTCTACATTCATCCTGACAACCCACAACCTCGCCTTATCGCTCAAGCAGTGACCGCCCTAAAAAACGATAAATTAATCATTTACCCCACAGATACTAGCTATGCTTTTGGGTTGGCATTAGGGGCAAAATCAGCACTAGACACCCTCAAACGCGTACGCCAATTAGAGGATAAACATCAATTCACCTTATTATGTCAAGACTTAAGCGAAATTGCCACTTACGCCAAGGTGGACAATCAACAATACCGCCTCCTAAAGGCACATACTCCAAGCGCAACCACCTTTATTCTAGAAGCCAGCAAAGATGTGCCAAAAAAATTAGCGCACCCCAAGAAAAAAACCATTGGCATTCGCGTACCTAGCAATGCCGTTGCCATGCAGCTACTACAAGCATTAGGCGAGCCACTACTCACCAGCACTCTTATGCTGCCTGATACACCCATCTTGGATGACCCTTATGATATTGAAGACAGATTATCCACGCAGGTCGCTATTTTTTTAAATACGGGCATTGGTACAACGCATCTGAGCAGCGTTATAGATATGACGCATCATCCCACCATCTTGATTCGTCAGGGTGTTAGTGATGTTAGTGGTCTTTTATAACTTACAAAAAAAACATTTTTGATACGTTTTCACGCTTAATTACAAGATGCATTTGTTGTCTCAAAGTTGTACCCAAAAAAATTAAGCTACATCATCCATTCTTAAAAATAAGCAAAAAATATCAAGAAAATTTTATTAATACAGAAAGCCAAAAACCAATCATCCATTTCTGAATAAGCGGAGATAAGCAAAGCTTTTATTTTCATTTAGTCAGTAGTGGATTAAAACATCATTAATTTGTCAGCATATCCGTTACAAACCCTCAACAAAAAAACCAAGATGCAAACATCTTGGTTTTTATCAATCATGCTAAGGCTAGCTTATGGACGATCAACCAATTCTACATAAGCCATTGGTGCATTATCACCATCACGGAAGCCACATTTAATGATGCGCAAATAGCCACCTGGGCGAGTTTGATAACGCGGTCCCAACTCACTAAATAATTTACCTACAACAGCTTTGTTGCGAGTACGGCTAAATGCTAAACGACGATTGGCAACACTGTCTTCTTTTGCCAAAGTAATCAAAGGTTCTGCCACACGGCGCAACTCTTTGGCTTTTGGTAAGGTAGTCTTGATTAGCTCATGTTCAAACAATGAATTAGTCATGTTTTGAAACATAGCCTTACGATGACTGCTGGTACGACCCAGCTTAACCCCGCTTTTACGATGTCTCATGGTAAGTAGTCCTTAAAAAATGGTTAACGGCTACGGTAAGAAAAACGGTCATCTACACGCAAATCAGCAGGCGGCCAATTTTCTAAGTGCATACCCAATTCCAAATTCTTAGATGCCAACACATCTTTGATTTCGGTGAGTGACTTCTTACCCAAATTTGGTGTTTTTAGCAGCTCGGTTTCAGAGCGTTGTACCAAATCGCCAATATAATAAATGTTTTCAGCTTTCAAGCAGTTTGCTGAACGAACCGTTAATTCAAGATCATCCACAGGGCGCAATAGCACAGGGTCAATCTCTTCTTTTACTTTGACAGGCTCAGGGGCTTCTTCAGCTTCCAAGTCAACAAAAATCGCAATTTGTTGTTGCAAAATTGTTGCCGCCTTGCGAATTGCCTCTTCAGGGTCAATCGTGCCGTTTGTTTCTAATTCAATGATTAGTTTATCCAAATCAGTACGCTGTTCTACACGAGCATTTTCAACATCATATGCCACGCGAATGATTGGACTAAAGCTTGCGTCCAACTTCAAACAGCCGATGATTTTTGAATTAGCATCTTCACGACGTTGATTGGCAGGCTCATAACCACGACCTGTTGCCACGCGCAGACGCATTTTTAAATGTCCACGCTCATTTAATGTTCCCAATACCAACTCAGGATTGGCAATTTCAACATTATGTGGTAACTCAAGGTCAGCAGCAGTAATAACACCTGCACCCTGTTTATCCAAAGTTAAATAAGCTTCATTTTGATCATACAGTTTAATCGCCAAACGCTTTAAGTTTAACAATAAATCCAACACATCTTCTTGTAGACCTTCTAGTGTTGAATACTCATGATCCACGCCTTCAATTTGCGCTTCAATTACAGCAGCGCCAGGCAATGAAGACAATAGAATGCGGCGCAAGGCATTCCCTAAGGTATGCCCAAACCCACGTTCTAACGGCTCGAGCGTGACTTTTGCAGTTGTTCCATTAACCGTGTCCACACTGATGGTACTCGGCGTTAGAAACTCTGTTGCATGTGTCATATTGTCACCTCGGTTAATTTGGATTATTTAGAATACAACTCAACAATCAAATGTTCGTTGATTTCGGCTGGCAATTCACTACGTTCTGGTGCATTTTTGAATGTACCTTGTAGCTTACTGTGGTCAACTTCTAACCACTCAGGAATGCCACGTTGGGTCGCAAGCTCAACAGCATTTTTAATGCGCAATTGCTCTTTTGATTTTTCATGTACTGCAATCACATCGCCATCTTGAACTTGAATAGATGGGATATTAACGCGTACAAATTCGTCACGACCTGCTTTTTTTAACAAAATAGCGCGATGGCTAACCAACTGACGTGCTTCTGCACGAGTGGCACCAAAACCCATACGATATACGACATTGTCTAAGCGACGCTCTAGCATAGTCAGCAAGTTTTCACCTGTTGCACCACGCATACGGGCTGCTTCTTTGTAGTAGTTAGAGAATTGACGCTCTAGCACACCATAAATACGCTTAACTTTTTGTTTTTCACGTAACTGAGAGGCATATTCAGAAGTTTTGGCATTGCTATTGCCATGTTGTCCAGGTGCGCGACCTGCTTTTTTTGTTTTTACATCATACGCCTTAACTCCAGATTTTAGTTGTAAATCTGTACCTTCACGGCGTGATAATTTTAATTTTGGACCAATGTAACGAGCCATGAGTTATCTCCTTAAACGCGACGCTTTTTAGGCGGGCGGCAGCCGTTATGTGGAATGGGGGTAACATCGCTAATGCTGCTAATCTTATAACCCAATGCCCCTAATGCACGAACCGCAGACTCACGACCTGGTCCTGGACCTTTTACCAAGACATCAATATTTTTCAAGCCATACTCTTGTGCTGCTTTACCAGCAACTTCAGCAGCAACCTGAGCGGCAAATGGTGTTGATTTACGTGAACCACGGAAGCCTTGTCCACCTGACGTGGCCCAAGCCAATGCATTACCTTGACGATCAGTAATCGTTACAATGGTGTTATTAA
>JBHBMT010000192.1:0-4107 GCA_041773075.1 Moraxella sp.
GACGACGATGTCATCAATCACATAATCAATGGTGCCAAAATCCATCGCCGCAAAGGTACCTTGATAATTTTGTAGCACCTGTGCTTTGCCTTTGGCAGTTAAGCGATCTTGAAAAGTAGTCACCACATCAGGATGCAGCACGCTTGCAATCCCATCCACATCAGCAGTGCGCATCGCCTGCTGATAACGCTGCATGACGGCTCGTACGGCAGCTTCACTCGCCTGCTGAGTCACTGATGGTGTATTTGTGCTGACGATGACAGGCTGCGTGACGCTTGGTGTGGCAGCACAAGCACTTAGCATCGCTGCCGCCATGGGGAGCGCCAATGATTTTAGAGTGTATTTCATGTCATTTTCCTGTTTATTGTGGTGTGATTGATTATTTATCCGAAGTCAAGCCCAAGAGCGAGAATCCGCCCGTCTTGGCAGTGATGCCGTTTTTGACCAGATACATCTGCAGCATCCCAAGTGCTTCTAACTGCTTGGCTTGCTGAAGGCTACCGACATCCACAGCATTTAGGTTTGAGCCTTGTAAGGCGGTGATGAGTGTGTGTTTGGCGTCGGCGTCATCGCCTGCGATCAGTACCGTCGGCGCATCACGATCGGCGACTTTCTTGGCATTTAGCATAAATGCCGATGTGGTGTTAAATGCCTTTAGGATGCGTGATGATGGCAATGCCTGCTGTAGCAAGCTTGCTGCTGACTCGCCTTGTGGCACAACCAAGGTGTCTAGCGTCTGAAAATTAACAGGATTTGAGATATCAATGATGATTTTATCGCTAAGCTTGGCCTGATTATCCGCCACAAACTGCTGATGTGATGCATACGGAATCGCCAAAATCACCAATGAATCCAGTGTATCAGGGACATCACGACCGATGAGCGTGACCGTATGGCCGGCGTCTTGTAGATGGGATTTGATGGCGTTGGCCATGTTGCCTTGGCCGATGATTGAGATGTTCATAATGATCCTTTTTTGTTGTTATGACTTTTATCGTTATGACATCATCATACGCCAATACTTAGGCAGTTGGCAATGGGTAGAACTTGGCGGTCATTTGGGCGGGTTGGTGATCGATGAGATGCAGTGCTTTTAAGCGTCAAGCAATCGTCTTAACAGCTCAATTTCTTTGTCTTTTTGTTCAAGTAGTTGTTTTTGGTGGTCAATGATGAGTTGTAATTTTTCGACTTCTTGGGCGTTGTCATAGTATTTATTGGCATAATTACCGTGATTATCTCCAATCAGCAGTGAAAAATCACGCTCTTCTTTTAATAAATCTACAATATCAATATTAAACACATTAGCAATATTTTGCAGATGTTCAACAGTAATTTTGCTCTCGCCACGCTCAAGCTTACCGTAGCCATTTTTTGACATGCCCAACTCATAAGCCATCTCTTCTTGGCTCAAATCAAGCTTAGACCGTAGCTTTTGCAAGTTGGTGTGTATTGGCATAGAAAACCTGTTTTGTGGTTAGAAGATATTAAAAAATGGTTAATAAAATTGCTGTTTTGTTGGTTGATACTACCTTTTATAGGCAGTAAAATTTCTTCATTTACCATGGATGTACAGTGATTTTAGAGACTTTTGCACAAAAAATCAATAGTCATAGCACTATATTAGTGGATCTTGATGGCACCTTAGTGGATACCGATGTCGCAAATTCACTTGCCTATCTACAAGCCATCAAAGAAATTCTTGGTGTAATCCCGTACTCGTTGGAACGATTAAAAAATAAACGCATCACCAAAGACACCTTAGTGTCAGTAAACATCTCAAAAATAGATGAAATAATTCTACGAAAAACTACAACCTACCAAAACTATCTCGATAAAACCATCCTAAATCAGGATTTGGCTGCAATTATCAAACTAATAGCCCAATCCAATAGCAAAATATATCTTGTCACAAGCAGTATGCAGAGAAGAGCCATTGAAACTCTAAACCATCACAATATGGAGATGTATTTTAGTCAGGTCTTTTGTCAAAAAACACAAAAATATAAATATGCCACAAATCAATTAATGACACCAGTTAGCGATATTTTTGTGTTTGAAGATAATCTCGAAGAAATAATTAGTTGTCTAAACCTAGGGATACCAAGAGAAAATATTTATCACATCAGCAAAACAGGAGAAAGCTATGCTTAATGAATTTATCATAAAACCCAATGAATATCTTCAACAAGCTGTTCGGGCATTTTACAGAACTGATTATACAGGTTACAATCAACCGAATAACCCAGACTATATTAATGTTATGAAAAACACTTTCAATAGCACACCTGTTAATGAACTGAACCATGCCGTATCAGCTCTGCATGATAATATGATCAATGAGCTAAATTATATTTATCAAAATATCAGTGTCTTTAATGAAAAGCTATACATTTGTATTGTGCCTAGAGCAAAAGCCCTAGAAAACTATCAAGAAAATCAGCTAGCATTTAGAAATTATTTTAAGTCCTTATTTGGAGAAAGTCCACGCATAGGAATTACAAGAACCCCACGAGTTACTTTTACCCAAGAAAGATTACCACATGTTTTTGGAAATGGTATAGATTTTATCATTCGACATACTGACACAAAAACAACGCATCTGAGCCGCAGCAATATAGAAAATAATGGTGAAATGCCCTATGTTGGTATAACCAAAGATACTTGTCATATATCACCCGAGATAAAGGGCAAGAATATTTTACTTATTGATGATATCTATACAAGAACTGTAAATATTGACGAAGATGCTCTCCAGTGCTTGCTAGATCATGGAGCCAAAAGTGTCACTCTGTTCGCAATTGCCAAAACTGCTCCAAGAAACAGATTTGACCTTTCAATGTTTATTAATCAACTGAACAGCAATACAGGAACTAATTCATGAAATACACCGATAATACCCTAAATATAATGGCAGCGAAAACTTACCGTGGTATCGGCAATGCTTGGATACATAATAATATCAAGCCTAATGATTGCTCAGAAACCATTGTGGAAAAAATTTTACAAACACAAAAAAACAACTCTATTACGGTAGCAGATTTTAATGCAAAAAAACAAGATTTTGAAAATAAGATTCTATTACTTGGTGAAAACTGTGATGGTGTTGTAGCATTGCACGATAAGCACTTTCCAAACTGTCGTGGCAATGTGAAAGCCGCTGAAAGACCAACGGTTTTGTTTTACAAGGGTGATATTACCCTACTAAATTCAAACAATAGAAATATTGCAGTTATCGGTTTGCTTAACCCAGATCAACAAACCGAAATTGATGAGCGCCATGTTGTTAGAAAATTGGTTGCCAAAAACATCATCATCGTAAGCGGGCTTGCCAATGGATGTGATGCCATTGCACACCATGAAACACTGTGCGCCAATGGTTTGACAATTGCTATTTTGCCAAGCCCTTTAAATGATATACAGCCGAGTGCCAACACCCAACTCGCTAGAGATATTGTTGATAGGGGCGGTCTTGTTATCACAGAATATCTTGCCAAACCAAATAGCCATCGAGAGTTGATTAGTCGCTATATAGAAAGAGATAGACTGCAAGCCTTATATAGCGATTGCGTTCTTTTGTCAGCAAGCTATGCACAAAACAACCAAGGTAACGATAGTGGGTCACGCCATGCATTAGGCAAGGCGCGTGAATATAATTTATTGCGTGCAGTTATATATCATCCATTTCATGATAATAATGAAAAGTATGCTTTAAATCGTCAAATCATAAATGAGACACCAAGCCCAATCATAATAAATCCTGACCTTGCGGTAATAGATCAAACAATTGAATCGCTGCTAAGCTGTTTATGTGATAGAAATACCAACTCACAGACCAAGGATAACGAAAAACCCCCAAAACAGGATAGTCTCTTTTGAGATTAAGAATAATTTTCAAACAAAAAACCGCCAAAAAGCGGTTTTTTTAGCCCTAAACAACAGCCAACCAAATGACAGTTATAAAGGGAGAGTTGTATTCTTATTATAGTTCCGAAAAGAAGCTTTGTCAAACCATCAATGCTCCCTTGTCGCACGAAACTCCACTTCAGGATAACGCTCTTGCATCAGTTGTAGATTGACACGGCTTGGGGCAAGATAAGTCAGATAGCC
>JBHBMT010000193.1:0-2578 GCA_041773075.1 Moraxella sp.
GACCAAACAATTTAGCTCGGTTGAGTTGACAGAGCATTTTTTAAATCGTATTGACACACACGATAAAGCGGTGAATAGCTTTATTACCGTTACGCCAGAACTTGCCTTAGAACAGGCAAAATTAGCAGACGAACGCCTAAAGTCAGGCAATGCCCACCCCTTGACAGGCGTACCGATGGCACATAAAGATATTTTTTGTACTCAAGGGGTGCTGACCACTTGTGGCTCAAAAATGCTTTATAACTTTGTGTCGCCTTATAACGCTACCATTGTAGAAAATATCGCCAATGCAGGTATGATAAGCCTTGGCAAGCTTAACATGGACGAATTTGCCATGGGTTCGGACAATGAAAAATCCTATTATGGGGCAGTGCATAATCCTTGGGATTTGGAGCGTGTGCCAGGGGGATCGTCAGGTGGGTCGGCAGCGGCGGTAGCGGCAGGGTTTGTACCTGTGGCGACAGGCTCGGATACAGGTGGTTCTATTCGTCAGCCTGCTTCATTTTGTGGTTTGACAGGCATCAAGCCTACCTATGGGCGCGTGTCTCGCTTTGGTATGATTGCCTATGCGTCCAGTTTTGACCAAGCAGGGGCATTTGGGCGCTCGGCATTGGACTGTGCGTGTCTTTTGCAGGCGATGAGCGGTTATGACCCCAAAGACAGTACAAGTGTAAACAAAGAAGTTCCTGATTGGCTTGGCGAACTTGACAAAGTGAGTGGCGACAAACCGCTTGCAGGGCTAAGAGTGGGCGTACCGCAAGAATATTTTGGCACGGGGTTAAATGCTGATGTTAAAGCCAAAATTGAAGATGCTTTAAAAGTCTATCAAGATTTGGGGGCGACTTTGGTAGATGTGCATTTGACCGACCCACAAATTACCCTTGCCACTTATTATCTTTTAGCCCCTGCCGAAGCCAGCTCCAACTTATCTCGTTTTGACGGTGTCCGCTATGGCTATCGCTGTGAAAATCCTAAGGATTTGCACGATTTATATACTCGTAGTCGCTCGGAAGGCTTTGGGGCGGAAGTGCAACGCCGTATCATTATGGGAACTTATGCCCTGTCCGCAGGTTATTTTGATGCTTATTATGTCAAGGCTCAAAAGGTTCGCCGCCTGATTTTAAACGACTTTTTAAAAGCCTTTGAAACCTGCGACATCATCGCCACACCCACCGCCCCAACGGTTGCCTATAAATTGGGCGAAAATCTCTCCCCTGCCGAAATCTATATGGGCGATGTCTATACCATTGGCGTGAATTTGGCGGGCTTGCCAAGTCTATCGCACCCTGTGGGCTTTGTTGGCGGTTTGCCTGTGGGCTTGCAACTCATTGGCAAACATTGGGCGGAAAGCGAACTTCTAAAAACCGCTCATGTGTATCAGGCGAATACCAAGTTTCATCAAGAGATGGCGGATTTGGTGAAGTGATTTTGGATTTGGGATAAATGATAAATTTATCCCAAGCAATAAAAGGGGATAATGATGCAACGCCGTCATTTTTTACAAAAAACCTTATTGGCACTACCTATTATTTTTTCTGGCAATTTATTAACTGGATGCAAAACGAGTTTATCCAATAACCATTTACCTAATGACAAGATAACAAAAAATCCAAATTTATTACAAAATAAATTAAAAGAAATATTGCCAATTTGGGAAAATAAATTTAATGCCAAAATTGGTATGACGATTATTGCTGACAGTGGTGAAATATCCAGCCATCGTGGTGATGAATATTTTCCTGTTAATAGCACCATTAAAGCCTTTATCGCAAGCCATATATTATTACTTGTAGATAAAGGAAAATTGGATTTAAATGAAAAAATCATCATTAAAGAAAGCGATTTGATAGAATATTCTCCTGTCTGCAAAAAATACTTTAATGAAAATAAACCAATTTCTATTAGTGAATTGTGCGAAGCTACCATAACACTGAGTGATAATGGCTCTGCCAATATCTTGTTGGATAGAGCTGGGGGCTTGACTGCATTCAATCAATTTTTGAAAGAGATTGGGGCGGATATGGTGTTAGCAAATAATGAACCTTTACTAAATCGCTCACATTATGGTGAAACCAGTGATACCGCAAAACCAATTCCTTATACAAGAAGCCTAAAAGCATTGATTACAGACAATATCCTATCCAATCAAAGCAAAGAACAGTTGATAACTTGGCTTATCAATGATAAAGTTGCTGATAATTTATTGAGAAAATATTTACCAAAAAATTGGCGAATTGGCGACAAAACAGGCACAGGTAGTGAATCAAAAAATATCATTGCTGTGATTTGGAATGAAAATAATAAATCTTATTTTGTCAGCTTATTTATCACTCAGCCACATGATGGTAAATCCCTTGATTTTAAAAATCAAAAAGATGAAATAATGGCACAAATTGGTAAAGAAATTTATCCATTTTTATAACCCATTAAATTTTTATAGTTAATAGGAAAATTTATGACTAACCAAGCCCCCCTAATTGACGGCTATGAAGTTGTCATCGGCATTGAAATCCATTGCCAATTAAACACCGAAAGTAAAATTTTCTCAAATGCACCCACCGCTTTTGGTGCTGAGCCA